>CAZMQY010000418.1:0-3021 GCA_964568335.1 uncultured Clostridium sp.
AATATATACCTTGCTGTCACCAACAATGGGTACAATAAACACTGTATTTAAAGCAATGGGCTTTGATGCTGTTAACTTCTTGCAAGAACCAAAATATTTTAGATCTATATATATTATCTCAGGCATATGGCAAGGAGTAGGCTGGGGATCCATTGTTTATCTATCTGCTATTACTTCCATAGATCAAGAGCTGTATGAAGCTGCAATGGTGGATGGTGCAACAAGATTTAAGCAAGTTTGGCATATAACACTTCCAAGCCTTCAAAATACTATAATCATTATGCTTATTCTACAGGTTGGAAACCTTATGTCAGTAGGCTTTGAAAAGGTATACCTGCTTCAGCAGCCAACAAACTATTCAGTTTCAGAAGTATTGTCTACTTATATTTATAAACTAGGTATTACTAATGCAAATTACAGTTTATCTACTGCTGTAGGTCTGTTTAACTCTTTGATTAGCTTAGCATTAGTTTTATTCTCAAATTATTTGAGTAAAAAATACTCAGAAACAACGATACTTTAAGGAGGGACAGGCGTGAACACTGTAATCAAGCCTACTAAAGGTGAAAGACTATTTGATGCTTTCAATATATTATTCATGTGTTTGTTATGTTTTTTATTCTTATATCCAGTTTTAAATGTTCTGGCTATTTCTTTAAGCAGTAGCGGACCTGTACTTCGACATGAAGTATTTATGCTGCCAAAACAGATTACTCTCGTTGCTTACAATGATATCATAGCCAATAAATTTATTTTCCAAGCCTATGGAAACACAATTTTTGTTGCAGTAGTTGGCTGTATAAGTACGCTTCTAATGGTTTCCTTTGCAGCATATCCTATAGCCTTCTGTGAGTTTTACGGAAAGAAGCTTTTTTCTGCAATGATTTTGATTGCCCTATGGTTTGGCGGCGGTATGATTCCTACATACTTAGTTATGCGTTCTGTAGGACTTACTAATTCTCTTTGGGCGCTGATAGTAAATGTGCTTTGCAGTTCCTACTATGTAATTGTATTAAGAAGCTTTTTTATAAGCGGTATACCAATGTCTCTTATAGAATCTATGAGAATTGATGGAGCTAATGATTTTCAGATTCTGTTTAAGCTGGTTATTCCTCTATCAAAGGCTGCTCTAGCTACCATTGCTCTTTGGATTGTAGTCGGACATTGGAATGATTTCTTTGCTCCACTTATTTACCTGCAAGACAGAAATAAATACACGCTGCAGGTAGTGCTTAGAGATATAATACTTCAAGCTTCAGGCTCGTTATATGAAACTAACGATATAGCTAGAGTCCAAGAGGGACAGGCGGTTATTCCGGCCCAAGTTCAAAATGCAGTAATAATAGTATCAATGCTTCCAATGCTGGTAATCTATCCATTCCTACAGAAATACTTTGTAAAAGGTGTTACTATAGGGGCGGTTAAAGGTTAATAAATTATTATAAAGGGGATGTAATTAATGAATAAGAAAATGCGTTCATTTTCTAAGGTACTTGCAGCTATATTAGCTGTTACTACTTTGACAGCCTGCTCTGCTGGCAAAAAGAGCACAGAAACTAATGCTAATACAGGCAATAAAGCTCCGCTTGAATTCACTTATTTGTCTGCAATATCAGAGCCTTTTGCATCAGCAACTGAAAATGCTGTTTTAAAGGAGATGGAAAAGAAATACAATGTAAAGATCAACTATATCTGGGTTCCAGCTGCTAACTTTAATGACAAGGTTACAACAATGCTAGCTTCAGGAACTATACCAGAAGTTATAAATGGTGCAACTTCACTATTATTGAACCAAGGAGCTCTTGTTCCTATTGATGATGCTCTTAATAAATACGGTAAGAACATTCTTTCAAGATTTACTGCTGACCAGTATGCATTTTTAAGACAGCCAATAGATGGAAAAATATATGGAATTCCAACAATAGTAGATATGCCATATGCTTTCTCTTGGTCAATAAGAGAAGACTGGATGAAAAATGCGGGAATAACAAAGACGCCAGAAACTTGGGATGAGTGGAAGGATATGTGGAGAGCCTTTAAGACAAAGGACGTTAAGAAGGACGGAAACAAAGGTCAAAAGCTTCCATACACTGGTGATGTGTATTCCTTAATGCCTGTATTCGGAATGAATGTAGCTAATAAAACAGGCTTTATGGTTGATAACGGAAAGTACATGTTAGCTTATGACCATGCTAATTTCCCTAAATTCTTAGATGAAATGAGATCACTTTATAAGGAAGGTCTGCTTGACCCAGAGTTTTCAACACGTGGAACTTGGAGTAACAAGAATAATGAGATAGATGATGCTATCAATGCAGGCATAGGCGGATCTTGGATGAGCTATGCTGCATCAGCAAGAGATGCTTCAGTATTATTACAAAAGACAATACCAGATGCAATGATTAAAACTGTTTTGCCTCCTAAGAGCCCAATAGATGGATCACAAAGAATAGCTTCCAGAAACAAGCTTTACGGTTCAGCAAACTTCACAATTGCAGCTGAAAAGAACGGAAAGCTTAACGATATAATCAAGTTCTTTGACTCTGTATACAGTGATGAAGGAGTTAAACTTGCAAGCTATGGTATAGAAGGAACTCACTCTAAAACTGAAAATGGAAAGACTACTTACTTGTCACCTTACGGAGATAACTTTACAAATGCTCGTAAAGCAGGTATGAACTTTACTCCATTCCCACACGTATTTACAGGTGATGGATATATGCAGCTTGCTTTAACTGGTAAACCAGTAGATAAACTTGATGCTCCTACTCAACAATTTTATAATGGTCTTGTAAACAATAAGCCTTATTTATTTGCACCAGTACCTGTTTTCCAAACAGCTGCTTATGTTGAGAAGCAAGCTCAAATATTCCCTAAAATTGAAAGCTTGCTTGCAGAGTGCATAATTGGAAAGATTTCAACAGATGAATTCTTTAAGCAATACAATGCGCTTAAGGGACAAGGTTTAAAGGATATACTTGATCAAGGACAAGCAGCTTATGAAAAGGTTGCTACTAAATA
>CAZMQY010000419.1:0-1525 GCA_964568335.1 uncultured Clostridium sp.
AAGTGAATTAACAATTAATAATTAACAATGAACAATTGAAGAAAACCTAGCCATATAACCATATAACCAGTTAAGAATAAAAGAATCTATGGATTCTTTTATTCTTAACAAATCAATTGAAAATCTCCAAAGGATTTTCTACCATAATTGTTAATTCTTCATTGTTAATTGTTCATTAAATAAAGTTGCAACTTTATTTGTCTTGCGATAAAATTAGGGTGGAGTAATTTTAAGATTTTTTTAAGATATCTGGGACAAGGTCTGTCCCTGATGGGCAAATTTAGTACACAGCATAGGCAATAATTAAGGAGGTTACACCATGAAAACTATCGCAATACTTACCAGTGGTGGAGATGCACCAGGCATGAATGCTGCCATTAGAGCAGTTGTTAGAGCTGGACTCGATAAGGGTCTAAAGGTTATGGGAATTCAAAGAGGCTACAGCGGTCTTTTAAATGGAGAAATATTTGAAATGAACAGAAGCAGCGTGTCTGACATCATCCAAAGAGGTGGAACAATACTTAGAACAGCTCGCTGCACAGAGTTTAAAAAAGATGAAGTTAGAAAAAAAGCAGCTCAAATACTAAAGGTATATGGAGTAGATGGACTAGTTGTTATAGGGGGAGATGGTTCCTTCCAAGGAGCAAAGCTTCTATCAGACCTTGGAGTTAAGACTATAGGAATTCCAGGAACAATAGATAACGACCTTCCATACACAGAATATACCCTAGGCTTTGACACTGCATTAAATACAGTATTAGATGCTATAAACAAATTAAGAGACACTTCAACCTCTCATGAAAGAATAAGCATAGTAGAGGTTATGGGAAGAAACTGCGGTGACATTGCTCTATTTGCAGGGCTTGCAGGTGGAGCTGAAAGCATAATAGTACCGGAAAAAGGTTACAATTTAGAGGACATCTGCAGAGTAATTCTTGATGGAAAGCAAAAAGGAAAGCTTCACAACCTTATAATAGTAGCTGAAGGTGTTGGAGGAGCAAATGACCTTGCAAAAAGAATAGAAGATATAACAGGAATAGAAACAAGAGCTACAATACTTGGACATATTCAAAGGGGAGGAAGTCCATCTGCCTTTGACAGAGTTTTGGCTTCAAGAATGGGAGCAAGAGCTGTTGAGCTTTTAGTGGAAGGCAAAACCGCAAGAGTTATAGGCTGCAAAGGTATGGACATAATAGACATGGATACTAATGAAGCTCTAGCTATATCAAGAAAATTTGATGATAAGCTATATGAGGTAGCCAAGTCTTTATCATATTAATAGAAACAAAGAGGGGAGTCATATTTAATGAGAAAAACAAAAATAATTTGTACTATCGGACCTTCAAGCCAAACTGAAGAGGTTCTTTCAAAGCTTATAGAAGCTGGAATGAACGCTTCCAGACACAACTTTTCCCATGGAGATCATGCTGAGCATGGAGCAAGGCTGGAGCTTGTTAAAAGGCTGAGAGCTAAATACAACAAGCCTATCGCAATAATATTGGATACAAAGGGACCGGAAATAAGA
>CAZMQY010000419.1:1535-3018 GCA_964568335.1 uncultured Clostridium sp.
TTACAGTTCACTGCGGAGAAGAGGTGCTTGGCAACAATACCATGTGTTCTGTTAGCTACAGAGATCTTTACAAGGATGTTAAAGTGGGAGATTCCATCCTAATAGCTGATGGTCTTGTAGGGCTTAATGTAAACTCAGTGGAAGGCACAGATATCTACTGCACAGTAAAGAACAGCGGTACCCTTGGAAATAATAAAAATGTGAATGTTCCAGGAGTAATAACTACCCTTCCAGCGGTAACTGAAAGAGACGAAGCGGACCTAAAATTCGGTATAGAACAGGGTGTAGACATAGTAGCAGCTTCCTTTATCAGAAAGGGGGCGGATGTACTTCATGTTAGAAAAGTGCTTCAGGAAAATGGAGGAGGAGACATACTAATCTTCTCAAAAGTTGAAAACCATGAAGGTCTTCACAACATAGATGAAATAATCAAATTCTCAGATGGAATAATGGTAGCTAGAGGAGATCTTGGAGTTGAGATTCCAACAGAGGATGTTCCTGTAGCTCAAAAGATGATAATAGAAAAGTGCAATGCAGCAGGAAAGCCAGTTATAACTGCAACGCAAATGCTTGACTCTATGATTAAAAATCCAAGACCAACAAGAGCAGAAGCTTCCGACGTTGCCAATGCAATATTTGACGGCACAGATGCCATAATGCTCAGCGGTGAAACTGCCAACGGAAAATATCCAGTAGAAACAGTTATAACCATGTCTAAAATAGCAGAAAGAGCAGAAATGTCTCTTAACTATGAAGAAAAGCTAAAGAGAAGAAGAAGAAACCATATACCAAACGTACCAAACTCCATAAGTCTTGCAACCTGCAACACTGCTATGGATCTTAATGCAGCGGCTATAATCACAGCTACACAAAGCGGACACACAGCAAGGATAGTTTCAAACTACAGACCGGAATGTCCAATAATAGCTGTAACTCCATATGATAATGTGGCAAGAAAGCTTGCACTTAACTGGGGTGTTTTCCCAATCGTTGCAGAGAAGGTGGAATCCACAGATGAGCTTATAGAAAAGTCTGTTGATATAGCTCGTGCTAGAGGCTATGTCAGAAATGGGGACCTAGTAGTAATGGCAGCTGGAATTCCAGCAAACTATGTGGGCACCACAAACATGATGAAGGTGCACGTAGTTGGTGACATACTGGCTCAAGGAAAAACCTCCAGCACTATTAATGGCTTTGGTACTGCAAATGTAGTAGCTAGCATGAAGGAAGCTCAGGAAAATATCCAAGAGGGCGATATATTAATAGCCAAGGAGCTTGATAAAAGCTGCCTGGAGCTTTTAGATAAACTTGAGGGCATAATAACAGAGCAGTCAAATGTAGACTCTGACATAACAATAGAGTGCATGCGTAAGGAAATACCTTTAATATACGATGCAGCTGCAGTTACAGACATTATAAAAACAGGTTCCTTTATAACATTGGATGTACGCCGTGGAATTGTTTACGGTGGAAAAGTTAATTT
>CAZMQY010000420.1:0-3016 GCA_964568335.1 uncultured Clostridium sp.
GTTCCAAAAATTAAAGTTCCTAAAGTCCAATATAAAAAAGGTAGTGTGATTAATATAGCATTAAAAATAATACTCCATTTCCCAAGTTTATTAGGTGTAGTTCTTATTGACAAAAAACCAAATAAAATTCCTATTGGACAGATTAAAGGTGCCAGCATTAAAGGTATACCTTCTAATTTTTGATATGGAGTTATTTTAAAGAACCAATTTAGTATGAGCATAAAAATAATTAAAGGTATTGTGAAAGAAATGATGCCTAATATATTTCCAGTGTTTTTAATTGAAGATTTGCTCTTCATAATCCTTACCTCCTTATATAGTTATAGCTTTAATGTATAATAAATTTCAATTGTAAATCATTCTAAATTATTTTAGTGAACGTTTTAAAAAGATTGTAAATTAGTTTGACGTATTTTTTTATTTGTTTATATATTTGTTCTAAAACAAATAAGCCAGAGCTTAAAACTCTAATCTTATGTTATACGGAGTTTTTAGCTGTACATCTCGGGCAAAGCCAATTCCATCCTCATTGATCTTATTCTGTCCTTTAATAATGTCATAATGTTTTAAATTGATAAATCTTGTTTTAGAATTGCATATAAATCACTATCTTCAAATCCTACATGACTCCTGTATTTCTGACGCATTCTTCCTTCATATCTCATACCAGCCTTCTGCATAGCTCTACCAGAGGCAACATTATTAACTGAATGATATGCTTCTATTCTATTAAAGTTTACCTCAATTAATCCAAATTCAAGAACTCTTTTTAATGCTTCAGTAGCAATTCCTTGTCCCCAAAAACTTCGTCCAATACAGTACGCAACATCTGCAGACATATCATATTCATTTGAATAAATTAATGCAATATTTCCTATTGGCTTGTTTATAGCTTTCATGATGATTGCCCAGTAATAGGAGCTTGGTTCCTGATATTTATCAATTCTATTTTTTAAATTCTTTTTTGTTTCATTTATATCAACGTGTGCATTCCATCTCATGTATTCTGCAACTTCTGGATCATTTGCCCAATTAGCAAACATCTCTTCTGCATCTTCAATAACAAATTTACGTAATATAAGACGTTCAGTTTCTAGAGTGACTGTTCCTTTATGATTTAACATCTTTAACTAACTCCTTACCTATATTAATACAAGCATTTGTTATACTAGTTCCTACACTTACAACACAATAAACCTGGATCTTATAACTTCTAAGCAAGCACTCATTTTAATAAAATTACGTCTAACGTCTCGAATTTCCGACACCGAGAAGTTTAGAAATCTCTTTTCTTAGCTTCTCAGGTTTAGCTTGGCTATCTTTTCAAGCCAAACTGAACGGAAATTTATTGTTATACGATGCACATCCTTATCATACTTTCTTAACACATTTCAAGTGAGTTGCCATAATATATGATTTATCAAAAGTTAGTGTCATAAACTCATTATTTTTAAAAAACTCGTTAATAATTGAGTTGTTTTTCAGCATTCTTGGCTCCATATAATAATTCGTAAGTACCCTGTAATATGAATTCATCAGCGGTTCCGGGCCACAGGCGAATATTCCAGGACTTTCTTTAAGATTATCAATATTGAAACTATAATTATTAAAATTCCTTTTCTCACCAGCATATATAAACTTGCCAAATGGAATGAACCCTTTTGTAGTTTCATTATGTGCTATATATAAGGCCCCTATAAAACTTTCAGGGTTTTGTGGAGATTTATTATAGTAAATTGAATAACTATCACAGCCATTTTCCCAGCCTAGAATAGCATTATCATAGACATCAACGTCCATCTCATAAAGATAATTATGATTAATTTCAAATTTATTTACATTTCTTACATAGTTCACACATCTAATTTCCCATTGCGAAAGTATAGTATCATTAATTTCATCAATAATATTAAAAGTTAATATCATATCCTTATCTTCTTCAGTTAGTTTAAAAAACTCAATTACACCAGTTTCATACTTTTCATAATCATCCCTTATTTCTCTTAATAAAATATGCTCCATCATATCCTCCTAACTAGTGATATGTACTTAAACTGAAAAATAGTTGCGTATAACGTTTCGTGCCCAAGACGCCGAGAAGACTAGAGCGACCGTACTTGGCTTCGCAGGTGTGCTTTGCAGTCTTTTCATGCAAAGCGAACTTGAACATTTTGTTAGATGACGTATATCGCAGCTTACCCCTTAACTATGTATTATCTTCGTATTTCTCCTTTAACTTTTCAACATTAATTTCATAGACATGTATTTCATCTATAATTGCATCTAATTTATTTTCTATTCTTAAATTATTTAATTTCTTAAGATTTAAAATTAGATCTTCTGCAAAATTAATAATGTTACTCCAAGAGAAAATAAAATTGAAAGATTTATTAACTTCTTCTACTGGCGCATCAACAAATGGGGATTGTTGTGTTTCCCATATCATCCCAACTTCACTATTTGTTACTTTTACATAATATCCTCCACATCCAAATACACCACAGGTACATGTAAACATTGGATATGTATCTTCCTTAAATAGTGAATCAAAGAAGCAATCTATAACAAAAACATCATCCAATTTTTTATCGTTGATAAAAACACCGATATTAGTATAAATAACGGGTTGGAGGATTCTTTTGTATTTTGATACATTTTTATATTCTTTTTTAACCTCAATATTAAACTTTAGACTTATTTGATCCATTTATACCTCCATAACCACAGTAAATTTACGACTTCATTATTATATAATTCAATTTTAATAGCACGCACTTTAAAGCGATATATGTCATCTAACATTACATTGCTCACACTTATACGAAGTCAGTGTCATGAAATATTACTCTAGCTGATAATTGACTAGTGCGCCATAGTTTACTATTACGTTCTATATGAAGAGTGCGCACTATTTATCCTTTTCAATTTCTTTCATTTTCTTATTCAAACATTCTGCATCAGCATCCAAACGGGCTAATTTCCACTCCAAATCATCCAAGATGCATTTTAAAGTGAT
>CAZMQY010000421.1:0-2486 GCA_964568335.1 uncultured Clostridium sp.
TCAGTGGGTGTCTTAATTACCTCAGCATATCTTATCTCATTTCTTGATACTCCAATATTCTTAAGAGCCTTTTCTATGCCTTCAGTGTAGCTATTATAAACTTCATTATCTAAAAGACTGTTTTTCGACTCCGGGCTGTCAGTTCTTACATAGATTTCCGTATAAACTTCGCTTTTGAAAACCTCTGGAAGTATATATACAAACCCTTTTACAGAACCATTTCCTACAGAACTAGGCTGTCTTTGGTCTGAAACATATAATGGAGATTCCGCTGTTCCCACAATCTTAAATTCCGTATTTTTTAAGTCGTCTTCAATATTTTTGTCACTGCCGGATTTAAGCACAATAGTGTCGCCAAGGCTTAGTTTATTATTCTCAAAGAACCTTTCCTCAACTACAGCTTCATTATCAGTTTCAGCCCTTCTGCCTTTAACCAACCTAATATGGTTAATAGCATTTTCAGCAGGCAGCGAGTTAATATTCAGCACTAATTGACGCTTATTCTTTTCTACCACCGCATCAATTGAGTAGGAGCCCTCTGCTTGTGTCACTCCACTTACCTTCCGAATCTCAAGAACATCGTCATTAGTAAGCCCTAACGTCGAAATCAGTTTATAATCCATGAAGTTGTTTTTATTAAAGTAGGTATCAGCTGATATCTTCATGGATGGGCTTGTAGCTCTGACACCTGCATAAAAAGCCACACCAACTGCAATAATCACAACTATTGATAAAAACCTTGAAAGCGTCTTTTTTATATCTCTGAATAAATTTTTTAAAAAAGTCTTTTTCATAATTACCACTCTATGCTTTCTATGGAAACAGGATTTTCATTCTTTTTAACGCTTGCTATCTTTCCACTTTTCACAGTGATTACTCTGTCTGCTATTGGTGCTATGGCAGAATTATGAGTAATAACTATAACAGTCATATTATACATCTTTGCTGTATCAGACAGCAGTTTTAATATTGCCTTTCCAGTATTATAATCCAGCGCTCCAGTAGGCTCATCGCAAAGAAGCAGTTTAGGATTTTTTGCTATTGCTCTTGCTATGGATACCCTTTGCTGCTCCCCACCGGAAAGCTGTGAAGGAAAGTTGTAAAGTCTCTCCTCAAGTCCCACGCTTTTTAGAACCTCCTCCGGCTCCATGGAGTCTTCGCATATTTCAACTGCAAGCTCTACATTCTCTAATGCATTAAGATTCTGAACCAAATTATAAAATTGAAAGACGAAGCCTATATCATCACGCCTGTATTTTGTAAGCAGCTTTTTATCATATTTACTTATTTCGTTGCCATCCACAAATATACTTCCATCAGTTACAGAATCCATACCGCCTAAAAGATTCAGGATTGTTGATTTTCCTGCACCACTGGCACCAAGAATAACAACAAACTCTCCCTTTTCTATGGAGAATGAAACATCATCAACTGCTTTAATAACTACTTCACCCATGTCATAGCTCTTTTTTACATTTTCAAATTCAACATAACTTCCCATTTCATGCTCCTTACTTAATTAGTTTTCTGAACATCGGTTCTCTTTTAGCTCAAAAAAACACTTCTCTATTTTTGAAAAAATTTAATAGTCTTACAGCCTGAAGTTGATTATCTATATAGAGAAGCTTATTGTTATTGTATATCCTCGGTATCTAATTTATTTATAATATCAGTATAAAAAATATCAATTAAATTTAGTATAAGTCTCCTAACCTCTGCACCTTCACTTCGCTGTCTTACTATAACGGCAATGCTTTCAAGAAGACTTTGAGAAACAAGATATATAACAAAATTATCCCTAAGTCTTTTGCCTTTTAGCGATAATTCATATTGGGTTTTTTCTGTAACAATTCTTGTTACAAATTCAGTAAATATACTTTTGCAGTTTTCATATTTAGTCCCTTTGCTTTGATTAAGAAGTATGGAAATCTCAACACTATTCTCATTAAAAATCTCCATTATCTCGTCCACTAGCTTGAAAAATATAATCTCCGCCTTGTGATTAAGCTCTACTTCGTCAAACTGCTTAATATAATCTACAAATCTATCATAAATAGATCCTATAAGATTTTCATGCAGCTCTTCTTTCGATTTAAAATATTTATATATATTTCCCACGGATGTATTTGATTTTTGAGCTATGCTTCTTATGGAAGCACCTTCATAGCCCTTTTCGTTGAACTCTTTTAAAGCTTCCTCAACTATCCTATTTCGAACTTCATCCTTTTGATACTGCATTAGAAAACCTCCGTTCTCTTTTAAATTATACATAGCTTTAAAGCCCCTGTCAATTATCAGGGGCCTTCATAGTTCTTTGTATTTAACCATTTTAATATGATATAAATATAATTTTAGACAATGCTAAATTTATTAGTTAATACGGTAAAGATTATGAGCATGCTAACTCTTATAGACTACATTATATTTCTTCTTTAATTCAGCATAAACCTTTTCAAATTCCTCCTTTGATTTTTCTGATAGTTCCT
>CAZMQY010000421.1:2496-2998 GCA_964568335.1 uncultured Clostridium sp.
TATTGCTTAATTCAAAATAGCTTTTTGTTATCCTTCCACTAATTTCATCTTGAATGCTTTTTCTTATTTTGTCTGCTGACATATATTTTATTGCTTTGCTAGGATAGTATTCGCTCCAATATTCCTCAGCTGAAATATTTAAATTTCTAAGGACTTTCTCAAAGCCTTTTTTTGTTGTTTCTGTTCCAGACTGCTCAATCATTTTTCTATGTCTTTCTGTTTCCGCTTGAGCTTCATTAAGAGTTATGAACTTTCCTTGCTTTTCTGCTTCTTTATAAAAAAGTTCTATTTCAATAATCCTCTCTAAAGCTTGCTTCTCAGATACTACTTGCTCTTCTGTGTTCCTTAATCCACCCATTGCTATTTCAATATCATTATTTGTTATCACTTTTCCATCAATAGAGGCTATTGCTTTCCTCGGTGCAGAACATCCTGTCATAATTAAAATATATATTAGAACAAGATTAAATACTTTGATACCTTTTTTCATTTATTTCTCCCC
>CAZMQY010000422.1:0-2998 GCA_964568335.1 uncultured Clostridium sp.
AAGTACCAGTTTTATCTTAAATTAAAGGACTCCTTAAAATTAAGGAGTCCTTTAAAAACTTATAAAAAATATTATTCAAATTTTAAGAAGATAATATTTTATCCAATTCTTCAAACTTAATATAACCTTGTGAAATTATTTCTCCTTTATCTTCATTAACTGCAATCACTGTTGGAAAGCTTTGTACACCCATTGAAGCAGTGAGGTTAAAGCATTTAAAGGTTTCTTGTATTAAGTTTTCTGAGACAAGTTCTCTTTTAAATTTTTCTCTATCTATATCAAAACTTTCAGCAATTTCAGCATAGGTTTCTAAGCTATTAGTATCCTTTCCTTCTACAAAAAGAGCTTCTTGAATTTTCTTAAGGAAACTAAAAGCTACATCTTTTTTTAGTCTTTGAATTAAAACTACTGCTTTTGCTCCTGGAAAGCTGTCTAAGATTATATCAGTGTTTTCTAATACATTTTTATTAAATTCTTCTCCAAACTTTTTCCCAGTTAATTGTTCTATCCTTCTATTATGAACTTTTATGTAATTACCTAAGCTGTCATTCATAATTTTAACATTCTCATCTATCCACATCCCTCCAGGTAAAATATTAAAATCATAAGTATCCTTATACTTTTCTTGTATTTTAGTTATAACATCACTAAAACCATAGCACCATCCACACATAGTATCCATAACATAATATATTTTTGTTTTCAATTTTCCACCTACTTAAATTAATATCCTACTGTAAATCTTCTGCGAGAGAACTTAGGTTTTTCAGCTTCATCTAACATAGCAAAAGCAAAATCTTCAAAGGAAATATGACTAACACCTTTTTCATCTATTATTAGCTGATTTTCATCTATTCGATAAACTCCTGTCCTTTTTCCTGGTTCAATAAGTGCAGCAGGACTCAAATTTGTCCAATTAAGCTCTTTCTCCTGTTTGTAATATTCTAATGCGTCACCATGAGCCAATGCAATAGGCTTCCAGTCTGCTGGGAAGTCTTTTGTTTCAACTAATTTAATGTTACCTTCCACCAAAAGACTTCCAGCTCCCCCCATGGATAAAAGACGAGGTACACCTGCTTTTTTCACTGCATTTATTAGACTCTTAGTAGCATCTACTAAACTTTTTTCTTCTCCATGCTTGGGTCCAAAAGTACTAATAACTATATCGTTTCCTTGTATAGCCTTCACTATACTTTCTTCATCAAATATATCTCCTTCAACAAACTTTAAATTATCTTGTTTGCTTTCAACTGCTGATAAATTACGAACTATCCCTGTAACTTGGTGCCCTCTTAACAAAGCTTCTTTTAAAATAACTTTTCCTACATTTCCATTTGCACCAATTAATGCCATCTTCATAGTTAATCATCCTTTCAAATTAATTTAATGAACGGTTTCGTTGTAACCTATATTGTTACAACACATACAAAAAAATAATAGTATAATTCATATAGCTGGAAGAGCCATATTTAGGTAAAATTTAAAAAGTAAATTTTACCTAATCTTTTCTATCAAGCCTTCAACAATATCCTTCATTGTGACATTCTTAAGCACATCCTCCATTGCCTCTTGGGCTTTAAGAAGTATCACTTCTAATACAAGTTGAATATTAGCCCCTATAGGACAATTGGGGTTTGGATTTTCATGCATCTGAAAAAGTTGTCTATCTTCAACTACATCCACCGCTTTGTATACCTCTAATAAGGTAATATCTCCTATAGGCTTTAAAAGATAAGCTCCTCCGCTTCCTGGATTTACCTTAACAATACCAGCTTTTTTTAACATTCCTGTAACTCTTCTAATAATTACTGGATTAGTATTTACGCTGCCAGCAATCCACTCTGAGGTACATAGCTGCTGCTTTTCTATAGATAATATTGATAGGATATGAACTGCTACAGAAAATCTACTGCTTATTTTCATGTTTAACCCTCCTGTTGTAACCATTATAGTTACAACCAATAAAATTGTCAATAGAATATTAAAAACTTTTTAAAAATCAACTTTTAATTCACTTTATATTATTTAACATCTTAAAAAATAAACTTTAAAAGCATCTCTATATCTAATCCTCAAACTCTTTCATAAAGGCTTTAGTATCTACATACTTTTCTCTAAACTCTTCTTCTAAAATACTCATTGCAACCATATCATAGTATTTATTATAGAAAAAACATGCATCTCTTCGAATTCCTTCTCTTTTAAAACCTATTTTCTCATACACATGAATGGCTCTTTTATTGAAAGCAAATGCGTCTAGTTCAATTCTATGTAAATTAAGCATTCCAAATCCATAATTCAGTGCCAAAATCATTGCTTCACTGCCATAGCCTTTACTAAAATCTTCCGCTTTGTTTATTGCAATTCGCATATTGGCACTTCTATTATTTCTATCAATGTCATTAATAACAACTTCACCTATTATTTTTTTAGATTCTTTTGAGAAGATTAAAAAATCAATTCTACTCCTGTCCTGGGATATATCTTCTAAATATCCTTCAATATTTGATCTATTAAATACTTGTTGAGTTCCCGTAAAAACCGTTGATTCAATACTACAATTATTGAAAGCTTCCCAATATTCTTCAACATATTCTTTATCTAACTTTTTTAGATAAATTAAGTTCCCTCTTAACTCTAAAAAGTTCCTTATATTCATTTTTATATTTCCCCCTTCTTAATTTATTTTTTGAATTATATTCTTATGTAACTATTTATATTTTATAAGATAAATATTAACAAAAAAATCTATAAATGTATATAACTCTTAACTCACATTACTTTCATTTGCATGTATTATTTGAATATATTAAAAAGAAATAGCTCCCTCCCATGAGGAGGATTCTATTTCTTAATTATTTCTAGCTTGATATATTTTGTCCCCTTATCTATTTTAGAAAATCTTATCATGTACCACAAAATGTTCTGTATGGAAGATTTGATGGCTCAGGCAATGTAGAATAATACTCTTGCTTCTTAGAATAGGCATAGGGTCTTG
>CAZMQY010000423.1:0-2987 GCA_964568335.1 uncultured Clostridium sp.
TTTAGTAAGTCTCAAGCCAGCTAACCATAAAAATGTTTAACCATATAACCATTTAACCATTTATAGTGACTATGCGGGATGACAGAATTATAACTTTAAATTAATTAGAAAGGTTCCTAGTTTAAGACGTATCTTCTTATAAAGTAAACTAAGCAAATTTAAGATTTACAGACAATTCTTCATTTTTAATCTTGTCTTTTTAGGTCAAGAAGATAACCCTGAAATTTGATATATTTTTTGTGGAGGAAAGTAATGAGGCGATGGGAGAAAGTTAATGCTGTTCAAAAAATGCAGGATTATATCAGGGGCCATATAAATGAGGAGATTAAAATTGAAGATATAGCTAAAGCTTCTGGATATTCTACTCGACATGCAGCTCGCATATTTCGAGAATTGTTAGGAAGAACACCTTTAGACTATATAAGGGCAATTCGTTTGACTAATAGCGCAAAGGAGTTACTGCAGAGTCAGGAAAATATTTTAGATATTGCTATAAACACACAATTTGATACTCATGAAGGTTTTCTGCGGGCATTCTCAGATGAATTTGGAATAACACCTCAAAAATACAGATATGAAAAACCGCCTGTAAAATATTTTGTACAATATCCTATCAAGCATTACTATTCGTATCTTTATAATAAGGAGAAGGAAAATATGAAAAAAGAAAATGCTATAGTATTGTGCACTGTTACAACTGTTAGCAGACCTAAAAGAAAGCTAATTCTTATGCGTGCAAGTAAAGCGCAAGATTATTGGAGTTTTTGTGAAGAAAAGGGTTGCGACTGGGAAGGATTATTCAATAGTATTGATTGCAAAATGGATACTGCTGCGATTTTGGAATTACCAAAAGAACTAATTATACGTGGAACAACCTCTTGTGCTGCTGGTGTTGAGGTTCCATATAATTATGATGGGAAAATTCCTGAAGGCTGTGACTGTATTGAAATAGCTGAATGTGAAATGATTTATTTTCAAACTGAGCCCTTTGAAAATGAAGATGAATTCGGAACTGCTATTGACATTGTAAGCAAAGCAGTGAGTAGTTATAAGCCAAAACAATACGGGTATGAATATGCTTTAGACTTAGCACCTAAATATAATTATGGGGCCTCAAAAGAGATGGGAGCAAAGCAAGCTATTCCTGTCAGGAGGATTGTGTAATACAAAAGTCATAAGCAACTTAAATATCAGATAGCAAAATTTTGACGTCCGCCTTGGCTGGCGGACTTTTTTATATAGATTTGTGTAAAATAATGGTTTACAATCTATATATAGGTTAGTGCTATAAAATCGTCAAGGCACATTCCAAAATCTGAAATAAGAGCTTACTAATGTTTTACAACCTAGGCTAATAGAGAAGCTATGTGATAATGCTAGCATAGGGTCAAGCCTTTGAAGAAGCTAAAGCATATTCTTTCGCAAGGCTAACTCTGTGGAATCTTCATGAATGTGTTGAATAAGATTGAAAAATAATACCGCATTAAGAAGAAAATAAAGTGATGACTTTAAAGAAATTAAGAATATATTAAGGGGGAAAACAGATACATGATAAATAAACAAACGTTGGACAAGATTGCAATAAATATTAATAACTATTTTAATGAACTTTCAGGGAATGAAAAATTTAGTGGAGCTATATTAGTTTCCATTAAAGATGAAAAAATAATTAGCCAGGGTTTTGGCATGTCAAATTTTGAACTAGATGTTCCTAATACATCCAAAACAAAATTTCGAATCGGTTCTGTAACAAAGCAGTTTACAGCAGTAGCAATAATGCAGCTATATGAGAAGGGGTTATTAAGCTTGGATGATACGTTAGATAAATATATCCCTGACTACCCTAAAGGAAATAAAGTAACTATTCATCATCTGCTAACTCACACATCTGGTATATTTAATCATACTAATATTGATGGCTTTATAAAAAATATTATGAGAAATAATCATAGTGTTCTGGAACTAATTGCGGAATTTAAGAATTTACCTTACGATTTTAGACCAGGTGGAACATATACGTATTCGAATTCCGGGTATATTTTATTAGGATATATAATAGAAAATGTTTCAAAGATGAGTTATAAACAATATCTGCAGGAGAATATTTTTAATAAGCTTTCTATGGATGACACCGGATATGATGATCATCTCCAGCTAATAAAGAGTAGAGCTAGCGGTTACTCTTTAAAAGGTGAGGAAAGAATCCTTTCAAACTGCGATTTTATTGATATGACAGTACCTTATGCTGCAGGTGCTCTATATTCGACTGTTGAGGATTTGCATACCTGGAACAAGAGATTATTTCAAGGAGAGATTATTAGCAAGGCAGCTTTAAATCAAATGATTAGCGGGCATGCAAATTCGGGCGATCAGGGCTTCTATGGATATGGAATTTTTACAGCTGATGTGGAACTTGGAGGCAAAATAAGAAAAAAGGTATACCATGGCGGCGGGATACCAGGTTTTCTTACATCTAATAACATCTACCCTGATGAAGAAATTCAAATCATCATGACAACTAATGTTGTTAATGAGTATTTTGCTGATAAAATATCTAAGATAGAGACAATTGTTTTTGAAGGTATATAGAAGCGAGCCGCGAAATAACTTAAGAGTAATTTAATTAGACTTTTCTAAAGGTTTAGTGATAAAAAAGAATGGCGTGGGCATAGTGTTTCTGTTACAAATGGCTGGCTATTCTGGTAGTGGGAAGTCAACATTATCAAGAAGGATTGCTAAGAGGACAAGTGCTATTTGTTCAAACTTCATACTATTGATGGTAATTTTCCAAGCGCTCCGATACAATACCATTTGACAGAGCTGTCACCCTATGAGAATGAGGAAGAAATTCAATGGTTTGCTGAGCAAATGAGAGATGAGTTAAACATATCAACAAATGAGTAGGAGAATTATAATGGTTTTCAATTATATATTAGGAATTCAAGAAGTAGATAAAGAAAAAGTAAATATTAATCATAGAGAGGCTG
>CAZMQY010000424.1:0-2973 GCA_964568335.1 uncultured Clostridium sp.
TATTAGCAATACAAATTTTATGATAACTTTATTAGATAAAGAAGGCTTTGTAATAGATAGTTTGGTGCATCCAACATTAGCTGAGAATTCAGAGTTTAAACTAATTAATCTAAAAGAAGAAAGAATCGGAACTAATGCTATGGGCACTTGTTTATATTTAGATAAGGCTGTTCAAACATATGGTGAAGAACATTGCTATAAAATGCTTCACAAATTTACTACATCAGCTGCTCCTATTCACGATATTAAAGGAAACTTAATAGGGTGTATTGGCATAACGGGATTTGCTGATGATGTATCTGTACATACTCTTGGAATGGCAACTGCAGCAGCATATGCTATAGAAAATAAAATTAGGTTATCGCAAGATAAAAATAATACTTTAATTGAGGGCTATGGTAATATTTTTAAACATTCCATATCTGATGGACTAATCATAATAGATAATACTGATAAAATAACATCAGTAAATAAAACTGCAGAAAATATATTATCTATTAAAGAAGAAGAGGTTTTACATAAGAATATAACAGAGGTTTTAGGAAGTTCAATTGATTTTCACAAATATGTAACTGAGAATACAGACTTTTTTAATAAAAAGACTATAATTAATATTAAAAACAAACCTATTCACTGTAATCTTTCATTAGCTAGATTAAAAAATAATTTAGAAATGATGGGTTATGTGATTATGATTAACAAGATAGATAACAGAGTTACTAATATACATACTAGCAGTAGAAGTAAATTATATTCTTTCGATGATATTATAGGAGATTCGGAACTTGTAAGGGAGTCTATTAGTATTGCAAAGATTGCATCACAAGGGAATTCTAATGTTCTGATTTTAGGAGAAAGTGGTACAGGAAAAGAACTTTTTGCACAGTCAATACATAATAATAGCCCACGAAAAGATAAGCCATTTATAGATGTAAACTGTGGAGCGCTTCCATTAAGTTTAGCAGAATCTGAATTATTTGGATACGAAGGAGGCTCATATACTGGTTCTAAAAAAGATGGACAACCTGGTAAATTTGAATTAGCAGATGGAGGTACAATTTTTCTAGATGAAATAGGAGAATTACCTTTATCAATTCAAGCTGCTTTACTTAGAGTAATTCAAGAAAGAAAAGTTGCAAGAATAGGTGCAACTTATAGTAAAGATATAGATATTATGATAATTGCTGCTACTAATAAGAATTTATTTGAAGCAGTTAAGAATAGTACATTTAGAGGAGATTTATTCTATAGGCTCAATGTATTTACTATTAATCTTCCACCTTTGCGGGAACACAAGGAAGATATACCTAAATTAGCGAAGCAGTTTATACAAAGATATAACGAAATGTTTAATATAGGTATCGAAGAAATTTCCGATGAAGTTTTGAATATATTTGAGCAATATGATTGGCCTGGAAATATAAGAGAGTTAGAAAATATCATTCAAAGGGCTGTACAAATAGCAAAAGATGAGATGATTCAGCCTAGAGATTTGCCAGTATATTTGACAGCAGATATTGATAAGAATAGAATAAACCAGAAGAAAAATATCAGTCTCATTGAAACTCAGGAATACAGAACTATAATCAATACCCTTAAAAATACCAAAGGTAATGCTAAGCTTGCATCAGAAATTTTAGGCATAAGTAGATCAACAATATATAGAAAATTATCAAGATTAGGTTTTAATATTGATGATTTTAGAAATTAAATAAATAAGTCATAGAATAAAAAAGTACTAGTACTATAATATACTAGTACTTTTTATTATCCTCATTTAGGCAAGTTGATACATGTAACATTATACATGTATCAAAATAAGACAAAGAATGATGTCGTTAAATTTTAATTCCTGTAAAAATGCACAATTAAACCTTGATAATTTTGGCACGAAGATTGCTAGATATATAATTAACAGAAAAGAGAGGTGATTAAATAAGATATCGTTATATTTATAATTTGACAGTAGATAATTAATTACAAAATTAGGGAGGAATTTAAATGCGTGTTAAATCAAAGTTTATAGTGTTTATTATTATGTTAGGACTGTTGTCCACAATGATGTTGGGCTGCCAAAGTAAACCTGCTACAAATGGTGATAATTCTGGTACAACTGGTGGACTGTTTAAACCAGGTACATATACTGGAGAAGGGGAAGGAATCGGTGGCAAGGTAAAAGTAAGTGTTACAGTTGATGAGAATAGTATTAAAGAAGTTAAGATTATTGAAAATGCAGAGACTAAAGGTATAGCGGATGCAGCTCTTGAAAGAATACCGGCTGCAATCGTTGAAGGTCAAACCCTAGCAGTAGATACAGTTACTGGTGCAACTGTTACTAGTCAAGCTATATTAGCGGCAGTTGAAGCTGCCCTAAAAGAAGCTGGAGCAGATATTGAAGCATTAAAAATAAAAACAGCAAGTACAGGAAGCAAAGATACTATGACTTATGATACAGAAGTAGTTGTAGTAGGTGGCGGTGCTGCTGGATTATCAGCTGCTCTTGAAGCTGCTAACAATGGCGCTAAGGTTATGTTAGTCGAAAAACTTCCTATGACAGGTGGTAGTACAGCTAGATCGGGAGGAAAAGTACAGGCAGCTGGTACTGATATACAAAAATCTCATGGTGTTGAAGATAATGCAGACCTTTATTATAATCATTTAATGACAGTTGGTGAGAATAAAGTTGACCCTGTAAAGATTAGATTAATTGCAGATAATTCTCTTGCAGATTTTAATTGGTTAGTTGAAAATGGGGTTGAGTTTAGTAAAAATATTGAGCAATTACATGAAAAATATCGTCCAATTAGAGGACATTATGTTTCAGTTCAAGATGGCAAAGTTGAGCAAGATGGACATGGATGGGCAATTACTCAACCATTAGAGAAAAAAGCTAGAGAAAAGGGAGTAGAAATATTATTAGAAACACCAGCTACAAAATTAATAGTAGATGAAAATGGTGCTATTACAGGAATT
>CAZMQY010000425.1:0-2966 GCA_964568335.1 uncultured Clostridium sp.
AAGCAGTCTGTGAGTACCTATTAAAATATCTACATTTCCCTCCTTAACGGCCTTTAGCGTATTTTTCTGCTGAGTAGGAGTTCTAAATCGGCTCACCATATCTACTTTAACCGGGAAGTCGGAAAATCTTTGCACAAAGTTATTATAATGCTGCTCAGCTAAAATAGTAGTAGGTACTAGGAACGCTACTTGCTTGCCATCCATAACCGCTTTAAAAGCTGCACGAATAGCTACCTCTGTCTTACCATAGCCAACATCGCCGCAGAGAAGTCTATCCATAGGCTTATCGGATTGCATATCATTTTTGATTTCATCAATAGCATTCAATTGGTCTGGAGTTTCATCGTATGGAAATTCCTCTTCAAACTGCTTTTGCCAAACAGTATCCTTTTGGAAGCTATATCCCTTCAAGGTTGCGCGAACAGCATAGAGCTTAACCAAATCCTCTGCAATTTCCTCAATAGATTTTTTGACCTTTGTCTTAGCTTTGGCCCATTCAGTTCCTCCAAGCTTGTTTACCTTTGGATTCTTACCCTCTTGGCCTATATACTTTTGGACAAGATCAAGCTGATCTACAGGTACATAAAGCATGTCTCCCTTATCATAGGTAAGTTGCAGATAATCCTTTTTATGACCATTCAGCTCCAGTTGCTTTATTCCTCTGTAAACACCTATACCATGATTTGTATGAACTACATAATCTCCAAGCTTAAGTTCTGTAAAGCTCTTTATTTTGCTTACACCCTTTTTAGGCTTAGAGGTCTTTTTTCTTTTTGCCTCTCCAAAAACCTCTTTATCTGATATAACAGATACCTTTAAGTCTGGATACTCAAAGCCTCTCAGTTGATTTCCAAAGGTTATAACCACCTGCCCCAAGCTTATTTCACTAACAATATCGCTGTAAGAGCTTTCAATGCCTCTATCTCTAAGGGTTGAAACTAACCTCTCGCCCCTGGGTCTTGTACCTGACAGTATCACTGTTCTAAAGCCCCTAGCCTTCTTATCCTTTATATCTTCAATAAGAAGGTCAAGCTGTCCATGATAGTTATGAAGAGTTATTTGCGTAAAGCTTACTATAGCTCTTGGTGATAGTATTTTAGCAGATTTAGGTATTGCATTAATTGTTAATACATTGCTGTAGGTGAGTTTTTCTAAAAGTTCATCCTTAGAAATCAACAAATTTCCTTGCCCAGGCAATATATTTCCAAGCTGCAGAAAGCTCTTATAGTTTTCTTCAAACTCAAAATAAACGCTTTCGAGCTTTCCCTGGCACCTTTGTACATCATCAACAATTACAAAGCTATCTTTCATATAGTCTAAGAAGCTTGAGGTGTTGTCATAAAAGTAAGGTAAAAAGCTTTCTATAGTTTCGAAGCTCCAGCTTTCCTTTAAGGACTCCATATTACGTTTAATTGCAGAGCCGATCTTCTCTACAGCATCTTTATTCTTTTTAGCTTTAAGAGAGGTTGTAACAGCCTTTAAATCCTCTTCCATGGCACTTATAGCCTTTGATATGATTTCTCCGCTCAAAATCATTTCCTTAGCCGGGAAAATTTCTATGCTTTTAACCTTTTCAATACTTCTTTGAGATTCCGTGTTAAAGGTTCTTATAGAGTCTACCTCATCTCCGAAAAGCTCAACTCTATAGGGCAGAGCTCCGAAAGGGGGGAATATATCCATTATTCCTCCTCTTATGGAAAACTGTCCTTTAGCCTCTACCATATCCACTCTTTCATAACCGCACTGTACAAGCTTTTCGTTAAGCTCCTCTAAGCTTATTGTATTTCCAACTTTAAAAGTAAAGGTAAAATCCTTATAAAGCTCAAAGGGAATATATTTTTGAGCAAGGGATTCTATAGAAGCAACTATAATCTTCTTGCTCTTTTTAGTCATCTCTCTAATTACCTTAAGCCTTTCCCACCTAAGATCTCCTGAAATCGCATCAATGTTATAAAACACAACTTCCTTTGTAGGAAAGTAAAACACATTAGGCAAATATAGGTTTAAATCCTCGTATATATTTTTAGCCTCTACATCGCTGTGACTTAGAATAAGAAATGGCTTGTCTAATTCATCATACACTCCATTTATTAAGTAGCTTCGAGCAGACTCAGAAAGCCCAAATACTCCAATTGGGTATCTGCGCCTTTCTATTGCACTCATTATCTCCTTAAATTCACTGCTTTCCTTTAAAGGCTGCATTAAGCCCTTTAGTCTCATCTTAACACCTCTGTATTTTTTAGAATTAACAAATAATAATTAACAATTAATAATTAAATGTTGCTTTGCACCTTTACATTCGAAAATCCTATTGGGGATTTTCTTCCTTCCATTGTTAATTGTTCATTGTTAATTGTTAATTAACCTTAAACCCATTAAATCGGTTCATCGCCTCAGTAACTCCATACTTTATTATAGTCTCTGCCGCTTCAATTGCTCCTGGAAAAAGCTTTTCCAAAACTTCTCTTTCTTCCTTTGGAAAATGACCTAAAACATGAGGAATTAACCCTCCCTGTGGCTGTCCCACTCCAACTCTAATGCGTGGAAACTCCTCCGAAGACAGGTGAAGAATAATGTTTTTTATACCATTGTGTCCTCCGGCACTTCCCTCTGGTCTTATTCTCATTCTTCCAACAGCAAGGCTTACATCGTCATAAATAACTATTATATTTTCTCTTGGAATCTTATAAAAATTAGCTGCCTCAACTAAGCTTTCTCCGCTTAAATTCATATAGGTAGAAGGCTTTAAAAGCAGCACCTTTTCAGTGCCAATAAAACCATCACCGCATACCCCTTTAAATTTTGCCCTATTAAGACTTATATTATACTTCTCAGCAATTAAATCTAATATATCAAAACCAACATTATGCCTTGTATGTTTATATTCTAATCCTGGATTTCCTAGTCCGACTATTAGTTGCATAGTTTCTTCCTCCGTTTTAGTGCCACCCACATGGCAAGTGGGT
>CAZMQY010000426.1:0-2963 GCA_964568335.1 uncultured Clostridium sp.
GGGAAGTACTTTGAACCTTATATAAAAAAGTTTCAAGAGGGTAAGGGTTAAGTTCTGGGGAAGCCTATCTACACATTCCAATTACTAAGCCAATCCTGGCTAAGAAATTCAAATGTGTTTAATTGGAAATGTTAGATAAAACCCTGTCTAAGTGAGTGCTAGTTTTAAGTAATTATGAAAGTCATTTAATTAATATGAGTAAGATGTTATGCAGTAATATAAAAACATGAATAGGAGTGGATGTTTTGAAATTAGTGTTTTTAATCGGAGATGCAGCTGTAGGTAAAATGACAGTTGGACAAGAACTTATGAAAATTACAGATTTACGATTATTCCATAATCATATGACCATTGAACCTGTTATTGAAATATTTGGCTATTATCATGGAAAGGCAATAAGTAAAATGAGAGAGTGTGTCTTTGAAGAATTTGCTGCATCAGAAAATTATGGATTGATATTTACATATTTGTGGGCTTTTGACCAAAAATCTGATTGGGATTATGTTGAGCATGTAACTAATATCTTTAGAAAAAACGGTGCTGATGTTTACTATGTAGAACTTGTTGCACCTCAAGAAATTAGATTACAAAGAAATATTACTGAAAATCGTTTAAAGCACAAGGCTTCGAAACAAGATATTGAAATCTCTAATCAAAGGCTTATCAATGCTGATAAGAAATATCGCTGCGTTAGTAATGATGGTGAAGTACCCTTTGAGAATTATATCAAAATTGACAACTCCAATCTTTCTGCAGAGATTGTTGCGACAATAATAAAAGAGCGATTTAACTTATGATTATTTAATAAGAGAGGTTAAAAAAATGAAAAATATTTTATCAGAAGAGAGATTCAATATTTTATCAGCTGGAAACAAGGCCTTCATCTTAGCATTTGATAATGAGATTTCTAAACTGGGTTACAGCTCTGGCGATAACATAGGCAATGGTTACTGTTGGGGTAAATATATGATTATATATTCAAAAGTAGGAGTTAAGAGCAAACAAGTTGCTGCACGAATATATATCAGAGAAAAGAGTATAGTCCTTAGACTTTTCTTAAATAAAATAGATAAGCATCGAGAATATATTGAAAATGCACAAGCCTTTATAAAAGATATTTTTACGGGAGAATATGGAAAATGCAACCATTGTCATAATGATAAAGGTGGTATATGCAAATTTAGAAAAATGTATACTCTCGATAATAATTTTATTGAAAAATGTAATGGTATTACTTTTGAATTTTGGGAGCCTAATTTAGAAAAATTACCTGACTATATAAATTTATTGAAGGAATTTTATCCTCAAAGAAAAATATTTGCACGAATACCAGTTTAATATTTAAAAAAGTTTACGAGGAGGTTATATATTATGCAAGAGCAAAGATTAAAAAAATCCTGTTGAGAAAGTGAGCAGAACTTTACTCGTGTAGTAGAGAAAAATAACATATGCCCTAAATGTAAGAGTAAAGGGGTAGAAGTAAAAAGTATTACAGTTAAACATTTAGTTATTGATGAATTAGCAAACCAAGTGAAAGAACCTACTTATTTTATCTGCATGAATGAAGAATGTAATATTGTCTACTATAGTTCAGATTTAGATATATCATACAACAAACAGCAGGTAAAAGTGCCCATATGGTTTAAAAAAGACGCAAACCCCAAATATATATGCTATTGCAACCAAGTTACAGAAGAGCAAATTATAAATGCTGTTCTTAATGATAATGCAAAAGATATGAAGGACATTATTAAACTTACAGGAGCAATGAAGAATGGGAAGTGTGAGATAAACAACCCTTTAGGTAAATGCTGTAGCTCAATTATTCAAGAAATTATCAGTAAAGCGTTGAAATTAGTTGATAGTTAAACTTAAGCCAAGGTACATTCCTTCACCAAAAGTAGTGCAAGCTCACATAAGAAAAAAGGAGAAAATATTATGGATATTATATTAGAAAAAGCAACAATAGATCAAAAATCTATATTAAGAAATTTACTAGAACTATATAATTATGATTTTACAGAATTTGATCCTGATGATGTTAATGAACATGGATTATATGGATATAAGTATTTAGACCATTACTGGACGGAAGAAGATAGATATCCATTTTTTATTAGAGTAAATAACAATTTAGCAGGATTTGTTCTAGTGAGAAAGATGGGGACAAACTCCTTTAATAATAATATTTATTCAATAGCAGAATTCTTTGTTATGAAAAAATATAGAAAAGCTGGAGTTGGTAAAAGAGCTGCAAATATGGTGTTTAATATGTTTCAAGGAGAATGGAAAGTGTCACAAATTGAAAATAATCTTCAAGCTCAACGTTTTTGGAGAAAGGTAATATCAGAATATACTGGTGGTCAATTTGAGGAAATCAGAGAGGCTGATTGTAATGGACCAATACAAAAATTCACAAATGTATAAAAGGGACACCTTACGGTGCCCCTATAATTATCTAACCTCAAGATTAGTAACAGTTCTCTCAGTTATTTGAGCTGAGTGCTTGGCTACTAAATCTCCGCCAGATGATAGAAATATATTGCTTGATATAATTGAATTCATAGCAGTTGATACTTCCTGCTCAGTTAAATCCTCTCTTACGCCGGGAAGAGTTATGTTTACTCTTGCGCCCAGCTGATTTATAAAGGTCATTACTAAACTTTTATCTGCCAATTTGCTTCCTCCTTTCTATTTGATTACTGCGTGGCTAGCCTTCCCCTTAAGCGTTGACGATAATGCTGTCATTGCTTCTTACTATTTCTAAAACTTCATCCTTCATAAGAGCGCCTAAAGTTGTAGCTACAAGAAGTATGTCCTCGTCAGCTGCAGTTACTTTCACGTTTGAGTACTTTTTAGCTTTTACTACGTCATTTCCTAAGGCATCAATTCCTGTCTTGTATCTGATGCTCATAGCTGTGTTAACAGATGTACTTAGCACTGCCATATGTTTTTCCTCCTTT
>CAZMQY010000427.1:0-2956 GCA_964568335.1 uncultured Clostridium sp.
CTTATGTAAAGTATATATCGAGTAGTAAGTGTAGTTGCAATACTTATAAAGTCATTGTAACCAATCCCATGCACTTTTCTTTTTACTATAAGCTTTTAATTTTAACATAAAATTATAAAAACCTTGAGAGGCATATAGCCCATCAAGGTTTCAAATTAATATAAGATTAACGCTCTTCACTATTCAGCAGTTTATTCAAATTTCAATCAAAAGATTACTATTGTAAGTAACTAGTAGAAGTAATATAATCAAAATCCTCAAAAGAGTTAACTAGGTTCTCGTACTCAAAATTGTAAATTAAAATAACAGCGTTATATAACTTATTTAAGTTAACATATCCTCTAATTTTAGGTAGTATAATTTCCTCATATGAACACCCCTCTAATAAAGCAGAGATATTATCACTCTTTTCTTCTAATACCGCTTTTTCAATAAAATCCTCATCTGTTTCATCCATATCAATATTAAAATCTACAAAAAATTTAGAAGGTACAGACTCTCCGTCTTCATCGTATGTTAAATTGACGTATTTCTCTAACTGGTTTTGTGTTTTAATATTACCTAACCATATTGAAACCATTCCTTGCTTTTCCATAAATAACACACCCCTATTTTAATCTTAATCCTTCTGGCAATGATGAAATTCCACCCTCTAATCTATAGTAAGCCCAATTATTAAGTCTTCTAATAAATGTGTTATAGTCATTTGATGTATCAATAATTGCCAATAATTCATTATGTGCTTTTGTAGAACCTAATCCTCCATGAACGCCTTTAGGATTTACAAATTTAACATCAGATATTGCTGTTCTTAAATCTTTAATTTTTTCAGCACTTATATCCCAAAACTTGAATTGTGGAGCCCTCGAAACTAAATGCCATTCATGTAAACCACCAGGTTCTCTAAGCTGACGTTCAATTTTCTTTCTAATCTTTTTATCTTTCCATAATCCATCCAATTCTGCACTAGAAAGAGAATTAAAGAAATCATTAAATTTGCCACTTTTTGCAGTCGGGATATCTTCTGTAGTTAATTTAGATATATTCTCTATCTTACTACCTTCACCCGTACCCTTAACAGTACTACTCTCTTCCAACTTCGAAATCCGGCTCTGAATTATCCCTTTCGACTCTTCATGACTCGCCTTCACCGCAGCTTCCCAATCCGTGCCACGACGAAGTCCCATGACTCCTTCAGCGGGTACTGGAGATCCGTGTAAGAGGTCTTTCGCAATATGGAATCCGCCTGTTGTACCGTCTACTACCTTGGCTACTCCTCTTATTGTCGTATGGCCCAAATCATTTAGTTTACTTGCTGCTTCCCAATCTTTGATTTTCAAGTTACGTAGCCATGTACTTTTACCATCTTGCAACCTATAAAATTTAACAATTACTGCACTTATAAAATTATAATCCTCTTTTAAACTTTCACATTTAAATACAATAAAGCACTTGATATCTTTTGTAGACAATCAAGTGCTTTTTTTATTTAATCTTATAAGCAATCTATGATAAATATTATGTTTAAACCAACGATCTTGTTTAATTTCATAAGTTTATAGTTTGTTCCCTGTAACAATACTTCCTAAATTTAGAATGTCATCTCACCTAATTATCGTTCATGTTTGTCAACTTATATTGTTACAATAAATTTAGGATCGATTAAATCTGTCCTTAGTCGAGACTCCTAAATCCAACTTACTCATGGATATTAAAGAAGAATCTAATCCTCTAACATCTCGAAAAAGTCAGATATATTTCGGGCAACCATTTTAGTTACAGGCGAAAATTCACCAGATTCTTCATGGTACCAAATGACTACAGATGGGGCTTCTGCTTCTCTAAAATCTAAACAAACAAAATCTCCAGCAAATAGTGCAGCAATCGGCACAACATTCATTCCTATTAAGTCTTCATTATCAGTTAATCTTTCACCAATCTGCGTAATTACAACTTCAATATCATACCATCCATTTGTTTCATCTGATTCACTTTCTTCAAGAATACACAGAAATCGTTCAATAACATACTGATGTTGATTATGGCTAAAAAGATTAGTAATCGGCACAGCTCCATTATTTTTCTTTATAAATTCTCTATACAATTCTGGAAAGGAAACCCTCAAACTTTTCTCTACTACATCTAATAACGCATCACTTGGCAAAGGTGAAACAATAGTATTAACATCTATTTTCATTTATTCTTCACTCCCAACTTTTTATCTTTTTCCGTATGCCCATCCCCCAGGAGCCCTTCCTCCTGAGTGATACACCGAGTTATGAATACCAAAAGGTACTAATTCCATTCTACCGTCAATTTCAGAATGATGCCATGTTGTCCCAGATGGACGTTTTCCACCTGGGAGTTGTGAATCAAGCCAACCGAATTGGTCAGGATCTGACTTCTTCCAATATTCCTTTGGCAACTGTATAATGACGGGTTCCCCATCAATCTTTATAATTAAATCAACTTTTTCAAAATCTGGATATTTTGTTCCAGGTTTCATAGGAACATCAGGTATTTCTCCTAGTTCTTTTGCTCGCTCTCTAATCAACTTTAGTTGTTTTTGTGATAACGAATCTCCACCTGGTATATTTCTCCATTTCCATGGGACATTTGAATTAACCTTCTCTGCATATGCAATGGCATAATCATCTAATACTTCATTAAATTGCTTATTACCTGATATGAACTCATCAATATTTTTTAAATATTGATTATCCACTTCACCCGTACGATTAGCAAGCGAAACCTCTACACCCTTTATCTTATCATCTATAATCCTACTACTCTCTGTATGATGCTTATCAACCCAGCCATGGAAATCCGTACCACCTTGCTTAGCTGTTATTACACCGTCATTGATTTCAAAACTTTTGGTTTTGGCTGTCATATTATCTATGCTTTGCACTATTTTTTTAACAAACTGATACATCGTATCATTTCCAAACTTTTC
>CAZMQY010000428.1:0-2914 GCA_964568335.1 uncultured Clostridium sp.
CTTTATTCCTATTGCTGCGCAGCTATAGGAGTAATATTCATATTTAATTTCTTATTTCTCCTCAAGCCATTTCAGTATTTCTTCGTAGACTAATTTTCCTGATCGCTTGCTTATGTCTCTGTCAAAATCATGGACATCTTCATAGACTGTTATAAGGTGGGAGTTTGGAATTACCTTGCTTAGCATCTTTGACATTTTAAAAGGCACATCAGGATCTAAGGTAGCAGCTGCTAATATTGCAGGAGGAAAGCTTTTGAGTATTTCCTCATCTAAGGAGTACTCAGCTGGATTTTCATTTTCACAGAGATATTTTATCCATGTTCCTTCCTGCCTTGCTTTTATATAAAGTGAAAATCTTGAATTCATTGGCCCATATGTGACAGGACCCTCTGAGATAATTTTTTTAATGCTTTCATCAGTCACTTTGGCTAACTTATTGTAATGCTTGCTTGGGGTATTAAAAGCTACTTCGTCAAGCCTTGCATATCCGTATAAGCTTATGATTGACATTGGCATTATAACGCTATTTTTAATTAACCTATCACACATCATAAAACAGAGATAGGACCCTGCTGATCTTCCAAAGAGTACATATTTTTCATTTTTCAAACTAAATACATTGTGATGGTTTTCTAAGTAATAAAGAATCTCTTCATAACAAGAATCTAAAATCACATCTATTCTTGATTCTGGGGCTAGCGGATAATCCAAAGCTAGTAAATCATAGCCTGAACTTAAAAGTTTGTTTATATAAATTTCTGGCAAGTCATCTCTAACTCCATAAAGCAGCCCGCCACCGTGGAAATATATAATAGTTATATCTTTTCTATTACTTTTTGCCCTGTATAAACTCATATTAAGCTCTATGTTTTTTTCTGTAACCAAACTCAAGATTTCTGGTTCGTTCATTTCTTTTCCTCCTGCTCCATTAGTTTAAACAGCCTTGAAGCCACTTGAATTTGAAGAATTTCTTCCGGGTCTGTAAACTCAGTGCATAATAATTCTTTTATTCTGTCTATTCTATACCTTACTGTTTTTGGGTGAAGAAATAGCTTTTCTGAGGTAAGGGTATAGTTTTGATTTAGGTCCAAGAACATTTTCATTGTGTCAAATAGCTGTGGATGTTCTAGCCTAAATTTATTTATTCTAGGAGAAATGAACTTTTCAAGTTCTCCAAGACTGTTTGATTCTAAGAATAATTTGTATATTCCAAGCTCTTCATAAGGTAATATTTTATTGGAATTGTGAAATAAATTCAATACCTTTTGAGTGTCTAAAACTTCCATGTTCGCTTTTGGAATTGCGTATTTTTCCACTTTACTGCTTATGCTTATTCCATAATTGAAATCTTGAAATATATCATTTTTAACTAAAGAATTCATCAATTTTTCAACAAAAGGTACACTAAATCCATTTCTAATATCATTAAAGTTAGATATGAACACTATTCTATCGGATTTTTCCATAAAGACAATGTTCTTGAAATTTAGTTTAAATTTGTTTCTAATATGCATTAGAATTGTAAGCATGATATTTTTATCCAGGTTTTTATTTTCTTCCCGCGGATAAAGTTTTATAAGAATGACCTGGTAGTATTTGTGCATATCAATATTTAGGGATTCTAACACCTCGTCTATGTCTTTTTTTGCATAGATCCTATCATTTAATAAGTCGCCTATAATGTTATTCTTTTGTTGGGCTATATTTTGTGAGATTACATATTTCTTTAATAGCTCCATTTGTAAAAACTTCACAGCATTTTCTATTACCATGAAATCTTCAGAACTAATCTTATCTTGCAGTTCATGTATAATCAACACGTAGTCATTAATTCCCAGATAGGGTATATGGACTCTAATTTGCGTGCCAGTTTTTTGGGGAGTTGTGCAATTATAAACTACTTTATAGCGTTCATACTTAAATTGCATGTACTTCTCTTTTAAAACTTTGCTTTTATTCACTATTGTCACGCTGCAAAGTTCAGGATTTGTGCTAACTTCAGTTCCTTTTATGGAATTAATAAGGCTTACATCGCGAAGTATCATTTTTTTAAATTCAAACAGCATCTCTTCCATTGAAGGCATTTTCAGTGCAAGACCAGTTAGCTCGCTATGCACTTCGTAGTATCTATTTAACAGGTAAACATTTTTATCTATTATTGGTCCCAATATGTCCAGAATTATGGATTCATACTTTATACCTTTGCCGATTTGGATAAGAGGGATTAAATGTTTGTTGCAAAGCTCCATTATTTTATTAGGTATTTGATGAACCAGTCTTTCAATCTTAATTATGATTGCGCTAATGCCTATATCATTAAGCTTATCAAAAAATACGTCCAGCTCGGTATCACTCAAATTCTGGAGTGCAAAGAAGCTGGTTAGAATTACCTCTCCGGCCCTCCCCCAATTTTCTATGTCAAGAGCTTCTAGGACATTTACACTGGTTATTTCGTTTAAAATTCCATTTTCTCCTGCAATTAACTTTGCCCCATCAAGGGATTGTATTTTTAGTACGTCCTTAATATTCAAACTATCACTCCTTTATCCTTTAGGTATAAAGAATACCGTATTATTTAGCACTTCATGTCAATGAAAATGAAAACAATCAGTGATATTATTTATACTAACACAACAAAGGAGGATTGCAAATGCAATATGGTGTGTAATGAATTGGGAATAGAATTTTTAGTGTTAGGAAAAGATAGTAGAAATAAATAACCAATAAGAAAACCTGACAAAATTAGTTGTAAGGTACTAGATTTTTTAAACTGTAAGTCATGTGTAAAACTAATAGGTTTACGGGTTTAACAAATCTATCCTGATATATGGCAGAAGAAAAGAAACAATGGAGGAGGACTGCAAATGTTATATACAGTTATTAAGAAAAACAGCTATCAAGATTCTATTAATCT
>CAZMQY010000429.1:0-2893 GCA_964568335.1 uncultured Clostridium sp.
TTGATTTTTTGACCAAAGCCAAAAATATCACTTTTATAATTTTGTTGTACTGTTTTAATAGTCTCTGTGATAGCCTCTTCTAAATAGCTGCTGCATGTTTTATTTAGCTGTTCAATAACATCCAGGTTTGAAAGGTCAATGTCTGTATCTCTGACCGCTAGTCCAAGCTCCGGTTTTACAGCTATCTCAACAATTACTTTTCCATCCTGAACTTTTGGTTTTATTTTAGTGGAACTGTTCAAAACTTCCAGCGCTACATCTGTACCTAATTTTATAATGTTTTTGTCCAAATGAACTAATCCTCCACTGAGCTTATTTCTAAGGAAAAGTAAATTCATACTTTCATAATCCCCTAGAAAGCCAACAATGGCATAATCTAAAAACACCGCAGTTCCGCCTATTTGAAGTATTCTTTCATCATCTTCTGTAATTATTTTTATGGTTGGTGCTATGGGCTCAATGCCCAGTGTTGAATAATCGTAGGAAAACTTCCATAATTCTATTTCTGGATATTTAGGCGTTGACTTGTAGTTTTTAAGCATATCGAGAATTATATTTGATGGAACAGAGGTTTTTACGGGCTTGCATTCAATTATTTCCTTAGCTGTTTTTTCTAAAGATATTACAATCATCATATCTGCGCGAAGCTCTTGATCTCGGTCAACCCAATCAATTATGGGATAAAGCTCGTCGGCCTTTATATTTCTGCTAAGTATTAATACCTTCGCCTGTCCCCAATACAGCCTTTTACCTGAAGTTTTAATAATATTTCTTACAGCATCAAACATAGACTTGCCGCTTGCAGTGTAATATTTTGAAACAAGTTTGCCTACTGTTGACTCAACATTATCCACAACTTCAACGGTTAGACTATACATTTCTTTATCAAAATCTACTGCAGCTCCGAGAACAATATAGCGCTCATCCAGTTCTGAAAAGTTTCTGCAGCTCCCTAAAGGGATTGCCATCAAAATGAGGATAAGCACTTTTATAACTTTTAATCTCATATTTAATTGCACTCCTAAATCATTAATTAAATTTTATCCTTTTCTATTTTTTAGGGTACATTGCCGCTGCCTGCGTAGTTTACCAATAATTTTAGGCCTGTATTTCATAAAGATCCAAGGAACTCTCATTACGGTATCCTTGATGTTTTCGTCTAGTAATAGATAGGTGTGAAGCATATAGGGAACACCAAAGGAGCGGAGGGATACCAAGTAAAAAAGAAAACCGCACAGGGCAAATATGAAACCATAAAGTCCAAGGATCATAGCAAAAGAAGCAAAAATAAATCTCAGTACTATTGCAGCTCCTTCAAGCTCTATTATTAAAAATCCTGCTATCCCAGTTAAGGAAACAACAAGTATCAGCGGAACGCTGACAAGCCTTGCAATAACCGCAGCCTGACCAATAACAATGGCACCTAGAATTCCAACCGTTTGCCCTATAGTAGAAGGTATTCTTGTAGTTGCTTCCCTTAGTAGTTCAAATATAAATAGATATAATAGCAACTCGGTAAAAGTTGGAAAAGGGACACCCTGTCTAGCTATGGCAACGCTGATTGCAAGGTCTGTTGGAATCATTTCCTGATGGTAATTCATTAAAGCAACATAAATAGCAGGTATGCTGATGGTCATAAGGAAACCGATGATTCTAAGCAGCCTGTTTATAGTACCGATTAAGTAGTGATCATGATAATCCGCACTTTCTTGAAAATATTCCACAAACAAATAAGGAATAGTTAGAACGAAGGGGTCACCATTGCATATAATAGCAAGCCTCCCCTCAAGAACCTTTGATGAAACAGAGTCTGGCCTTTCAGAATTGCCTATGGTTCTGAATATTGACAGAGGAGAATCGCAAATCAGTTCATCAATGTAGTTTGACCCCAATACTCCGTCAATCTCTATTTCACTTAGGCGCTTATTCACCTCATCAAGTATTTTTTGGGGAACCAGACCCTCTATATAACATATTGCAATCCTTGTCTTTGAGATTGCTCCTACTTTTCTAATATCTACTCTAAAGTTTTTATGAGGTAGTCTTCTTCGTAAAAGAGAGATGTTAGCATCAATATCCTCTGTAAAAGCTTCCATAGGTCCCCTAACTACGGATTGTGTAACGGGTTTATCCACACTTCGTTTTGCATAACCCTTTGCTTGAATGATAACAGCATCAGTTGAGTTTTCTACCAAAAGTACAGCTGCTCCTTCAAGAATAGAATCTATAATAATTTTCACATCAGAAGTTATATTAAAGTCAGTAGTGATTAAAATATTTTTAACCAAAACTTTGCACAGTTCATTTTCCCCCATTATGCTTACTTTTTTGGAGTATAAAATAGGTCTTATAATATCCTCACTGATTGTCTCGCCTTTGCACATAGCGCTATCATAAATGACGCAGAATTTCACTCTGCCATTTTCATTATTTTCAAATTCTCTGTAAGCAATAGTGGAATTATTGCCAAGAAGCCTTCTAATAGTATTAATGTTTACTTCAATGCATTTAGTGAAAGCCAGCGTTGTCATCATGCCCACCCCGTTACTTATTTTCTTCATAATAATTTTCTCCTCTAGCGAAATATTTATTCATATTGGAAATAATGACTTCGCCTAGGGAGATATCTTAACCTTTCTCATTTTCAATTAATGCAGGGGCAGAATAATCTATAATAAAAAAAATAAGCTGCCATAGCAGCTTCGGAGAGAAGTTTAAGAATGATTAAGTAGTTTAATTGAAATTATTATTCATCTTCTTTAATAGTTTTAAAAATATTTCTTTTTCTTCTTGAGAAAAGTCTTTATAGGCAGCTGCATACACTTCATTTGAAATAACATTATACTTGTCTTTTATCTGACTGCCTTGGCTTGTAAGTATTATATAAGTAATT
>CAZMQY010000430.1:0-2876 GCA_964568335.1 uncultured Clostridium sp.
AAATCCAATTTATCATAAATGCTGTATGGTGCTGCCTTTCTAAGATCATAAGGTACTCCAGCCGCTCTTACATTTGGTCCTGTAATACAATACTTTTGTATTTGTTCCTTAGTTATTACACCTACGCCTTTTGTTCTGGCAAGATATATTTCATTCTCTAATATCAAATTACTGATATCATCAAGTCTATCTTTAACTATCACCAGCTTTTCTTTCAGTGCAGGCATAAAATCTTCTGGAAGGTCATCCATTACACCGCCAATAGTATAATAGTTAGGTGTCATTCTTGAACCTGTGACCATTTCTATTAAATCCAGAATATTTTCTCTTGCAGTAAATCCATACATCCAGCCTGTAGTAGCACCTAAATCTATCATTCCACTGGATACTCCAACAAGATGACTAGCAATTCTTTGAAGCTCGCCTATAATAACTCGCAAATATTCCGCTCTTTCAGGAACCTCAATACCCATTAGCTTTTCAACAGCCACCACATAGCCCCAGTTATTTAAAGCCCCGGCAAGATAGTCAAGTCTTGGTGTAAGGGCTGCAAATTGAGCATAAGTACGGCTTTCTGCCAACTTTTCAATTCCTCTGTGAAGATAGCCAACATGATTCTCGCATTTTACAATCTGCTCACCGTTTAAAGTAAGTACTGCTCTAAATACTCCGTGAGTACTTGGATGCTGCGGCCCTAAATTTATTTTATATTCCTGCGTTTCAAAATTATCTTCCATTAAAGCCATTAGAACTTCCCCCTTTCACTAAAATTCCCTCTTAAAATCTGCTTACTCTATCTAATTTGTAGCTTTTTTGAAGAGCATGGCCTTCAAAATCATCTGGACATAAAATTCTAGTAAGATTTCCATGTCCCTCAAATACAATGCCCATAAGGTCATAGATTTCTCTTTCTTGAGGGTCTGCAGCTTTCCATATGGAAACTATGGAAGGTATTACGTTATCATCTTTTTCAAGTTTTACTTTTATAGCTAACAATTCTGTTTTATTATCTGTTAAGTGATATACAACCTCGTACCGATCCTCATAATCTGCAGATGTTATATCAACAAGCCTTGTATAATTGTATTTATCCTTTAGCATTTGCAGCAGCTTCACAATATGGTGTCTTTTCGCATATATCGCCTGGCAATTTTCTGAAAGTTCAAGTTGTCCTTCGAAATTGCTATTTAATTTTTCAAGCAAATTAGTGATATCAAACATTTTTTCTCACCTTCGCAATCTCTGGTTTATTTAACTTAGCCTTAAGCTTAAGAAACCCTTCAATTAAAGCTTCAGGCCTTGGCGGACATCCAGGTACTACTACATCTACGGGCACCAATTGGTTCACTCCTTTTACAACTGAATAAGAATCTGCAAAAGGACCGCCTGATATAGCGCAGCTGCCCATAGCTATGACATACTTTGGCTCCGGCATTTGTTCATATAGACGTAGCAAAAGCGGTGCCATTTTTTCAGTTACGGTTCCCGCAACAATCATAACATCTGCATGACGTGGTGATGCACGAAAGACCTCGTAGCCAAAGCGAGAAATATCATACCTAGCATTACCTGATGCCATCATTTCAATTGCACAGCAAGCAAGTCCAAAGGAAACAGGCCATAAGGAATTTGAACGACAAAAATCAATAGCCTTTTCCACAGTTGTAAAGACTACATGGTTAGTCATAAAATCTCTTAACTCATCAGCTTCCTCGCCTCTTAGCTCCAATTCTTTTTGAAGAAGTTCTATCTCTTCCTTATTTATTTCCATTCCAAGGCTCCTTTCTTCCAGGCATACCATAAGCCTAAACCTAATATTGAAATGAATATAAGCATTTCAATAAAAGCAAATAATCCAACGGACTTAAAGGCTACAGCCCATGGATACAGAAAAACCGTTTCCACATCAAATATAACAAATAACAATGCATATAAAAAATAACTAATTTTAAATTGTACCCAAGTAGGACCTTGCGTATCTAATCCACATTCATATGTTTTCTCTTTTTCTTTGTTTGGCCTTTTAGGTCTCACAAGCCAGTTAGTAATTATGACAATAAATCCAAAGGCAATTCCGCCTAGCAAAAATATTAGCAGCGTACCAAAATCCTGCATAAAGCTTTATTCTCCTCTCTGTTAAATAATTCACTTCTATAAAATTAGTACAAGTAACCTCTTCGATAATATAGCTATATTGAAGGTTATATAATCCTGTTCATTATTTATCATTATCTCCCCCTCACTTCTGTACTAATAAAAAACATTCTCTGTACCTATCCCTTAATAATAAACCTTATATACTTATATTTCAATACATTACCAATTAAATATATATTTAACATTGGTACAGTATTTTGAATATTTATTAAACTGTTTTTTATTCACTTTTATATATTTCATTCATTTTTTCATAAGTTTCTGAAGCTTTATTTTTGCTTTTCCCGTGGATAATCATGTAGAATCAAGGTTTTAATAATTTTCTGAATATTCAACCTTGGTGCTAATTTGAATAATTTATTAAATACTACATAAATGCATTGTTAAATAATTAACCTAAATTCTCAAAATTCATATGACTATGCAAACTTTTGATAAAAATAATATTGACTCTATAATAACTGCTAAAAATAAAAAAAGCCCCTATATGCTATACAGCATATAGGGGCTTTTTAAGCTAGAATTTAATTAATTTCACTAACAGTTTGTCTTTGCAGAATATTACCTACATACTTCCAAACTATAAATATAATCAGAGTTTGGATTGGAAACATTGCTGCATTAGATATTATACGCGTTGGCAGAATAACAATAATTGCCTTCTTAACAAGAATGGAAAGCCAAATCGTATTTAATCCTAAATCAATAAAAAGCTTTAT
>CAZMQY010000431.1:0-2876 GCA_964568335.1 uncultured Clostridium sp.
TCAGGTTCTATTGTAAAACCTATTCAAGGATTAAAGTATAGTATGCTAGAAGTATCAAAGGGCAATCTCGAATCCTATTATGATACAAAGCATAATGATGAAATTTCTATACTAGGAAAAGTTTTCAACCAAATGGTTTATGATATTAAAAGGTTACTTCATGAAGTTTGTCAAGTTCAATCACAGAAAAGAACTGCTGAGCTAAGGGCACTTCAATCACAAATTAATCCACATTTTCTGTATAACACCTTAGATACAATACAGTGGAAGGCTTTAGAACACAATGCCTTTGACATTGCTGATATGATAAATTCCTTATCAGGATTTTTTAGAATTTCTCTCAGTGATGGAAAAGAGTTAATTACCATTGCCCATGAAGTAGAGCATGTACGCAATTACTTAGAAATTCAACAAATACGTTACAAAGATAAAGTAAATTATTATATTAATATAGATGAATCCTTAGGACAATGTCTTGTTCCTAAACTAATTATACAACCTTTAGTAGAAAATGCTATTGTTCATGGGGTTTTAAAGGACAAAGGCATAGGAACAGTAAAAATTAGTGTAAAGGATGAGGGAGAGAAAGTTAAGATTTCTATAATAGACAGCGGTATAGGTATAAGTGAAAAGGTGATTAGAAATATTTATAACGATGAGGTGCCGGGAAATAAAATAGGCCTATACAATGTACATTCAAGAATTAAGCTTATTTATGGAGAAGGACTTGTTATAAAAAGATTAGAGAAAGGAACTAAGATAGAATTTTATATAAAGAAAACGTAGAAGGAGATGATTCATATGAGAGCTATTATAGTAGATGATGAATATTTAGCAAGAGAAGAGCTTAGGTATTTCATCGAGAAATATAGCAAAATAGAAATAACATATGAATTTGAAGACGGAATAGAGGTGCTCAAATTTATTCAAAATAATCAGGTTGAGATTATATTTCTGGATATAAATATACCATCTCTGGATGGAGTATTGCTTGCGAAAAGTATAAGTAAGTTTTCTATGAAACCTTATATAGTTTTTATAACCGCCTATAAGGATCATGCTGCAGAAGCTTTTGAAATAGAGGCTTTTGATTACATATTAAAACCTTATTCCGAATCCAGAATTGCATCCATGTTAAAAAAGCTGGAGAATGCAAATAAGCATGAAGAAAATAACGTCAATAAAAATAGTATATCTAATAAGATAAACCTATGGAAAAATGAAAAGATAATAGTAGTAGATATAGATGATATATATTATTGTGCTGCCAGTGAAAGAATAACTCATGTTTTTACCAAAAATGATGAATACTCAGTAAGCTTAAGTGTATCTGAGTTTTATGATAGATTACCAAAGGATAAGTTTTTTAGGTGTCATAGATCTTATATTGTTAACATTAATAAAATAAGAGAAATAATACCTTGGTTTAATAACACTTATAATTTAAAGCTTCAAGATATAGATTATGAGGTGCCTGTAAGTAGAAGTAACATAAAGGAGTTTAAGCAGATAATGAATATATAAATGCATTCTACTCAAATTTTCTTGTATTTCACTCACAAATTAATAATTTTATAGTGTACTAACTTATAATAAACGCATAAGTAACACCTCCTCATATGTGTTTATAAAATATGTAAAGGTTTTGTTAGTATATATAAAATTAAGGGGTGGATGAGATGAAAAAAATATCAGAACAACGCTTATTAATAGTTTTAGGTACAATAATTGCTCAATTAGGATTAGGAACAATTTATACATGGAGTTTATTTAATCAGCCGCTAGTAAGTAAATTGGGAATTCCTTTAAGTAAAGTAGCTATTACCTTCTCTATAACTAGTTTTGCTTTAGCCTTATCTACATTAGTTGCAGGTAAACTTCAGGATAAACTAGGAATTAGAAAGCTTGTATCAATTGCAGGCTTAGTATTAGGGCTTGGATTAATATTAACCTCAAGAGTTACTTCTCTATCTATGTTATATATTACAGCTGGTATAATAGTTGGAGCAGCAGATGGTATAGCATATATTACTTCCCTTTCAAATTTGATTAAGTGGTTTCCTGAGAAAAAAGGTCTTATTTCAGGTGTTTCAGTAGGAGCTTACGGAACAGGAAGTTTAGTGTTCAAATATATCAATGGAAGTTTAATCAGCAGCAAGGGGGTCTCAGGAGCATTCTTATATTGGGGAATAATAGCTATGACTTTAATTTTCGTTGGTGCTCAGCTAATAAAGGACGCTCCAGTGGTAAAATCCGTTACTAACAATAATTCTGATGAAAAAGAATTTACAGTAAGAGAAATGCTTAAAACTAAACAGGCTTATGCTCTATTTGCAATATTCTTTACAGCATGTATGAGCGGTCTTTATTTAATAGGAATTGTTAAAGATATGGGTGTTCAATTAGTTGGACTTAAACCTGCTGCAGCAGCAAATGCAGTAGCTATGGTAGCAATCTTTAATACAGCTGGAAGAATTATATTAGGTGCTTTATCAGATAAACTTGGCAGATTAAACGTAGTAACCTTCGCACTTACAGTTACAGCTATTGCAGTATTTGTATTAAGCTTTGGGCATTTAAGCTATGGAATCTTCATTGTCAGTGTAGCTTCAATCGCATTTTGTTTCGGTGGAAATATTACAGTGTTCCCTACAATTGTAGGTGAATTCTTCGGTTCCAAGAATCAAACTAAGAATTATGGAGTTATATATCAAGGCTTTGGCTTTGGAGCACTTTCAGGTTCATTTATAGCAGCATCAGTAGGAGGATTTAAGCCTACCTTTATGATTATTGGAGGTTTATGTTTAGTTTCAATAATTTTAGCCACAACCATAAAAGCTTCGAAACCTGCTAAGGTTGTTATTAAGCCTACTTAT
>CAZMQY010000432.1:0-2862 GCA_964568335.1 uncultured Clostridium sp.
TGAGCTTCTTTTACAAGTTCATCAGTCTTTTCTCTGGAACGGTTATAAACAGATACAGTAAAACCTCTGCTTTCTATATTTAGTGCTAAGTTCTTGCCCATTACAGCAAGTCCAATTACTCCTATTTGTTGTTTACTCATTTTGTAATCTCCTTTTGTATGAATTTTGCTTTTATATAAAGATATTAATAGCGTATTACAGCTTCAGAAGCATGCTGCTTTAGTGAAACATATATTAACTTGCAGACCGGATTCTGCCACAAGAGTATATTCTATAATATATTCGCCAAAAATCGTTTAAATTATGTATTATAGTGCCACCCACGTGGCAAGTGGCAAGATTTATCTCATCTTGATGCTTGTCATTTTGGATGGCACTCTACATTTTTATATATTAAATAGTTTCTTACCTACAGTCTTACCAGCTTTCGCAGTTTCCATTATACTAACGTAAAGGATGGAAGCTACAACGAATAATAAAAATACCATATTAATCTTTTGTGATATAAAATAACCACCTAATCTTAATAAGCCTTCAAGTATATAAAATAATACTATAGAAATTATTCCTACAATAATTTCGTCAACTATTATTGCACTGAAGCTTTTCATAAATGAAACCTTAGTTTCACCTATTTCCTTATTTGTTTCTTCGTTTTCCAAAGCTTCATCAGCAGTTGCTTCAACAGCCTCTTCATCAATAATCTGTTCTTCTAAAATTTCCTTTTCTTCAACATTGTTTTCAGACATTTTACTCCTCCTGTTGTTCCTTGAATTTACATGAATTTAAATCATCATGTTTTTATTAGTAGATTTATCCTTTATTATCTATTATGCTACAGTATATTCCTTCTGTAAATATACAATTTAATCTAGGTAACCCCACAGCTCATCATCATAGTTAATTTATACTGCTATGGGGCTGCACCTTATTATATAGACTTTATAGAGGACAGGAACACCAAACCTCCTGATTGCCATAGATAGCCAACTCTCCGAAACCATAGGATTCTGCTTTTGTAATTTTGCCATTGCATACATCTATTAACTCCTGCAAAATTATTTCTCCACATTCATTAATACTCTTTTCGCCAGTAATTACACTTGAAATATCTAAATCCATATTATCCAGCATTTTTTCGTAGGTTTGCTTGTTTCCTGTTATCTTAATTACAGGCATAATAGGATTGCCGATAGGTGTGCCTCGGCCAGTTGTAAATACGCATAGCTGCGCTCCACCTGCTGCCATGCCAGTAATAGATTCGATGTCATAGCCAGGAGTATCCATTATTACAAGTCCCTTGCTGTTAGGTATTTCTCCATAACGAACTACTTCATTGATACTGCTTGAGCCGCCCTTGCTAATGCCACCTAATGCTTTTTCCTCTAAAGTGCTTAATCCACCCTTCATATTCCCTGGTGAAGGGTTTGCCCCTCTAATGTCAACACCTAGCTTGATAAACTCATTTTCTAGTCCTTTAACTATATTTAATATGCTATTTTTTACTTTTTCATCTTTTGCTCTGCTTGCCAGTATATGCTCAGTACCAATAAGCTCAGTGGTTTCTCCCAAAAGTACTGTTGCACCTTCTTTTACTAAAATATCACTGCAATGACCTAATGCTGGATTCGCAGAAAGTCCCGAAGTAGCATCCGAACCTCCGCAATTAGTTGCTAAAATAATATTAGATAGGTCTACCTCTTCTCTTTGCACAGTTGACATATCTTGTACCATTTTTCTGGCTAGCTTTACACCTTTTTCTATGGCCTTTAGTGTGCCGCCTTCTTCTTGTATTGTTATAACCTCTATAGGCTTATTGCTTAACTTCTCTATTTCTTCCTTTAATTTATAAGGTTGAGTGGTTTCACATCCTAACCCCACGATTATAGTACCATATATATTAGGATTTACAGCTAATCCAATTAGGGTTCTGCGCATGATTTCAATACCGGTTCCGATCTGACCGCAGCCTTTTCGATTAGTTATACTAACAGTACCATTTACCTGTTGAGCTATTAATCTGGCTGTTTCATTTGAACATCCTACAGTTGGCAAAATTAATACTTTGTTTCTTATTCCATATTTACCATCCGGTCTTTTATATGCATTAATTTTCATTTTTTCCTCTCACACTTTCTACATTATTTACATGCACTTGCTCACCGATCTTTATAGAATTAGTAGCCCTTCCTATAACCTCACCATATTTATAAACTAAGTCTCCTTCTTGAATAGGTTTTATAGCAATTTTATGATACATTTCTATATCATCTGCAACAGGAAATTCAGTGATTATTTCATTATTATAAATAATTGCTGCACTGTCATTCTTTTTAATTTGATTTAATGCTGTAGCAACGTTATCCTTCTTATTCATAAGAATAGCCTTTTTAAAATCAGACATTTGAGCCCCTCCTTATTCTACAGTTAATGAATAAAACAATTATATCATTTTATTATTATATATAACAAGAAATGTGGAATATAGTGGCTGCCTCAAAATACCTAAACCTAGCGTGTTATTTGCAGTCTAGGAAACATTTGAGCAAGCGACAATAAGACTTTAATTAAAAAATTCATAAAGCCGTTAAGAACACTATTCTGTTTGAGAGCAGCGAGTTAATAGTGTTTAGGCTTTATGAATTTTTTAATTATTAGTCTTATCCGCGAAGCGAATAGTTTCATAGACTGCAAATAACACGCGGTGGGTTAAGAGTATTTTGAGACAGCCTCTACTCAAACTCTAACCTTCAGTTTCTGGCTTTAAACTACCAAAATTAATAAGCTTTCTTCCTCTTATTTCGGGATGCCTGCTTAGATATATAATAAACCAGCTTGATAAAATCAGTCCCTTTAAAATGC
>CAZMQY010000433.1:0-2839 GCA_964568335.1 uncultured Clostridium sp.
AATATATTAATTTTAAGCTGTGGAACAAGGAATAAAATTGTTCAGTATTTCGTGAAAGAATTAGAAGGAAAGGGCAGAGTTGTTGCTGCGGACTGCAGTGATTTAGCACCGGCTCTTTATGAAGCCCATAAACATATAATTGTTCCAAGAATGGATGACAGAGGATATTTAGAAGTAATCTTAAGTATATGTAAGGAAAATAGTATAGATGGTATTTTTTCATTAATTGATCCTGAATTGAGTCTTTTAGCGGAGCATAAGGAAGATTTTCTTAAAATAGGTACAACAGTTATTGGATCTAACTACAAGGCTGTTGAAATGTGCTTTGATAAATACGAGATGTACAAGTTTCTCATTAATAATAGCTTCAAGACTGCAAAGACCTATATTGATAAAGAGAAATTTTACATGGATATTGAAAACAACGCTATTGCCTATCCTGTATTCCTTAAGCCTGTTAGAGGAAGCGCCAGCATAAATATCAATAAAGCATCTTCAAAGGAAGAAGTAGAACTGCTGTTTAAGCTGCATGATAATCTGATAATTCAGGAGTTCATGGAGGGGAAGGAGTATGGTGTTGATTGCTATATAGATATGATTTCCGGTGAGACGGTTGCTATATTTGCAAAAGAGAAAATTAGAATGAGAGCAGGCGAGACTGATAAGGCTGTATCCGTAAAAGATGAAAGGTTATTTGAGCTGATTAAGAGATTTGTGAAGACGGCTGGTTTAAAAGGAATTATAGACATAGACATTTTTAAAATAAATGATGAATATTACATTTCAGAAGTAAACCCTCGTTTTGGCGGGGGGTATCCTCATGCATATGAAAGCGGGGTAAATATACCTGAGATGATTATTAGAAATTTGGCGGGTATGACAAATGCAGCTGTAATTGACCAGTACCAGGAGAATATATACATGATGAAATATAACGACATTAAGATAATTTTTAAGGGTTAACAGCAAAGGAAGTGAGCAAGGGTGAAGGATATATTAATGGTAGCACATTTTACACAAGCTCCGGATGAACCTGGAAATGGGAGATTTCATTATTTGGCCAATCTATTGAGTAAGAATGCTGAAAATAATGTTAAGCTTATTACCACCAGTTTTTCTCATAAATACAAAAGGCAAAGAGATATTAAAAAGCTGCTGTTAGACAGTTTAAATTATGATTTTGAAATAATATATGAGCCGGGATATAAGAAAAATGTTTCAATTAAACGCTTCTATAGTCACTATATCCTGGGAAGAGACTTGAAAAAGTATTTGGCTTTAAGAAGAAAGCCTGATGTCATATATTGTGCTGTACCCTCACTTGATGCTGCCTATGCTGCTGCAAAATATGCAAAAAAGAATAAAGTCAGGTTTATTATAGATGTTCAGGATATATGGCCTGAAGCTTTTAAAATGGTTTTTTCTGTTCCAATTATTAGCGACATTTTATTTTACCCCATGAAGAGTAAAGCAGATTATGTTTACAGAGCTGCTGATGAGATTATTGCAGTATCTCAGACCTATGTAAACAGAGCACTAAATGTAAATAAGAAGTGCAAAAAAGCACAGAGTATTTTCCTTGGCACTGAGTTAGCCCATTTTGATGCTTTGGCAGAAGAAAACAAGCTGACAGCAAAGCCAGAGAATGAAGTTTGGATGGCTTACATAGGAACTTTGGGGCACAGCTACGATTTAACCTGCGTCATTGGTGCTTTGAAAATACTAAAATGCAGAGGAATCAGCAATATTAAGTTTGTTGTAATGGGGGATGGCCCTCTTAAAGCAAAATTTGAAAGATATGCTAAAGAGCAAGAAATCTATGTAGAATTTATGGGCAGACTGGATTATGGAAAAATGGCAGGAATCCTTGCAGCTTGTGATATTGCGGTTAATCCTATAGCTCATGGAGCTGCTGGAAGCATTATTAACAAGGTTGGGGACTACGCTGCAGCAGGGCTGCCGGTGATAAATACGCAGGAATGCAATGAATACAGGGATTTAGTAAGCAAATATAATATTGGCCTTAATTGCATAAATGGCGATATGGATGATTTTGCAAGTAAGCTTCAATACTTATATAGCAATAAAGAAGCAAGACTATTAATGGGCCGGAATAATAGAAAGCTGGCAGAAGCTAAATTTGACAGAAGGCTAACCTACAGTAAAATTATTGAAATTATAGAAAAGGATCTGTGAGTTGGGCTTAAAAAAATATTTATGAAGGGGACTAGCTATCAATGATTAATTGGCCTGATGGAAAGAAGTTTGCACTAACAATTGTTGATGATACAGATGGTGCAGCAGTTTGTAATGTAAAGCAGGTATACGATTATTTGCATAGAGCAGGACTTACAACTACAAAAACAGTATGGGCGTACCCCTCAAGAGATGATTTTCAAGGTGAAGCTTTAGAGGATGAAAATTACAGGGGTTTTATAGGAAGCTTAGCAGATAAGGGCTTCGAAATTGCCTTTCATGGTGCAGGCTCAGGAGAGTTTGATAGAAATGAAATAATTTCTGCTTTAGATAGATTTAAGGAGGTAGTTGGATATTACCCTAAAATACACATAAATCATGCTTCTAACCCAGATGGAATCTACTGGGGAAGCAAGCGCTTTTCCTTTCCTTTAAACTGGATTTATGATTTTTTAAAGAAAGCAGTGACAGGGAAAAAGGTTTGTTCCCAGGGCGAAAACATAGCTTCACAAGTATTTTGGGGGGACTACTGCAAGAAGCATATTAAGTATATTAGAAATAGGGTTTTTTCTAATATTAATACCTTAAAGTGCGACAAGAATATGCCTCACCTTGAAAAAAGCAAGGAGCAGTATTCAAACTA
>CAZMQY010000434.1:0-2827 GCA_964568335.1 uncultured Clostridium sp.
AAGAATTTAGAGAAGGCTATTTCCATAGCTGTAAGATATCATAAAAATCAAAGAGATAGTGAAGGAATGCCAAAAGTACTTCATCCAATTAATGTTATGTTTAATATGCAGACTGAAGAAGAAATGATTGTTGCAGTTTTACATGATGTAGTAGAAGATACTGAGTACACATTAAAGAATTTATCATTGGATAATTTTTCAAACTTAACGCTTTTTGCAGTTGATTGTATAACACGTAGAACTGGAGAAAATTATAGTAGTTATATTCAAAGAGTTAAAGCGAATGATATTTCTATAAAAGTAAAATTAGCAGATTTAGAAAATAATATGGATTTGAAGAGAATGGATAACATTTCAGAGGACTTAATGATGTCATTTGTAAAAAAATACAAACCTGTTTGGAATCAGCTTTGGAACAAAAAGAATAAAAGCAATAATAGCTTATACAATATGGAACCTTATACTATCATAAGAAAAAGAAAAATTGAATTATTTGTTATAAAATTATACAAATTAAGAAATAGGGTGATAAGAATGAGTTATCTAGAGAAAGCAATAAGCTTATCAGTAGATAAGCATAAGGGGCAAGTGGATAAAGGGGGAATGCCATACATATTACATCCATTATATGTAATGACCAAGATGGATACTGAAATAGAAAAAATAGTGGCAGTTCTACATGATATTATTGAGGATACAGATGTAACTTTTAATGATTTGAAAAATATTGGTTTTGCAGATGAAGTTTTAAGTGCACTAGACTGTTTAACTAGAAGAGATGATGAGGATTATTTTAGCTATATTAATAGAATTAAAATAAACCGTATTGCAATTAAAGTGAAATTAGCAGATCTTGAGCACAATATGGACTTAAGAAGAATCAAAGATCTTACAGATGAAGATATAGTTAGAAGTATTAAAAAATATAAACGAGCTTGGGATGAACTAAAATTGAACTGATATAATAAACCCATAAGATATTTATGGATATTTTAAGGAAATACCAGACTAAAGATGACTTATTAAAAACAGATGAAAAGGAGAACTTTATATGAAAAATCTAGGAACGAAAACTATAGAAACAAAAAGGCTTATATTGCGGAAGTTTGCACTGTCAGATGCTGATGATATGTACAAAAATTGGGCAAGTGATGATGAGGTAACCAAATTTTTAACTTGGCCAACCCATACAGATGTAGAAGTAAGTCGTAGAGTACTTGACTTATGGGTTAAAGACTATTCCGATGATAAAAACTATCAATGGTGTATTGAGCTGAAAAGCACGGGAGAAGCTATCGGCAGTATTGGGGCTGTTGGACTTAATGAAAATATTGAAGCTGTGGAAATTGGTTATTGCATTGGAAGAAGGCACTGGAACCAAGGCTTTACTTCTGAGGCATTTGAAGCTTTAATACAGTTTTTCTTTCAGGAGGTAGGAGTCAATCGTATAGAGTCAAGACATGATCCACTTAATCCAAACTCGGGGAAGGTAATGGAGAAATGTGGTTTAAAATATGAGGGGACAAGGGTAAAAGCTGATAGAAACAATACTGGAATTTGTGATGTGGCAATGTACGGAATATTAAACCCAATTATTAGAATGTAAAAGGGTAGGGGAGTGCAGTGAAAACAGCAAGAGAAAAATTATTTTCTTATAAAAAAATTTACGACCAAAAGGGTAGTGAAGAGCTATTTTTGGAGGCAATGAGGGAGTCTATCGAACACCACCACACTAATTGTAATTTTTATGGAAATCTTCTTAAGGTAAAGGGGTTTAAAGCTGAGGATATTAAGACCACAGAAGACTGTGCAAAAATACCACCAATAACTGCGCAATTTTTTAAACACTATGAAGTGCTAAGTATCAAAAAAGATGAAGTTGAGATTCGTGCAACGTCTTCTGGAACCCAGGGACAGAAAAGCCAAATTTTTCTCGATAAGGATTCACTAAAGCTTGGGACAAAAATGGCTATTAAGGCAATGAAATATCATGGACTTATTTCAATAATCCCTACAAATTATGTCATATTAGGATATGAACCTAAGGACGGTAATGACATGGGGAATGTGAAGGTTGCACTTGGAATGACCCGATTTGCTCCTGCTAAGGAAAAAGTATTTGCATTAAGGTCCTTAGGGGAGAAATACGAAATTGATTATTTTGGAATTATAAATGCCTTCAAGCGTTTTAATAGACAAGGGTTACCTGTACGAATATTGGGCTTTCCTTCCTATTTATACATGCTTTTAAAGATGATGAAGGACTCAGGAATGAAGCCATTAAAGCTTAACAAAAGGTCAGTAGTGCTTACCGGTGGAGGTTGGAAGAAATTTGGTGATATGGCTATAGACAAACAAGAACTGTATGATATGGTGGAACAGTTCCTTGGGATTCCGTCCAGAAACTGCCGTGATTTTTATAGTGCGGTAGAACACAGTGTTGCTTATCCAGAATGTGAAAATCATCATATGCATGTCCCTATATGGAGCAGGGTTATAATACGTGATGTGAAAACACTGGAGCGTTTAGGTTTTAATGAGCCTGGCTTTCTAAGTTTTATTAGTCCTTTGGTTTCTTCTGTACCAATATCATCAATAATAATGGGCGATATGGCCGTTTTGAGGGATGGGAAAAATTGTGGATGTGGAATTACTACTCCTTATTTTGAAATCCTCGGAAGAGCAGGGACTGCGAAGACAAGAAGCTGCGCTATTGCTGCGGCTGAATATATGAAGGAGAGCTAGCATGGATAATATTTATAGAGGGGAACGGATTTTAAAGGATGAATTTATAGCCAGACTTGGTGAGGCGAAGGCAAGAATTGAA
>CAZMQY010000435.1:0-221 GCA_964568335.1 uncultured Clostridium sp.
CAAAGTAGAGGAGGATATATATGCATAGAAAAAGTAAATGGAGCAATTGGTTAATAAAACTATGGACAGTTTTATTTTTATTTATATTTGCAGGATGTCAGACAACTAATATAATAACTCCACCAGAGACACCTAATACAAATGTATCTATTCCTAAAGAGGGAACATCTGCAAATCCGTCTCAAAAGGAGCAGCCCACAAATAAAACTGAGACCGCTGCA
>CAZMQY010000435.1:268-2817 GCA_964568335.1 uncultured Clostridium sp.
GGGTGGGATAATTCCAAAGGAAACCTGTGGCAGGTAACCAGCAAAAAGTCTATTGGCGGAGATAGTTTTGGCAACTTTGAAGGATTACTCCCAAAAGCAAGTGGGCGCAAGTATTATGAATGTGACATCAATTATAAAGGCGGCTATCGTGGCGCAGAGAGAATAATTTATTCTAATGATGGTCTCATTTACTATACCGATGACCACTATAAAACCTTCAAGAAGCTTTATTAGGGAGGTGGGCACATGAAAGAAATTCGATTAAAGGGAGATAAAATGCTCAACAAAGCTTTAACTCATGCCTATTTAAAGCAAGAATTAGCTTTGCCTGATTACTATGGTGAAAATTTGGATGCTTTGTGGGATTGTCTCTCAACAGATTATTCCTCTAAAAAAATCACCATATGCAAGCCCGAAGCTATAATAGAAAATTTAGGCTCTTATGGGGAAGCCATAATTAATCTATTTAAACAAGCAGCAGAAGAAAATGAATATATCGAAGTGTATATAGAAAAGTAGTGTGTAGTGCCACCCACGTGGCAAGTGGTGATTTAATTCCATTGTCTGCTCCTCAAATTATAGTCATAAATAGTTATATGCCGCATACATATTTATGGAAGATAGATATTGTGGCGTGTAACTTCTCATAAGAAGGCAAGAGCTAAAAGAAAGATTTGATTTCTTTTGGCTTATTTTTTTGCAGTAGATCGTACAATAAAATATTTTTTAAAGGGGGGATAAAATTTAAGCTTTGAATTTTATATATTGTGTGGTTATAAAACTGCCATAAATTTAAGGAGGTAAGGAATGTTTATTAAAAAGAGGAGTAAAGGTATCTTTTATATCATCTTATCAATACTGGTAATAGCCTTAAATGTGAAAACTGTATATGGTAATACAAATTCTGTGAAGGCAGCAACACCGGAAGAGCAGGCTGCAGATATTGTTGCCAATATGACTTTAGAAGAAAAAGTTGGACAGATGTTCATGCCTGATTTCAGGAACTGGAATGGTTCAGGTTTTACTGTATATAACAATGAAGTTGGAAACATTATTAAGCAGTACCACCTGGGCGGCGTAATTTTATTTGGACCAAATGTTGTTGGAACCGAGCAGACTGTTAGGCTTACTAACGGACTTCAGAGTGCAGTTGCTGGACTGCAAAACTCAGGAGAAAAAATTCCGCTATTACTAAGTATTGATCAGGAAGGCGGCTCTATAGTAAGACTTGCTACAGGCACAAATATGCCTGGAAACATGGCGCTTGGTGCTACTAATGACCCACAGCAGGCATACAATTCTGGGAAAGTTATAGGTAAAGAATTGAACTCCTTAGGTATAAATCTAAACTTTGCACCCGTTCTCGATGTAAACGTTAATCCGTTTAATCCTGTTATAGGGGTAAGATCCTTTGGGGGAGATCCTCAACTTGTGGCTAAAATGGGAGTCAGCTATGTTAATGGACTTCATGATGGAGGAACTGCTTCTACAGCCAAGCACTTCCCTGGCCATGGAGACACAGCAACAGACTCACATCTAGGACTGCCAGTAGTAACACATGACTTAGAAACAGTTCATAAGCTGGATTTAGTACCTTTCCAGGCAGCTATAAATAATGGTATTGATATGGTAATGACAGCTCACGTTGTATTTCCTGCTATAGATAATACTCAGGTAATTTCCACTAAGGATGGTTCTCTTGTTAGTTTGCCGGCAACTTTGTCCCGTAAGGTTTTGACTGACCTTTTAAGAAAAGAAATGGGATTTAAGGGAGTTATAGTAACAGATGCACTTAATATGGCTGCTATTTCAGCTAACTTTGGCGGGGAACAAGCTGTAATCATGGCTATAAATGCAGGCGTTGACATAGTGCTTATGCCTGCAACAGTAACAAAAGCCTCTGAAGTTCAAAATCTTGATAAAGTATTTAAGGCCGTTATAAATGCTGTTCAAACTGGTGAAATTAAGGAATCACAAATAGATGCATCAGCAGCAAGAATAATTGCCCTGAAGATAAAGAGAGGAATATATAATCCATCTGGAAATACTGATACAAGGACTATAGAGGAGAAGGTTGCCAATGCTTTGACAGTAGTTGGTTCACCTGCTCATAAGGCTATTGAAACCGAGGCATCAAACAAGGCAGTTACACTTGTAAAAAATGATAATAACATGCTGCCTTTTAATTTAAAGGATAATGATACTGTAGTAGTTCTCTCTCCATTAAGCGACAGAACTGCTTTAATGAAAGATTCAATAAATGAAGTGATTCAAAAGAGAAATCTTAAGAATATTACAATCAAGACCTTCACATATGGCAGCAGTACTGTATCAACTGAAATAAAGCAGGCGGTAGACAGTGCAAACTATGTTATATTAGGCACATACGGCTATGATAAGAACAGTATCACCCCTGGCTATAATTATTATACACTTTTCCCAAGGAACCTGATAGCTTATAACTCCGGCAGTAAGAATGTACCATTGGCTGCAATGTCCATATGTGCACCTTATGACATAATGTCCATACCTAATGTAGGTGCATATAT
>CAZMQY010000436.1:0-2813 GCA_964568335.1 uncultured Clostridium sp.
AAGGCTATGAAAATGCAGTATTGCTGACCATAGGAACTGGACTTGGAACTGCAGCAATAATAGAAGGCAGACTGCTTAAGGGAAAGCATTTTCAAGCAGGATGCTTAGGAGGACATTTTATTATAGATTTTAATGGAAGAGACTGCACCTGCGGAAGCAAGGGATGCGCTGAGACTCTAGGCGGCTCTAAGGAACTTGTCAAATTTGCACCAATTATGGGAAGCTTCTCTGAAAGCAGACTAGCTAATGAAAAGCAAATAAATATGGAAGCCTTAATTAGGCTGATGAAGCAGAAGGATGAGTTTTGTATAAGCCTTTTTGATAGGATGATAGAGGTTTATGCGGCTACAATAGTAAATTTAATTCATGCTTATGATCCTGAAATTGTTATTTTAAGTGGTGGAGTAATGAAGGCAAAACAGGATATACTTCCTGTTTTAATAAAGAAAGTGAATTCTATGGCTTGGACACCATGGGGAGAAGTAATCTTCAAGGTCGCAGATAACCCAGATGCATCTGTACTTTTTGGGCTAGAAGCTATGATTCATGAGAAATGCTCTAGGGGGTAAATATGGAGTACAAAAATATTGGTAAGATAAATAAAGCAGTAATATATGGAGACAGTATATCTACTAGAAATCATGGAGATGGCGGATATGAGACCTTAATAAAAGAAAAATTAAAGATAAATGAGATATACAACCATGCTATTGGATCAAGCGGAATGTCAAGAACAACTCCAAATAGCTTAATTGGCTTGCTGGATAATGAAGAGAATATTCACAAGGATGCTGATTTAATTATATTATGGCATGGTTCAAACGATTGGTATTGGGGAGCACCTTTAGGAGACTTGGAAAGCAGCGAGGAATATACCTTCTGTGGAGCTTTAAAGGTAGTAGTTGATAAGCTGAGAAGGCTTAGTCCAAATGCAACTATAGTATATTTAACTCCAATCTTCCGCTATGAAATTCCAGATAAGTGTAGTGAGAAGACAGAAGGTTATGTAAATAAGAATTCTGTGAGTTTAACTCTTAAGGATTATTATGATGCAATAATAGATGCTTCAATAATCCTAGGATTTCCAGTTATAGATATGAGAAGATTAACAAATTTTAATTACTATAGTGCTGAGAAATACTTTGAAGACTATGTGCATCCAGACAAGGCTGGATATAAAAGGATAGCTCATATTATTTCTTCAAATATTGATTTATTAAGCTTTGAGTAAAGTATTTTTTTAAAGACAACATTTAGTTGGAGGTATATATGAAAAATTTTCGTGAAAAATATTTAAAATTATTAAGGGTAATATACAAAGGTGAGGTATTAGAAAATGCAGATAAAGAACTTGCTTCACTGGAGAATAAGTGGAAAGAATTCTCTAATTTAGAAAATGTTAAACTTAATGAAAAAGACGCAATGCTTATAACTTATGGTGATGGTATTGTAAGCGAAAATGATAAGCCTTTAAGAACCTTAAAGAAATTTCTAGATAACAATTGCTCTGAGGAAATTACAGATGTTCATTTGCTTCCTATTTGCCCATGGACTTCTGATGATGGATTTTCAGTTTCAGATTATAGAGAAGTTGATGAGAAATTAGGGAAATGGGAGGACGTTAATGAACTAAGCAAAAACTACGGCTTGATGCTTGATGCCGTTGTTAATCATTCTTCCAAATCACACCTTTGGTTTAAAGCTTGTTTAGAAGGTGATTCTCAATATAAGGATTATTATATTGAATCAGACCCGAATTTAGATTACAGTTTAGTTACAAGACCAAGAGCGCTGCCTCTTCTAACAAAGTTCATGACTAATGAGGGGCAAAAATACTATTGGACAACATTTTCAGAGGATCAATTAGATTTGAATTTTTCAAATCCTAAGGTTTTATCTGAAATGATAGAAGTACTTTTATTCTACGCCTTACAGGGGGCAAAATTTATTAGATTGGATGCTATAGGCTTTGCTTACAAAAAGCTTGGTACAAGCTGTATGCATCTTGAAGAAACTCATGCTATCGTTAAGCTTATGAGATTGTTCCTTGAAGAATTTTTCCCAAGCGCCTATATTATCACAGAAACTAATGTTCCACACCAAGATAATATAAGTTACTTTGGAAATGGAGATGAAGCTCATTTAGTTTATCAGTTTCCACTGCCTCCATTAACTATGTATTCTCTTCAAATTGGAGATACAGTTAAATTAACTAAGTGGGCTAAGTCTTTAGAAGAGACCCCTTTAAAGGAAGGAAATACTTACTTTAATTTTCTTGCATCTCATGATGGAGTAGGAGTAAGACCTATAGAAGGAATACTTACAGAAAATGAAAAACAGTTTTTATTTGACAATATAATTAACAATCGGGGAAGAATAAGCTATAAGACTAACGCTGACGGAAGCAAGAGCCCCTATGAGCTTAATATAAGCTATATGAATGGAATTACTAATCCAGCAAAGGGCACAAAAGAAAAATTTGAAAGATTTATGGCTGCTCAAGGTATAATGCTGTCACTGCAGGGAGTTCCAGGCATTTACTATCACAGTCTGCTAGGCTCAGAAAACTGGTATGAAGGAATTGAGGCTTCCGGTATTAATAGAAGAATAAACAGAGAAAAGTTAGATTTTGAAAAGTTAACTGAAGAATTAAAGGATACATCTTCCTTAAGATATATGGTGCTTTCAAAATATAAGAAACTTCTAAGCATAAGAGGAGCTCATAGTGCGTTTTCACCTTATGCAGGTCAAAATGTGCTTAATTTGTCACCTTCACTTTTTGCTGTTGAAAGACATAATGAATTCACTGGTGA
>CAZMQY010000437.1:0-2803 GCA_964568335.1 uncultured Clostridium sp.
GACACTGTATCAGGACATACATGAGCAAATAAAGGAGCAACAGCTTATAAAGCATTCTCAGGATGCACCTCGCTGGTATACTACACATGATGTATTAATAAAGAAGGATTCCTTTCTGCATGAAGTTTTAAATACTGAAAGAATTTCTGTTAATTCCTTTCACCACCAGGCGGTAAAGGATATTGCCCCAGATTTTGAACCCACAGCTTGGTCCGAGGATGGTATCATAGAAGCTTTTGAGTACAGCAAGGCTTGTTTTGTTCTAGGGGTACAGTGGCATCCCGAGGACTTATGGAAAAAAAACTGCCTTCATAGCGAATTGTTTAAAGGGTTTGTAAATGGTATTGTTGAAAATTCAATAGAAATGAAAAAGGATTCTACAAAAGCTCCATAAGACCAGTAATAAAAGTCTTAGAGCCCTAAGGCTAAGCCTCAGGGTTCATTTTTGTTATGCTGAGAAATAAATCCGAATTTATGGATTGTAATGCTTAATAGGAATGAAGAAAGGGCATCTTAATATAGGATATTTATTTTTTATAAAGCTTGTATTAAATATGAAATGGGTGATAATACTATGAAGGTTTTACTTATGAAGATTACATTGAGAGCATCCTGGGTACATTCCCTAAAGGAAAAAAGAATGGTGGTAAAAAGTATTGTTCAAAGGCTGAAAAACAAGTTTAATATATCAGCGGCAGAAGTAGCTGAGCAGGATATTCATCAAACTATAGTAGTTGGTATTGCAGCAATATGTGGAACCTCAGCACAGATAGATTCCACAATGGAGAATGTGATTAACTTTGTAGAAGATAATACGGATGCAGAAATAATAGACATTCAAAGAGAGGATGTTATAAGCAAGTAGTGATTAGTGTAATCAAATAAATTGAAAATGAAGCAAACATGAGATAATAAAAGCGCTGAGGACATTAGGTAGATTAATAGGTTTTAACCATTCCTAGATACAGGATATGGGTAAATTAGCAATATTGCTTAACTTGTAATGAGGTAATTTATAACATATAATAAATTCATAAATAATATATAACTAATTAACGCAATATTGTAGGGGGATAAAAATGTTTTATTTATTAATTACCGCATTATTTCTTAAGCCTAGTATTAAAAAAGAAGATTTGCCAGAGCAGCTTGGAAGAGCAATTATAGGTGGTCTTGTTTCCTTCTTTGCGCTGTATGTGTTTAAATTTGACAGAAGCCTTTCTTTTATACTATCTATGCTTTGGCTTCCAGCACTAGTCCAGGTGAGCTTTTATACCGCTACCTATGAAGCTAAAAAAGCTGCAAAGAGCAAGACAGTTCAAAAGGCTTCGGCATTACCTGCAATAATAATGATTGCAGCCATACTTTTCAGTATAGGCTATAACCTTTTCCCTTATATAACAGGTGGTGCAAAGAATCTTGCTAAAATGGTTCCTGTAAAAGAAAGTATAGAAAAGGTTTCGCAAGTTGATGCAGAGCATGTTGTTGTGATTTCGCCTGAAACAGCTTACTATGAGATGCAGAAGATGATTGGTACACTGCCTAACCCCAGCGTATATAAAATTGGGGAGCTTGGAATTACCATGATGAAGGATGAAGCTGTATATGTAGCTCCAATTGAAGTGGACGGCTTTTTCAGAGCTCTTACAAACAAGCAAATACCAGGAGTTATGTATGTTTCGGCAGAAAAACAGGAGGAAGCCAGAATTATAAACATGCCTGTGGGCTCAGCGGAGTCTCTTATACTAGGACGAGATTTAAGCAGAACTATGCGTAAAGCTAAACCAGGAGCAATACTCTTTCAAGCCAACGCCGAGCTTGATGACGAAGGCAACCCATATTATGTTGGTACTTATGGACACTATAAATATGGACGTAAGGGTCCTGTAATTGATGGAGTACTTTTGTTGTCCTTCAAGGATGGAAAGATTACAGACTATAATAAGGACAAGGTTCCTGCATGGGTTGATGAGATTTATCCTTCGGATGTTTCCGAGGTTTATAACAGCTATTTTGGTACTCTTGCAAAGGGACTAGTGAACAAATTGTTTGCTAAGGTTGGAGTTCATGTGCCAACAGCTTGGAGCGGAGATACAAGCGTTGAGGGTCTTCAGGTTAACTCAAAGGAAGTAACAGGGGTTATAGATGGAGAAGGAAAGATGAACTGGTTTACCGATCATACAAATACTTCAAGCTCTTCAACCACTATGACTGGTTACACCCTTATGGATATGAGAACTGGAGATATGACATACTATAAGACTGCAGGATATATTAATGGTAAGGGTGCAATGAATGCCGTTGACAAGACTCTTGGAGCAAACAAGGCAAACTGGGCTCCAGTACAGCCTCTTTTCTATAATATCTTTGGAACAGAAGCTTGGGTAGTTCCAGTAGTAAATAAGACAGACGGTGCACTTGTTAAGGTAGCTATAGTTGCAGCTGAAAATAGCTATGTAGTATTAGAAGAGAACAAGCCGGCTGCCATTGAATCCTTCAAGAATGCCATCGCCTATGGAAAGATAAGCTCTTCAGGCGATAAAAATGCAAACAGCATAAAAGCTGAGGAAAAGACCGTAAAAGGAACGGTTTCAAGAATAAATGCCGTAACAGAAGAGGGCAACACTATTTTTTATGTGAAGCTTTCTGAAGGCCCTACTGTTTATATGGTTAATAAGTCAGCAGGGGTTGATATAGTTCTAACTAAGGAAGGCGATCTTGTTGACATTAAGTATCTTGATATAAAAGACAATAATATTGTCTCAACCACTAGCTTTAAAAATAACAGTATAAAATAGATGAC
>CAZMQY010000438.1:0-2796 GCA_964568335.1 uncultured Clostridium sp.
GTCATGTACTGATCCAAGCAACGGATTTGTTATTTCTCTTGGATCCCATCTTAATGTAGTTCCATCAACCTCTACAAATTTAGCTTCTTTTTTAAATGGAGTATGCTGTAACTTCTTAACTTCTTCTAACTACTAGTTATATTCTTATATTCATTTAAATTTCTGTCAGCAAATTTGAATTTCCTTGTTAAACTATTCCTCTAACATCACTAAGGCTCTTAATTCCTTCTCTTTTCATAAACTCATGAAGGCCATCAATAATATCCAAGGCTATGTCAGGCTTTATAAAATTCCCTGTTCCAATCTGCACTGCATGGGCACCAGCCATTATAAATTCCACTGCATCCTGCCAGCTCATTATTCCCCCCATGCCCATAACTGGAATGTCCACAGCCTTGCATACCTCATAAACCATTCTTAACGCTATTGGTTTTACAGCCGGTCCTGAAAGTCCTGCAAATACATTATCAAATATCGGTTTCCTTTTATTAATATCAATTGCCATACCTTTAAGTGTATTTATAAGAGATAGCGCATCCGCTCCAGCTTTTCTGCAGCTATAAGCCATATCCACTATGTCCTCTGCATTAGGTGAAAGCTTAACCATAAGCGGCTTCTTACATACTGCTTTTACTTCTTTTACTATGCTGTAAGCTGTTTCCGCCTTAATACCAAAGGCCATACCTCCGCATTTTACATTAGGACAGGATATATTAAGTTCCAGCATATCAATGTCTGTAGAGTTTAACTTCTCTACTGCTTCCAAGTACTCTTCAAGTGTAGCCCCGCCTACATTTGCAATAATATTTGTGTTAAACTTTTTCATTTTTGGAAGCTCATGCTTAATAAAGTGATCTACTCCTGGATTTTGAAGCCCAACACTGTTAAGCATTCCTGAGCTTGTTTCATATACCCTTATGCCGGAATTTCCTTCTTTTTTATTTAAGGTTAAACCCTTTGAGCATATTCCTCCTAATCTGCTAACATCATAAAGCCTATTGAATTCTTCACCAAAGCCATAGGTACCTGAAGCTGCGATTACAGGATTATCAAAGTCTATTCCGCATATATTCACATTAAGCATCTAAGCACAGCTCCTCTCCTGAAAAAACCGGTCCATCTGCACAGGTTCTCTTGTTTCCATAGATAGTTTTGCAGGTACAAACAAGACAGGCTCCTATGCCGCAGGCCATATACTTTTCCATAGAAACATATACAGGCACAGAGGCTTCTCTGCATTTTTGAGCTACTTTCTTCATCATCACTTCAGGTCCACAACAAATAACCATATCGTATTCCCCTGGCTCAAAAATATCTGTAATAAAACCTTTATGTCCTTCAGTCCCCATATCTGTTGAAATGTATATATTTTTTACATCATCTTTTATTTTCTCTATTCCATAAATCCTATCTCTAAAGCCACAGTACAAATCTACCTGGCAATCTTTCATGGATTTTATCAAATATCTCATTGGAGCTATGCCAATACCTCCGGCTACCACAGCAATCTTGCCTTTTATGTTGTCTGTATCAAAGCCATTACCCAAAGGTCCTAATATATTTATTGTCTGCACTTCAGACAGCCCGCTAAGTATTTTAGTTCCATTTCCTTTTATCTGGTATAGGAAATAAACTCCTTTTTCATCAACATGATGTACACTTATAGGTCTTGGAAGAAGCATCTGCCCTTCCCAAGCACTTAACATAAAAAACTGCCCTGGTTTTATGTTAAAGCTTCCAGATACATGAAGCTTATATATTCCCTCTTCTACTTCAATATTTCTAAGCACCTTGCCAGCTTCATATTTTAGCTCCATACTTTTTCTCCATTCGCTGTGGTTGCTTTACTTATTGCTTCTCTTATAGCTAAAACTTCCTCTCTGGCGCAAACATCAAATTCCAGCTCTCTGCCTTCCTGATTTTTGTAAGCCAAAAGTATACCTCTAGAGGAATTTACTATTCCACCGTTTCCATTTTTTAAATAAAGTGCTACATCCTCTGCAGTACCACCCTGCGCACCATATCCAGGTATTAAGAAGAACAAGTTGTTAAATTTCTTCCTGAGCTTAAGAGCTTCATCAACATGAGTACAGCCTACAACTGCTCCTATATTGCTGTAGCCGCAGCTTCCCAAATAATTTGCTGCCATTTTATTGAGTTTTTCCCCTACTGTTTCATATATGCTTTGTCCTTTTTCATCCTTTATATATTGAATATCCTTAGCACCTTCATTAGAGGTTCTTGCAAGTACAAATAACCCCTTCTTTCCAGTATTCACATACTCTAAATATGGCTCTATACTGTCCATACCCATATATGGATTTAATGTAACAAAGTCGCTTTCAAACTCTCCAGTAAAGTGGGCCTTTGCATACATCTCTGCAGTTTTTGCTATGTCCCCTCTTTTTATGTCTCCTATTGCAATTCCACCTATGCTTCTTATATATTCAAGAGTTCTTTGATAAACCTTCAAGCCTGCTATTCCAAGAGCCTCATAATAAGCTATTTGAAGCTTAAAACAAGCAGAAACATCGAAAGTTGCATCAATAATTTTCTGGTTAAATCTAAATACAGCCTCTTCTAAATCATTGTATTTATCTAAAAATTTTTTTGGTATATATTCAACAGCCGTATCAATACCAACACAAACTGGACCTTTTTTCTCCACGCTATCATATAATCTATCTATAATCATAATAATTTCCATCCTTTCTTATTTGCTAAAGACAACTCTACCGCCTTTAATTGTCTTTAGAATTTCTCCATTAAGCTTCGTCCCATTAAAAGGCGTATTCT
>CAZMQY010000439.1:0-2786 GCA_964568335.1 uncultured Clostridium sp.
CTGTCAACAATTTCATCTTTATCTTTTGAGCTTTTAAATTAACCTGGAGGCCAATTTAAATTTCTTCCACCTAAAAGATGAAAATGTATATGAAATACTGTCTGACCAGCATCTCTGCCACAGTTTGCAACAACTCTGTAGCCGCTTTCTGCTATGCCAAGTTCCTTTGCTATTTTTTTAGCAGCAACATATATATGACCAATTACCTGAGCATTATCCTCATCAAGTTCATTAATGCTTTCTATATGCTTTTTGGGTATTATAAGAACATGCGCTGGAGCCTCAGGATTAATATCCTTAAATGCAAAATCCTGATCATCCTCATACACCTTTTGACTTGGAATTTTACCTTGTATAATGTTGCAAAAGATACAATTATCCATAGTTTCACCTCCTTACACATTTTTTATTAAACTAATCTATTTTACCTGCAATAAATTCCTGTTCTGCGCTTAAAAGCTTTGTATTTAATATTTCGCCTTCTATATCTTTGTCGCTTTCACTTATAACCTTTATATAGTTTGGAGTATAGCCTTCAAATCTATCTGTTTCCCCATTATGAAGCTGCTCGTAAAGCACCTTCATTTCTCTTCCAAGGAATCTTTCCATAAATTCAGCTTCATTTTTGCTGCTTAGAGCTATAAGCTTGCTGCTTCTCTCGTCTTTAACATCCCCATTTATCTGGTCCTTCATCTCGGCAGCTCTTGTTCCTTTTCTTGGACTGAATTTAAATATATGCATTTTTGAAAGCTTAATATCCCTTAAAAATTCATAGGTTGTATTGAATTCTTCCTCTGTTTCACCAGGAAAGCCTACTATTATATCTGTAGTTATAGAAACATCAGGTATATGCTTTCTTAAAGCCTCTACTACCTCTTTGTAATCCTCAGAAGTATAGTGTCTGTTCATTCTCTTTAAAGTTTCATCACAGCCGCTTTGAAGAGATAAATGGAAGTGAGGGCAAAGCTTCTTAAGATTTACTATTCTATCTATAACTCCATCAGTGAAAAATGTAGGATCAATAGAACCAATTCTTACTCTTTCTATACCTTCAATTTTATCTATATCCTCAAGAAGGTCAACCAAGTTTATTCTTCCTTCTAAATCAACACCATAGGAAGCAGTGTGAATTCCAGATAGAATTATTTCCTTAAAACCGTTTTTAGCAAGTTCTTTAACTTCCTCTATAACCTTTTCAGGCTTCTTACTGCATACTGCTCCCCTTGCAAAAGGAATAAGACAATATGAACAAAATCTGTTGCAGCCGTCCTGAATTTTAAGAAAGGCCCTTGTTTTTGTTTGATACTCTTCAATATTGAGTTCTTCAAACACATTGTTTCTAAGCACATCATTTACTTCAACCATCTGTGCTTTTTCTTCCCTTGCTCTGTTAACCCAGTAAATAATGTCTCCTTTATTTCTAGTTCCTAAAACTACATCAACTCCAGCTATTTTAGAAACCTCATCTGGAGCTATTTGAGAGTAACAGCCCACAACAGCAATTACAGCCTCTGGATTTTGTCTTCTCGCCCTGCTAATCATCTGTCTTGACTTTTTATCTCCCATGTTTGTAACTGTACAAGTATTTATAACATAAACATCTGCAAAGCTGTCATAGGATACAACCTCATAGTTTTCTCTTAAAAACTTTTCAGTCATAGCCTCAGACTCATATTGGTTAACTCTGCAGCCTAAAGTAGAAAATGCTACCTTCATTAGTTTGAACCTCCTCCAATGCCGCCCATGTCTCCTAATTCATACATCAATAAAGAAGCGCATACAAAGCCCGCTGTTTCTGTTCTTAGTATTCTGGGCCCAAGGGTTACTATGTATGCACCAGAAGCCTTCAGCCTTTCTATCTCTTCTTCCTCAAAGCCGCCTTCTGGACCAATAATAATTGCGATATTTTTAACTTCATGCTTTACTTCATTGATTAAATTCTTTATTCCAAAACCAGTTTCATTTTCATAAGGTACTGCAATTAAATCCATAGACTCCAATTTACTAATAAGCTCTTCAAATTCAATTGGAGTATTTATACTAGGTATCAAAGTCCTCTTGCACTGCTTGCAGGCTTCTAAGGCTATTCTGTTCCATCTGTCAACCTTTTTAAACTCCCCAAGCTCTGACTTTACTACCACTCTTTCAGTAACTACAGGGGTTATTTCTTTAACCCCAAGCTCTGTAGCCTTCTGAACAATCAAATCCATCTTGCTTGACTTTGGAAGCCCTTGATATAAATATATATTTACAGGGCTTTCATTGTTGACAGGAAGCTCTTCAAGAAGTTTTACAGTAACCTTAGTCTTATTTACATCTTCTATTTTACCAAGATATTCCCTGCCCTGACAATCGTTTATACTTACTTTTTCACCATCCTCAAGCCTAAGCACCTTGTATATATGCTTAACGTCATCGCCTTCGATAACAGCTGTATCTTCAAAAAATTTTCGTCTTTGAACAAAAAACTTATGCATATGTTTCTTCTCCTTAAATAGCAGCCACTATACAGCACCACTCGCCAAGAGTGTTGTCTTCAATAATTTTAAAGCCAGAAGAAATAAGCTTATTCTTAACATCCTCTCTTCTATCTTTAATAATTCCTGAGGTAATAAAGTAGCCATTTGGCTCAAGGAAGCTTTTAACGTCATCGGTAAGGAATATAATTACTTCAGCGATTATATTCGCTACAACTATATTTGCCTTTCCTTCTACAACATCCATTAGATTGCCGTGAAGCACTTCTATATTGTCAAGCTTGTTAAAGCCTACATTGTTTTTTGCAG
>CAZMQY010000440.1:0-2747 GCA_964568335.1 uncultured Clostridium sp.
CTAATCTCCTCCATTATTTCTGAAGGGGAAGAGTAGTCCGCAGAATATCCTAAAACTTTTATTACTTCGCATAAAACTTCCCAATCAGCCTTACTGTTTCCAACAGGTTCTATTGCCTTTCGCACCTTTTGGACTCTTCTTTCGGTATTTGTAAAGGTTCCATCCTTTTCAATAAAGCTTGCACCAGGAAGAACAACATGAGCAAGTTTTGCAGTTTCTGAAAGAAAAATATCTGAAACAACTAAAAGCTCTAAACTCTCTAAGGCCTTTTTAACATGGTTAAGGTTCGGGTCAGAAAGCATAGGATTCTCAGCCATAATGAATAGCGACTTAATACTACCATCTATAGCTCCATCCATCATTTGTCCCAAGGTCATCCCGCTTTCATGAGCAAAGTCTTTCCCCCAAATCTCAGCGAATTTATTAACTGTGTTTTCATCTCTCAAGGCTTGGTAGCCTGGGAGCATATTAGGCAGCGCTCCCATATCACAAGCACCTTGAACATTATTTTGACCTCTTAATGGATTTACCCCTGTAGATTCTCGTCCAATATGTCCAGTTAACAGGGCAAGATTGGCGATAGCACCAACTGTTTTCGTTCCAGTAATGTGTTGTGTTACACCCATAGCGTAAACTATAGAGGCTCTTTCTGCCCTAGCATATAATCTTGCAATTTCTCTTATTGAATCTTCAGATACTCCAGTAATAGATGAAACCTTATCAGGAGTATAATTCTCTATTGATTCTTTAAAATCATCAAAACCCTCAGTTAGGCTGCTTACAAAATCCTTATTCATTAGATTTTCATTAATAATCACGTTTAGTATGCCATTGATAAATGCCAAATTGCTGCCTGGCAAAATAGGTGCATATATTTGAGCATTTTCAGCAAGGGGTATTCTTCTTGGATCTGCAACAATAAGCTTGGCCTTGTTTTTCTTAACTGCATTTATTATTCTCATACCAATCATAGGATGCTGCTCTGTAGTATTGGAACCAATAACAAAAATAACCTCCGCATTCTCTAATTCCTCTATAGAATTAGTCATAGCTCCACTTCCAAAAGCTGTAGCTAAACTAGCTACTGTAGGGCTATGTCAGAGACGGGCGCAATGATCTATATTGTTAGTACGCAATACCGCCCGTGCAAGCTTTACCATAAGATAATTCTCTTCGTTGGTGCATCGTGCTGAAGATAATAAACCGATAGCATTAGAACCATTTTTGTCAATAATACTCTTTAGTGATTTTGCAATATATGAAAGTGCGGTATTCCAGGAAACTTCTTCAAAACTGCCATCCTGCCTTCTCATCAAAGGCTGCCTTAATCTATCCTTATGGTTAACAAAGCTATAGCCTTGCCAGCCTTTAACGCAAAGCTTGCCCTTGCTGACGGGATGGTCACTTTTAGGAGTAACGCCAAGGATTTCATTGTCCTCCACATTTAAGTAGAAATTGCACCCACAACCGCAATAACCACAAGTAGTAAGAACCTTCTTCATTTATATATCCCCCCTCTATCAAATGAGATGTACATCTTGCATCATTTACATATTTATATTTATAATTCTATTATATTATCATTATTCCTGCTAAAATCTATATAATATTTGACATTTTAATAATAATTGAACTTATGCTGAAGAAAACTTCCCATATCACATTCTTAACTACGAACAATATTAGTTTTATTGATGCAGTTAATTATGTTAATATTATTTCATATATATGTATTATTATAAAAATCTATTATTACTTTACAAGGAGTGTTATATTGAGTAAACGTCAAAGCAGCTACAGAAAAATACCTCTGATGGATAAGATTGGCTATGGCTCAGGAAACTTCAGCACAGGGGTTGCTAATCAAGTTATGGGAACCTATCTAGTTTTTTATTGCACTGCCATTTTAGGCATTCCAGGCAGTCTTGTTGGACTTGCTGTAAGCCTTAGTATTATATGGGATGCGGTTACAGACCCTTTAATGGGATATTTTTCAGACATAACCAGGTCAAAAATTTTTGGCAGGAGACATCAATACCTTCTTATTGGAGGCATAGGACTAGGACTATCTAATTATTTTCTATGGAATATAAACTCTCATTTATCAGACTATCTTAAATTCACTATAATATTTATTTTAATTTTGATAATTAAAACCTTTAGCACAATTTATGTAACTCCCTATACAGCACTTGGTGCGGAATTATCAAATGATTATAATGAGAGAACTAATATCCAAGGTATTAAGACCATTTTCTTCTTACTTGGACTTGCCTTCGTATCAGTATTTGGAATGTTTGTTTTCTTCCGCTCCACTCCAGAATTTCCTTCTGGGCAGTTAAACCCTGATTCCTATAGCGCCATGGGGCTTTTTTCCTCAATTATAATTGTTATTTTTGCAATTGCTTGCTTTTTCTCAACAAAACATTATATACCTATTCTCAATGAACATGTTCAAAAGACAGTTGAAGAAACTAAGCTATCCAAGTTATTGTTAGCCTTTAAGGAAATATTTCTTAACAAAAGCTTTAAATATGTTGCTTTTGCATACATGTTTACAAACATAGCTTCTGCACTGATAGCCAATACTGGCTTGCACGTTTTTACCTATACCTTCTTGCTTAGCAGTCAGCAGATTGCCATTATTATAGGGGTGCAGTTTCTTGTTTCCATACTATCTCAACCCATATGGTCCAAAGCTTCTGAAAAAATGGACAAGAAGCCTGCAATGATTTTAGGCATTATGC
>CAZMQY010000441.1:0-2739 GCA_964568335.1 uncultured Clostridium sp.
TTAAACCAGTTAGATAAATATGTAAATATTTAAATATATAATTTTATACAAGGAGGAATAAAAAATGAAAAAGAAAATATTAGTTGAAGGAATGAGCTGTGGACACTGCGTTAAACATGTTAAGGAAGCTTTAAGCGAACTTAACGGAGTAACAAATGTTGACGTAAATTTAGCTGCTAAAACAGCAGTACTAGAAGCATCTACTGATGTAAGTGATGAAGATATCAAATTTGCTATTGAAGATGCAGGATACGAAGTTGTAGGAATAGAAGTTCTATAATGAGTTAAAAAAGCTTTGATAATTAAGGTTATCAAAGCTTTTTTAAACTATTACTCAAAATACAATGTTTTATAATAAAACAAGTATTGTTTGAAAAACATTGTTTTTAATTATTTTCCAGTCGCTTTTAGCACAGCAGCCTGGTATTATAGGTCCTTGCAAAGTTATTCCTCAGCTGCAAAAATAAATAGGCAAGTATATAATTTTGTAATATATTATAGTGAGCTTATAATGATATTTCTTAGCAATAACTTCATATGTCCTTCATATTTTACTGATATAATTAAGAAAAATTAAATTAAAGCATAAAAATCAGCGAGGAGTAGAAATGAAAATTTTTAAACTGAAAATACTAGATAGAATAATTATTGTAGTACTTTTAGTCTTAAGTATCTTGCCCGCAGGAGTTGTAATGATAGCCAAAGCAAATAATAAAAAAAGTAATATCATAATTAAGGTTGATAATAAAGTAGAGAAAAAAATACCATTGAACAATATAAATGAAAGCAAAATCTATGAGTTTACTTTTAATAATAATAATGGATATGTTGAAGTTAAAAATGGAAAAGTAAGAATGGTTGAAATGGATAAAGAGGTTTGCCCAAATGCTATTTGTTCGGATACAGGATGGGTAGACAAAGGCCATCAAAGTATAGTATGCTTGCCTAATAATATTGTTGTTACCATAGAAGGTGTTGATAAAGAAGTTATAGACTCACAAACATATTAAAGACCTGACTTTTGATTTGTCAGGTCTGTATTAATATAGTTATATAAAGTCTACACAGTATTAGGCAGCTCAATAGTAAAAGTAGTACCTTCATCTAATTTGCTTTCGACATAAATCCTTCCGCCGTGAGCTTCAACAAATGCTTTTGTTATAGTTAGACCTATCCCAGAACCACCTGTATTTTTACTGCGAGATAAATCGCTTCTGTAAAAACGTTCAAATACATAAGGTAGATCTTTTTCTGGGATTCCTATGCCATTATCTATAACCTTAATAAGAATACTTTCATTTGCTTTGTTAAGAATAACCTCAACTTTCCCCCATGGTTTTAAATACTTATAAGCGTTAGACAGTAAATTGTGCATAATTTGCTTAAATTTATCCTTATCTATTATAGCCTCTATTTCTGGAGAGATGCGACTTATTAAATCATAGTTTTCTTTAATAAAAAGTGGTTTGAAAGTATTTATAATCTTTTCTAATTCATTAGAAATATCAATCTTGCCTTTATTTAAATTAAGGTTAGATTCCTCTAATCTTGAAAGGCTTCGAAGATTATCAACCATTTTTGTTAATCTCTCTATCTCCTCATAAAAATCTTCAAATCTTTCGGTTGTAGGCTCCCATACGCCATCAATAAGTGCTTCAATATGAGTTTTTAAAGTAGTTAGAGGAGTTCGCAATTCATGAGCCATATCAGAAGTTAATCTTTTTCTAAGCATTTCTTGATTTTTTAAGGTTGCTGCTAAATAATTTATAGAATTAGAAAGATCAGCTATCTCTTTGGTAGTTGTATTGCGCATGGCCCTAACCTCCAGGTTTCCGCCTCTCATTTTATTTGCAGTTTCTGTTATATTTACAAGAGGCTTAGAAAGCTGTTTAGAAATAATTATACTAATAATAAGTCCAAAGATTAGTGCAATAATAGCAGACAATATAAAAGAGCGATTTAAGGTGCTTATAAAAGTGACTGAACCAGAAGTAAGGTACGAAGTCCCGAAGTAGCCTACTATTATTGTACCTATATTTTTATTATTAATAATTAAAGGATATTTATCTTCAGTATACTCACCAATATTCATCCCAGCAAAATTATGCATCATAGAGCCCATCATACCTTCCATCATGGTTTTATGTTGCAGATGGGAATTTCCAGAGGAATATATAGTATTATTATTTAAGTCTTTAACTTCAATATATAGCTCTTGCATTTCAGCATACCTTTGCAGTTCATCCTGATTTATTTTTGAAGGTAAAACCTGGTTCTTATATAAGTCTTCAACAATTTTAATAACATTATCTATTCTCGATTTATGTTCATCAATCAAATACAGCCTAAATTCTTTTCCTACAGTATAGTTTGATATAAGACTTGCTAAAATTATTGAACCTAACACTGCCATAAGAAAGCCTAAAGATAGTTTTTTCATTAATGATATTTTCATATTTTCCTCCATTTAGTGGGAAATGCTGATAGTTTCAGATTACTCGCACACCCTCGCAAACTGCAGTTAAAGCTCATTTAGGGATCAACCTCCGTAGAGTTTGAAATAAACTTATATCCCATTCCATAAACAGTTATTATATATCTTGGCTCCTTAGGATTATTTTCTATTTTATGGCGAATATTTTTGATATAAGTATCTACCGTTCTATCAAAACCATCATAGTTCGCTCCAAAAGCCTTATCTACCAATTGTTCTCTTGATAATACTTGACCAGGGTTTGA
>CAZMQY010000442.1:0-2735 GCA_964568335.1 uncultured Clostridium sp.
GGATTATGTGTACATTCCCATGGGAGGCAACCGTTTAAACAGAATAAAATGGATCCGCAATATTATTGTGGTATGGTTTCTGACAGGCTTCTGGCATGGGGCACAATGGAACTTTATATTCTGGGGGCTATATTTTGCGGCGTTTTTAGTTCTTGAAAAATACTTTCTAAAAGGAATCCTGGATAAACTGCCGTCCTTTGTAGGACATCTTTATGTAATATTCATTATAATAATAAGCTTTGTAATATTTAATGCGGACAACATGGGCGAGGTAATCAAAAGCCTCAAGGGTATGTTTGGACTGCTTAATGTACCGCTATGGAATCCTGTTACGATTTATTATTTAAAAAGCTATGGACTAGTTTTTATAATTGCATCCATAGGAGCCACCCCTCTTGCGGCTAAAATTGTAAAAAAGCTGATAAGCTATAATAGAGGCAGACTAATAATAAATATTTTACAGCCTGTAATTATTATTTTATTGCTTTTAATTATTACAGGGTATTTAGTTGACGGCTCATTTAATCCGTTTTTATATTTTCGTTTTTAACTAACAGTGAGGTCACAACATGAAAAATAATTTGAAAGATATAGTAATTACAATCTGCTTTATCGGGACAATATGTGGTCTTATGCTGGCAAATATTCTGATGCCGGATACCGAGATTTCCTACAGTGAGCGGCGCACCCTGTCAAAAGCTCCTTCCTATTCTATGGAGAAGCTTTTAAAGGGAAAGCTGTTTGAAGATTACGAGAAGTATTTCTTGGACCAGTTTGTTTTTCGGGATAGATTAAGGGGGCTAAAAGCCTTTGCAAGGTTTAATATTTTTAACCAGAATGACAATAACGACATTTATATAGTAGATGGCAGCATTAATAAAATGGAGTATCCTCTGAATGAAAATGCAATAATAAATGCAGCAAAAAAGTTTAATGAGGTCTATAATAAATACCTTCAGGGCATGGAAGTAAGCTACGCTATAATACCCGATAAGAACTACTTTGCAGCAGCTAGGAATGGTTATCTTTCAATGGACTATGACAGGCTGCTTAAGATTATGAAGGAAAATGTCAATAATATGAATTATATAGATGTGTTTCATTCCTTGGATTTGGAGGACTATTACAAAACAGATATTCACTGGAGCCAGGACAGGATAATCGATATTGCAGATAAGCTGCTAAAGGAAATGAGAAAGGATGCTAATGCAACGGATGTTCAATATACTGAAAAGTCCCTATATCCATTCTACGGTTCCTATTACGGACAGGCAGCACTCAGGCTTGAGCCTGACACATTAGTGTACCTGACCAATGAAATGATAGAAAACGCAATAGTATTTGACCATATTGATAAGACCTACAGCAAGGTATACATGGCAGACAAGTTTGGCACCATTGACTCCTATGATTTTTTCCTGTCAGGGGCCAAGTCGGTGCTGACCGTTACCAATCCTGTATCAACAACGGATAAGGAGCTTATAATATTCCGTGATTCCTTTGGAAGCAGCATTGCACCTCTTCTGCTTCATGGATACTCTAAAATAACCCTTATAGATCTTAGGTATATTGGGACTGATTTATTGGGGGACTATATCGACTTTTCCAAGGACCAGGATGTACTGTTCCTATATAATACTTTGATTTTGAATAATAGCTATATGCTGAAATAGTGTTTAGCTTAATCATGTTTTTTAGCTGGCAGGTATAGAACAAATGAACTGTATCAAAATGACTTTATTAAGTATTTTGATACAGTTCATTTATTTTTCCTCTATAGATATAGCTTGTATTGCTTGCTTTTTATCAATTAGCAGATTGTATGAAAGTCCAAATAATACTAGCAGTCCGCCTATAATTTTGCCTATAGACAGTTTGTTTAGGGTAAAATAATCTATTATAATACCAACAAATAACTGACCAATAAAAACAAGCAGAGTTAAATAAAAGGCAGATATACGCGGAGTTACATAACTTGACAATACCACAACCAACAATCCTGTCAAACCGCCTAGGTATGCCCAAAAGGGAATTCCCTGCAGCCTTAAAGCAGGTACATAAGATATTTCATTGCTTAAAAGCAAAAATATAAAGGAAAAAAATAAACCAACAACATAATTGAATAAAGTTCCTTGAAAAATTCCAATTTCTTTTGCAAGATTAGAATTGAGGATTCTAGAAACTACAACAGAAATTCCGGAAAGAATTGCTATAAACACAAACAGCATACATACCCTCCTAAAAAACAGTCATTATGAATATGCCTAAAATTATAAATGCCAGCCCAATATACTTCTTTTTCTCAAATTTGATTACCTTCATCCCCATTAAGCCAAAATGATCAATAACCATTGAAGCAAAAGATTGCCCAAGCAAACCCAGTGCCAAAGTTATAGATACTCCAAGTGTCTTAAAGGTTAGATTATTGAAAAGAATAGTAAACACACCTATGGCACCAGCACTATACAAGTACAGGGGAAGTCCCTTCTTAAGCTTGAGCTTTGATTTGGTTATCAAAAGCGCCAGAATAATAGAGATAAGCCCAATAATATGAACTATTACAGTGGCTATGTAGTTTCCAGTGGCATTTGACAAGGCTCCATTGAAAAGAATCATAATAGCTATTAAGGCTCCAGTAAAAGCTGAAAGCAAGTTAGTCATTTTATCCCCCCTCATCCTTTAAAATAAATTTATCATAAGACAGTTGCAAAGGATTATGACATATGTCATATTTG
>CAZMQY010000443.1:0-2733 GCA_964568335.1 uncultured Clostridium sp.
TCAAAATTTACATCAGCATAAAAGGCTTTGTTGCCAGATGAAGGTGGAAAAATCGCTTGTAGCGATTTAGTCCAAGCTATTTCATCCTGAAATGAATATGAAAAGTCGGTCGTCTTTACTTTGTTGTATATAGAATCTTTCCCCGCGAGATAAAAATCAGGAAGTCCGCTGGTATGATGCAATAAGTTATTTATGGTTAGGTCTTGTGAATAATCTGTTCCTTTATAGGAATGGAGGTTTATAATACAGTCTGTATCAAAGTACTCCGTAATCTTGTCATCGAGTTTCAGCTTACCTTCTTGATATAATCTTAATATACACGTGGTTGTAAACAGTTTTGTAATGCTGGCAGCAACCATAGGTGTATCTAGAGTTTTATCTCCATAGCTTTTTGACCATGTAAAGTCCCCATTGCGATTTTCACAATATAAAATAGCTTCATGTACTTTAGGTGATGTTGTCAACTTGTCAAAATACTTCTCCAACTTTTCTATACTCATCGTACCCTCCCCATATGCATCAAAATAAAGAAAATGACCCTTAACTCTTGTTACAAAAACACATATCATCTTAAATAGAATCTTTTGATACTAGCTCTAGTTTAGCATATGTATTTGTCAAAATAAACCTATTTATCGTAAATTTTTCCACAAAATAATCTCCTTAACCTGCCCCATCCAAGCTATAGTCACGGTTATCCAAGAGTAAAGAGGTTTATGAATTTTGACATCAATCATAAATCATCCATGTAACGGTGTACTAAATGGACATGTTGACAATTGCTTTTAGATACTGTAATATCAAAATAGACCAGTCGGTCTATTTTGAACGATTTAGAGGTGGTAGTATGTGGTTTATAATCTCTCTATTAGCAGTGTTATCAGTGGGAAGTGTAACGTGGACGATTATTCAAGTGATTAAGCCTGAGTTATTTTTGCAGCAGAAAATGAAGCCAATTTAAAGGGAATTCGCCCCAAATGGTATTTTTATGGCGGGGTTATAGGGATTTTATCCATCGCTCTTGTGTGGTTTTATGCATTTCAGCTTCAAATAGCTCCCGTCTGGATATTGGCAGTAGTTTTAACCATAGGCTCACTAAAACCAATTGGAATGGTATTCTTCTATGACCAGTTCAGCAAAAAGGCATCGGCAGTTGTGCATAAGATGCAATCCTCAAAAATGACATATTGGCTGGGTGTGGTTCTTAGAGCTATTTTATCAATATTATTGGTTATAACAACAATTTACTTTTATAATCTGAAGGTGTGAAAATCTACTAACAGAGGAGTACATACTTGGATAAAGGATTTAAGAAAAAAGAACAATTATTGGCAGCGGCTATAAATGAATTTGGAAAGCATAGATTTGAAGATGCTTCACTTAACAGAATTCTTCAAGAAGCAAAAGTCAGCAAAGGTCTTTTCTATCACTATTATGAAAACAAAGATGCTCTATACATAGCCATAGCAGGCATTCTCCTTGAAAAGAAAAAAGCATTTATTGCAGAGCGATTGGGACCAAATGATCTAAAAGGTGACGTTTTTCAAATATTGAAGAAAGGCATTACCTTAGGCTTTGAATTTGGAGAAATCAACCCTCTGTATGCCAAATTTTCAACAATGTTGATGAGAGAAAGAGGAAGCCCAATATTCTTAAAGGTTATGACCAAATACAATGTTAATAATGATTCATATGTATCTGGATTGATTCGCCTGGGTATCAATAACGGCAAAATACGCTCAGACTTATCTCCGGAATTCGTCTTTAGAATTATATCCCATATATTAAATAACGTTAATGAAATCCTAGACACAGAGGATTTTGAGGATTACAAAACGAAAATTGATGAGCTGCTGATCTTTATGGAGTCAGCACTTAGAGCCTAATGGCAAACATAATAGGCCAAGTGCAAAATCGCTCTATAAGCAAAAATCCCTCTAGCCGAAGCTGGAGGGATTAATTTGTGTGTAAAACCAAACTTATCATTCTAGTAAAGATCCGATCCAGTCCTCCTGTTAGCGGTAATAACTACTGTTGCTTACATTACGACATTATAAATCTCAGTAAAAGTCTGTAGTTATAAGAATAAATGAGTTTGATCTATCTGGGATGAGGATCAAATAGTATTTCTAAAATCTCGTTCTGCTCATCTTCATCGTTTTTACCATCAGGTAACAAATGAAATAAAATCTCATTTTCATTCCATAAACCACCAATAGAGTCGAGCATGTAAGTTGCGCATTGCTTAAGCAACTCAAATTGCACTTCTAAACAATTTTCCGAATATAAGCTTGAAACTATATTAAATAAGTTAGGCTCTTGATTTTTAATAAGGCTTAGGTGCAATTTAGGTTTTCCAGCTTCCCAGCCTTTAATTCGAGCATAACACGATAAAAACAAATCAAATTGAGAATAAATAAAATACTTAGTATAGAGTTCATTATCATGTAATCTGTGCTTCAATTTATCGAGTATATGCTTAAATGTAAATCTAAATAATATTCTTTCAAATTCTGATAATTCCTTGGGAATTGACCAAGTGATTTGAATCCTCTTTAAGAGGTCCGCTATTATATTGTTTTTATCGTATAGTATTTTACAATTAAGATGCACCAATAAAAATTCATTTAATATAGCCTCTGACATAAAATCTTCTCTGGATAACAGCATACAATCAACAGGAATATCCTTAATATGAAAGTGAATGCCTATGAAATTCTTAGAAACAGGTTG
>CAZMQY010000444.1:0-2730 GCA_964568335.1 uncultured Clostridium sp.
GGTCGAGTTGGTTTAAGGCACCGGTCTTGAAAACCGGCGTACGGGTGACCGTACCCAGGGTTCGAATCCCTGTCTTTCCGCCATTTTAATATTTTTGGAGATGTACTCAAGTGGCTCAAGAGGACGGTTTGCTAAACCGTTAGTAGGGGTAACTCTAGCATGGGTTCGAATCCCATCGTCTCCGCCATAAAAGCACCTAACTAGTTTAGGTGTTTTTATCTAAATTTTATAATATGCGATGGTAGCTCAGTTGGATAGAGTAGCTGGCTACGAACCAGTTGGTCGGGGGTTCGAATCCTCTCCGTCGCACCAAAGAAAAGGCTTTTCAGAGTTTCTGAGAAGCTTTTTTTATTTAAAAAAATGCAAGTAATTTTATTTTGAAAGTATATTTCCGTAAACAATAAATGTGATTAATAAAGTTATAAAAAACAGCAACTTCCTTCCTTCTAAAGAAGTAAAACATATAAATTCTTTGATTCTAAAATTCTTAACTTCTTAAGAATTTATCTTCTTTTCTTCCTGAATGCTCTGCCTTAATGGTATTGCCTTACGGGAGTTTCCTGCAGTGTTATTGATTCAAAGGTGCTAAAGAGCTGCGCTATAGACTGCTTAGGTTACAGTCTATAGTACAGCTCTTTTAATTTTAGTTAAAAGATTTGGAATTATAAAAACCAATACCTATAATTTGATACATCTCTAAAATATAAGATGGGATATATAAATTCATCTTTAGTAGATTTTTATTTGATATCAAATTTCTCGTTAACTACTAGCTGTGCAATAGGGTTAGTAATTATTATAGTAATTTTCTTGCTGCTCTTCCATAAGGAGTCTTCGTTATCAATTCCAATTCCTATGCCGACTTTATTATCTCCTCCAATGTTTCCTTCAGACGAACCACCTATGCTGAGCATCTGGCCATTTTCGTTGGTAACTTTAATCCCTTGAGCATAATTATTTGCATGATCTATCCATGCGTGGGGAGACATAGTAATGTAAGGTTTGTTGTTTTTCTTCGGCTTAGCAATCTCAATATCAATAAATTGCTTAGGATGTATATTCCAAAGTTTGATTGTGCTGTCAAAGAAATTCACTGAAGCATCTTGGCTTTCAGGTACCATTACTTTTTTATTTTTATCTACATAGGATGACCAATCAACAGGAAGTGTTAAGACACCGGGAGTTTTAAACTCAATTGACGAGATCTCCAAGGATATATCACTAGGCCATTTATTCAAAGGATTTGCATAAAACGTAAATTTGAAGGAATCAGGTTTATCACCTGGAACAATAGATTCATAGCTAAGGGATGTAGATTGATCACCGCATTTTATTGTTCCACTTATACCTTGTAGTGTTTCGCCTTGCTTAAGTTTCACCTCTCCATGGAGCAGAGTTTTCGAGGACACAACTTCTAATCCAGTTAAATTAAGTTCTCTTTCTCCCCAGCTGTAGCTCTTGCTTAGCTTTATATTTTCAGATTTCTCTAAAAGGAATTCATCAGATAAAGGCAGTGTTACTGTAACTTTATCATCTACAGCTTTATCTGCATTTATAGATATTCTTGGCGGCATCCAGTTTGAAGCTGTCAGATTAAGTTCATTAGCTGGAACTGGAGTTTTGTATCCTAAGAAAACCATAACTTGATGATAGCCTTCAGATGAAATACCACCAAATCTTTGGCTAAAGGGCTCCATTGATGAATTACTTTTCATATTTCTATCAGGTGGCGTATCGATATCTTTAGCAAATGACATAAGGTATTTTTTGTTTGGCTCTTTTACAGTGTAAAGTACATAAGTATAGGATGGTGTGTACCAAACCTTTTCAAAGGTTACTACTGCTGCTGTTCCTGGAATGGGCTTTGATATTCCTAAATCTATAATTTGTCCTGAATTCTGAGCTCTCTGCCATCCAGGGACAACTCTATATGCAAAATCCTCTGCTGATTTGACCTTTATTGGGGCATCCTTATTTAATCCTGTACCATATAAAAAGCTTCCCCCACCAACCATTAGCATTATTATCAGGGTAAATATACCAGCCAAGTACATGCGTTTTCTAACTTTAAGAAGAAAGCTTTTAGCTGATTTAAATTTATCCTCTGGAGTGCCTTGAGCTGTATCTAAATTAGCAACAGGTATTTCACTGCAAGGATTTTTATACTTATTACTACAAACAGTGCACTCAGCAAGATGCCATTTGATAAAATCTTTTGTTTCATCTGATGTAAGTTCATCGCAGTATAACGGCATAAGATCCTCTACTAGCTTACAATAGTTAATCCTCACTTTTAGTCCTCCTCTCTGCATCAGGATATATTTCTTTAAGTTTCTGTTTGGCTCTAAAAAGCGTTACTCGAACCCAATTTTCAGACTTTCCTAATATGGCGGCTACCTCTGTATAACTTAGTTCTTCAAACTCTTTAAGTATGACAACCGTCCTGTAGGCTTCCGGCAAACTATGTACAACATTTTTCACAAGTTCTTTCTGTTCACTTTCTATAAGTTTATCTGCAGGGTCAGTATCACTAGATTCTAAAGATAGAAGTTCCTCATCAAGTGGCAAGAAGTCATTACCTTTTGAGCGCATTTTGCTAAGATAAGTATTGCGTGCAATAGCATAAAGCCAAGTTTTTAAGGAGGCTTCTCTGCGAAATTTTGGCAATGCCAGGAGCGCTCTATAGAAGGTCTCCTGGGTCAATTCCTCAGCCAGATTATGATTACCACT
>CAZMQY010000445.1:0-2726 GCA_964568335.1 uncultured Clostridium sp.
AGGATCTATACCTATACCATCACCACCGGTGTTTGTACCGACTATTTCGGCAAAACCAGTGCCTTTGCAAAAGGCTGCAAAGGACTCTGAAGAAGAGTATACTGCGTTATCTACCAGTAGAAAGATCTTTCCCTTAAAGCCTACTGAGTTTTCTGGACTTACTGAAGTAGGAGTGGTAATAAACCTTTGCATGTCTGAAGTGTATTCACTTTTAAACTGCTCTGGTAACTCACTTATAGGCTTAGTCATTATGCCTCTGCTCCTCAAAAAAGGCTTTATATAGTTGCCCCTGTAAGCCATTGCATTAACACTGCTTCTTTTTTCAGCTATTAGCGGGGCCACTACATTATTCTTCCAATAGCTATCAGTACCGCCACCATTTCCTCTAATATCAATAATAAGATACGGATAGTCCTTTATGCTTTTAAAGAATTCCATAATCAGTGTGTGATCACCTATAATTGCTCTACTAGACATGGATTTAACCTTTAAATAAGCTACCTTATTTTTCTCAATTATTCTCTGTTCATAGGCAGAGCTCTCAAGTGCAGCTGAACTCTTCTGCTCATAAGCAATAGGGGTAAGCTTTTCAGTAATTTTCTCTCCAGACTTAGTTGTAAAGACAGCTCTATATTCCTTATCCTCCTCAGCTAGTATCATATTAGAACTTACATAGAGCTTATTTCTTTTATAATCATAGGTAAGATAATACTTGTCTAAGTTACTTTTAAAATAATCATCTATCTGCTTCTCATTAATAGTTTCCAAAACATAGCCCTTTTTTATATTATTATAATCTTCAGCTGCTATGTACTTACCTTCTATGTATTGTATTTTAACAGGCAGCACTAATGTACTTTCCTTAACAATGCTTTTCCAAGCTTCATACTTATTTTTAACACCGCTCTGGTTCAGTACCGTATCCCAGGGGCGACTCATAATATCATTATAACTTTGTGCCATACTGTAGTACCTGCTGGGTGCCACTACTCCAGTATGTCCATTTTGTATCATCTTTACAATTCCGCTTAATGTGTAGTAAAACTCTTCATTACTTTTTGTTGCTGCAATTTGCTTTTCAAACCCTTCCTTGTTACCCAGCCAGTCAAAGTCTGTCTTATCCGTTTCTACTTTAAAAAAAGGAAAGGAGTCTTTAAGAATATCATAGGCATATCTAAAATCCTCAATTTTTTCCTCTGACGTAAGCTCTTTAAGCTGGCCTTTCCCAACTACCTTTTCTGGTGTGATAAGCAGTCTAATAAGTCCATAACCTAAAAGACACAATGCGATTGCAACACATAGTGAAATCTTTAAAACTTTTTTCAATCTTCTCATGATTCTCCCCTTTAATCATATATAAATAAACTTCTATTCAAATTCCTGTTTATACATTAGTTAAATAAAAAATTAATGCCCCCAAGAATTGCGCCAAATAGTCCTCTATTAATACCTTTATTATTGCCCATATGTATCCCCCTTTGTTTATTTCTCATAGTTAATAATTGCATGCCATTTAAGTTATTACTTATTAACTTGTGTAACCACTGGCTTTCCATCTTTATCTACCAGTACAGTAAGACCGCCACTGGAGCCTTCACTTGCAAATAAATAGTTGACTCCTGTTTCATTATCAACAAATATCTTGTAGCGTGTAAATTACCCTGCTGATATACAGTTTCGAATCTATCATTATTATTAAACATGTTTTCCTCCTATTAAAAATTATTACTTAAAATTTTACTATTGTATCATAATAAAATAATTAAAAAACTTTGAGCTGTCACTATGCTCATACAAAATTATATATAGCGTTTCGCACCCAAGACGTTCCTGAACTGGACCCCAGAGGAATACCACCTAGCTGTGCTTGCACCGGTGGGGAAATGTTCTTTGGCTATCTTCTCAAGCCAAAGATGAGGTGAGCGTTTTGTTTATACGCAGCTTAACTCCGAGCTAGGCTACTTTAAAAAAACTCATTTTTTGTACTACATTACTATTACGTCATAAGTATATGGCTTTAACTGGCTTTTAGATTTATAAGGCATCCCTATTTTTTTCTTTATATGCATATGTTAATTTACATCATCTGCTGTTAGATAGAATATACGCTCTGTTATTATCACTACTGTAACTTATGTGGTCTCCTTCATCAGTTCTCTTATTGCCATGAACCCAAAAGACATATCCTTCAACAGGCAATTCCTCGTCATTAATCTGCTTAAATCCTTTATCCGTAATCAAATAGTTGTCAAAATCCTTTACTGACCATCCTGAGTAATCTCCACGACATCTAACTGTATAGTAGGGATATTCTTCTTTTGGAATTGCTTTCTTTAAGTCTAGGTTTTTTATACCATAAAAGAATTGCTCCTCACTAATTAACCTGTTATATTGAGGCCATTGATCCACTTTGGTTGTTTTTATAGTATATTTATTTTTGTCACTATTATAATTTACTCTATACAAAACAATTCCTTTACTGTCATTTGTCAGGAACGTGTAAGATAGTCTATTTATGATTCCAAAATGATTAAAATCAGCTTGGAAATTTTCAAGCTTTGTATGTTGGCTAATCTCCATCTTTTGCTTTATCGCATTATGGTCTGCATTTAAGTTTATAGTATATATATTATTACTTGATGAACTTACTACTCTTTCTCTTTCAAAGTATGACTTTTCGATAAAAGGAAATAATATTCCACAAAAGAATGCAGCCAAGCCTAAAT
>CAZMQY010000446.1:0-2692 GCA_964568335.1 uncultured Clostridium sp.
TACTGCCTTTCCCTTAGGTCTTTCAATATCTAATTTTTCAAGAAGAGCATCAAATTTTTCTCTATCTTCTGCAGCATCAATCTGCTCTGAGGATGTTCCTAATATATATATATCCTTTTCCTTTAAAAACTTGGCAAGCTTTATGGCAGTTTGACCGCCAAACTGAAGAATTACCCCATAAGGCTTCTCTTTGTCTATAATATTCAGTACATCTTCTTCTGTAAGGGGTTCAAAGTAAAGCTTATCAGATATATCAAAGTCCGTGCTTACTGTTTCAGGGTTATTATTTATGATTATAGTTTCTATGCCCATTTTTCTTAAGGCTTTAATGGCATGTACAGAAGCATAATCGAACTCTATTCCTTGTCCTATTCTTATAGGACCTGAGCCTATAACAATCACCTTTCTTCTATCACTAACCTCTACTTCATCATACATATCATAGGTAGAATAATAGTATGGAGACATGGCTTCAAATTCTCCAGCGCAGGTATCTACCATTTTATAGACAGGAGTTATGTCCCATTTTATTCTCAATTTATATATTTCATCCGGACTTACTTTTAAAAGATCTCCAATTCCTTTATCAGAAAAGCCTTTTGCTTTTAGCTCATATAGTAGTTCTCTTGAAATTTTATCAAGGCTTATGCTCTTTAAAAGTTCTTCCTTTTCTACAATGTTTTTTATTTTCTTTACAAAGAAGCTGTCCACACCTGTTATTAGAGATATCATCTCTTCTCTGTAATCTCTTCTTATCATTTCAGCTAGAGCAAATATTCTCTCATCATCTGGACACATTACTCTGCTTTTTAATTCTTCAAGGCTTAATTTTTGCATTCCTTTATGCTCTAGTGTATAGGTTCCAAGCTCTAGAGAACGAATTCCTTTTAGAAAGGCTGCTTCAAAGCTATTTCCTATAGCCATAACCTCACCAGTTGCCATCATCTTTGTTCCAAGCTGCCTGTCTGCACCATAGAACTTGTCAAAGGGCCATTTTGGAATCTTTACTACTACATAATCCAGTGAAGGCTCAAAGCAGGCAAAGGTCTTTTCAGTTACTGCATTTTTTATCTCATCCAGTCCGTAGCCAAGAGCAATCTTTGCGGCCACCTTTGCAATAGGATAGCCTGTAGCCTTTGAAGCCAGGGCTGAGGAACGGCTAACTCTTGGATTTATCTCTATAACGCCATATTCAAAGTTATCAGGATTCAGGCAAAACTGAACATTGCAGCCTCCCTGAATTCCGATGTGGTTTATTATATCTATGGCTGCGCTTCTCAGCATTTGATATTCCCTGTCAGACAAAGTTTGGCTTGGAGCCACAACTATGCTGTCTCCAGTATGTATGCCCACTGGATCTACATTTTCCATGTTGCAAACAGTTATGCAGTTACCCTTGCTGTCTCTCATTACTTCATATTCGATTTCCTTCCAGCCCTTAACACTCTTTTCAACTAAACATTGTCCTATTGTACTTAGCTGAAGTCCTTGAGCCAGTATAACCTCAAGCTCTTCTTCATTTTCCGCAATTCCACCGCCAGTTCCTCCAAGGGTGTAGGCAGGTCTTACTATAACAGGATATCCTATTATTCTGCTGTATGCCTTGCCGCTTTCCATATCATTTATTATTTCACTTTCGATGCAAGGCTGATTTATCTTTTGCATCTCTGCTCTAAACAGTTCTCTGTCTTCACCCTTTTTAATTGCTTCAATTGAAGTACCAATTACTTTAACGTTATATTTCTCCAGTATTCCTTTTTCATAAAGCTCTACTGCTAAGTTTAGTCCCGTCTGGCCTCCCATGCCTGCAATTACGCTGTCTGGTCTTTCTTTGGCAATTATCTTCTCAACAAATTCTACAGTTAAAGGCTCTATATAAATCTTATGTGCTACTTCCTTATCAGTCATTATAGTTGCAGGATTGCTGTTAACAAGTACAACCTCTACACCTTCTTCTTTAAGAGCTTCGCAGGCCTGTGTTCCAGAATAATCAAATTCAGCTGCCTGTCCTATTATTATAGGTCCGGAACCTATTACTAAAACTTTTTTGATGTCTTCATTTCTTAGCATATAAACATTCCCCCTATAGCTCTAAAAATTTGTCAAAGATATAATCCGCATCCATTGGTCCTGGGCATGCTTCTGGATGATACTGAACGCTGAAAATATGAGTAGCGACAACTTCTTCTGGAAGTTCTTTAACATAATACCCGTGATTCTGCGAGGTTATATAAACTCTGTCTGCTTCTAAATCCTTCACTGGATGATTGCAGCCCCTGTGTCCAAATTTTAATTTTGCTGTTTTTCCTCCAAGAGCTAAAGCTAAAAGCTGATGACCTAAACAAATACCCGCTATGGGCTTCTTTCCTATGAGCATTTTTATACTTTCTATAACTTGTGGCAAATCCTCAGGGTCTCCTGGTCCGTTGGATAAAAATATCTTATCAGGATTGATCTTTAATATTTCATCATAGGATGTATCTGCTGGAAATACAGTCAAGCCGCAACCTCTTTCTTTGAAGGACTTGAGTATGTTGCTTTTAATACCAAAATCTAAAACTGCTATATGCTGACCATTTCCATTTATTTTATAAACTTTATTAGTTGTAACATTTTTTACTGATGATGTATTACTAAATTCCTTAAGCCTTTTATTAACATAGCCTTCGCTTAACTCCTCAGTAGTTATTAC
>CAZMQY010000447.1:0-2672 GCA_964568335.1 uncultured Clostridium sp.
CCTCAAGCTTTTGCCTAGCATCAGAGGAATAGCCTAATCTCTCAAGCTCTCTCATGTTTTTAAGTATTTCATCAGCCTCTTCTTTAGCATCCTTTATGAGTCTCTTTGCTTCCCTTTGAGCATTAATTATTGCATTATCCCTTGTCTTTTGAAAGTTGAACAGCTTTTCTTCATATTTATCCTTAAGCTTAGCTGCCTCAAGCTTTAGGCTCTCAGAAATTCTTGCATCATTCTCAGCCTTAATGCTTTTTTCTTGAAGGCTCTGAATAAGTTCCTCAAACTTAAGCGTATCTGTAGAAATATTTTCTCTAGCTACACTAATTATATACTCAGGCAATCCTAGTCTCTTTGATATCTCAAAAGCATTCGACTTCCCTGGAACTCCAATTAGCAGCCTGTAGGTTGGTCTTAGGGTCTCCACATCAAATTCAACAGAAGCATTTTCAACACCAGTAGTTTTCAAGGCATAGCCCTTAAGCTCGCTGTAGTGAGTTGTAGCAACTATTCTAGTCCCCCTGCTTCTCAAGTTTTCTAAAATGGACATTGCAAGCGCCGCTCCTTCTGTAGGATCTGTTCCTGCACCAAGCTCATCGAATAAAGCTAATGCTCTATTGTCGGCCTTCTCTATAATATTAACAATATTTTTCATATGAGAAGAAAATGTAGATAAGCTTTGCTCTATGCTCTGCTCATCTCCAATATCAGCATAAACTTCTTCAAAAAAGCTTACAGTAGAATTTTCTCTAGCAGGTATCATTATTCCGCTAAGGGCCATTAAATGCAGCAGGCCCACAGTTTTTAGGGTTACTGTCTTACCACCAGTGTTAGGTCCCGTTATAACCAGAGATGTAAATTCTCTTCCTAAATAAACGCTTATTGGAACCACAACCTTTGAGTCTATAAGTGGATGCCTTGCTTCTATTATATCTACAACGCCATTATCATTAACGGCAGGACAAGTACAATTATTTTCACTGGCAAATCTAGCTTTAGCAAAAATAAAATCCAATTCCCAAACAATATTAGCGTTGTTCTTAACAACAATAATATTGTCATATACCTTCGAGGAAAGCTCTGTCAATATTCTTTCTATTTCAGCCTTTTCCTTAAGCATCAATTCTTTAATTTCATTATTTAAATTAACCAAACTCATAGGCTCAATGAAAAGAGTAGAACCTGAAGAGCTTTGATCATGCACAAGCCCTGGAACTGAACCCTTATGCTCAGCTTTAACCGGAAGCACATATCTATCTCCTCTTATAGTAAAAAGGTTATCCTGCAGAAACTTTGAATTACTCCTTATAAGAGAATTTACCTTATCCTTAATAGAAGCATTCTTGTCTTTTAACGTTCTTCTTATATTGTAAAGTGTGCTGCTCGCCTTATCAGATATCTCATCTTCGCTAGCTATGGCTATCAAAATATCATCTTCTAGCTTTTTTAAAGGTACAAGACCTTCGCATATATCCTCTATTACTCTAAAGGACTCTTCTTCCTCCTTATGGCTTATATAATCCTTAAACCTTCTTGCACATCTAAGCATATTAGCAATCTTTAAAAGCTGACCCGGCATAAGTGTTGATACCTTTTCAGCCCTGCTTATTCCTTCTCTTACATCATATAAGCCTTCAAAGGGAGGACTTCCCTTTTTACCAAGAAGATGCAATGCTTCTTTAGTTTCCTCTAAATGTTCTCTAACCTCATATATATTATCATAAGGCTTTAAAGAATCAATTAAGTCCTTCCCCGCTGTTGTTTGAGTATAATTTTTTATCATTTCCTTTATTTTATAGTATTCCAGTACTCTTAAAGCTTTTTCATTCAATTATTCAACACCCCTTTTATAATGACCCCTGGTAAAGTTTATATATTCACCTTGCCAGCTGCTCTCTTTGTAAGATTTTAAGATTTTTAGTGCATCTTCATAAGTTTCATCCAAGAAATCTAATCTAAAAGAAGCAATTCCAATCTTTTTAAATTCCCCCATATGTGGCAGTAAATTTGTAGCTACCGAGTTATAAACATAGCTTCTGCAAAACTTATCAGTTTTTAATATGAATTCCTCATTTTTTCTGTCTCTTAACACATAATTTCCTTTGCTGCACTCCTCACAGCAGGAGCTGCTGCTGCTTTTTCCGCCAAGTACGCTTCCTATAGGACAGTACTCACTTACCATAAGCTCCTCCCTGCCGTAAAGTTTTACTTGAGCAGGCAGTTCTTTATTTTTAATAGTTTCTCCAAGTTCCTTTTTATTTAACTCAATACTTATGGCAGCACCAGAAATATAATCCTTATAGAAGTTAAAACCATAACTATTAAAAATATTTAGCTTATAGTCCCCAATTATATCAATTTTATCTTTAAATCTTCTGATAATGCCTAAATTTGCTGTTACTATTCCTTCTATATGTGGAAGCAGTCCTTCAATAATCCCACATACATAGTCAAATTCATTTTTTATAATATTAGGCACTTTTAAATATAGCTTTTCATACTCTAGCTCAATAAGCTCTTCAGGCTTTATGGAGCCTTGTTTTTTAAACATATCCACTACTAAACCTGCGCTTAATAAACTGTCTTTAACTGCTTTTATCTGTTCTAGGCTGCTTACAACAATTAAAGTATTTGGCAGCTTTTTATGCCCTTTTAAATATTTTGGATATATTAATTTT
>CAZMQY010000448.1:0-2668 GCA_964568335.1 uncultured Clostridium sp.
TGGATAGGATGTCCTGGCATATCCTCAGGCTTCTTAATATCTGCTTTATGAATTTCCTCTATACTTCCTTTAAATACGGCAGCATGCACATCACAAAGCCTTTGCACTTCTGAAAGAGGCATGCCCTCCATTATTAGCGCCTGCTCCATCTCAGATATTTCCGAAGGGGTCACACCTTCTATAAGCTTAGCAAATCTTTCTTTTATCTCATCCGCACTTTTGCCGTTATGAAGTTCCATAATAAGCTCTTTAAGAATCTTCTGCCTGTATTCTCTATTGTTTATGATTTCACTCATATAAAAACCTCCTCATCAATTTGCAATTTAACAACTATATTAAAAGTTTTCCTTTTCCTGATTATATCTATACACCAATAATAACCAAAAGCTAATAATAAAGCCGTAACAACAGTTACGGCTTTGGAAATTTTATGAATTTATCTTCCTGCTCCACCAGTCCCGCCTGTAGATGCTGGCACACGTGTACCTGTACCGGTTGTTCCTCCTGTAGTTGTTCCTGCTGCACCACCGGTAGTTCCTCCAGTTCTTGACTTATCTAGTGCTCTTCTTACTGCAAGTTTCCAGTTTCTTGCTTCCCTTGTATCATTCCCATTAAGTGCTACATCAGCAGTTTGCTGATTAATCATTGCAGTTGCAATTTCTCTTCTTATTCTATCGGTATTTCCCATTCCAGCAGTTGTTCCTGTACCACCTGTAGTCCAACCTTGGTTCACTCCTCCTGCTGTTCCATCCACTATTCCGTTTGACATGGTGCCATTATCACCATTAATATTGCCCGTATTTCCTCTAGGTGCTCCCACAGCATTTCCAGACATTCCACCATTAGCTCCTCCTGTTGTGGCTCCAGGAGTGCCATAGAATCCTGTACCAGGAGCATTTGCAGTGTTTCCTGTACCTGTTGTTGTACCTGTTCCTGTATTAGTGTTAATATCTCTTCCTTGAGCATCTATAGTTCTCAAAGTTATATCTGTAATTCGACCACCTGATATAACGACTGTTGCGGCTTGATTTGTATTTCCGCTTCTAGTCCCTTCTGCAGTATATATACCGTCCCTATAAGTGCCCTGAGTTATTCCCATATTTGTAGTTCCATATCCAGTCCTTGTTCCTTGAGTTGTTCCTTGGTTTATTCCTCTATTTGTATCGTAACTTTGATTTCTATATCCAGTATTTCTATTTGTACATCCCGATATCGAACTAACCAATAACGCTGTCATAACAAGAGCTGCAATCTTTTTCATATATTTCCGCCTCCAGTTCTTACATTAATTTTTTAATTTAAGTCGGCTTCAATATTAAATTAACCTGAATGAAACCTATTTATACTCTGATAAATTAGTAAAATAGCTATATAAGTACCAATCAATTAGTTAATAATATGTTAGAATGATTAAATAAGAATTTTAATAAAAATTTAATATTTTTCAATTTGTAACCTATTTCTCAATATCGTATAATATTTATGATAGAGCAAAGGAGCAATTAATATGTTAAACTTTGAACCGTTAACTCTTGAAGATAAACTAATTTTTGATAAATATTTAAAGCCTTATAGCTTTTTAACTTGCGAGTACTCTTTTATAAATTTGTTTATATGGAGAAAAGGTCTTGATGTGCAGTACTCTATATACAATGAAGTACTTATAGTTAAAAAACTGGATTTTCACGGTGATTATCATTTTATGCAGCCTATAGGATATAAGAAAGAAAACCTAAAAGAAATTGTAGAAATGCTTTTAAATCACAAAAAAGAAACTAATATGAAATATTTATTTAAAGATGCTGAAGAACCTTTTATTGAAGATTTAAAGGAAATATACGGAGAAGCTTTTCATATTGAAGAGGATAGAGATAATTTTGATTATATTTATGATAGCTCGAAGCTTATATCTCTTTCAGGAAAAAAACTCCATTCTAAGAAAAATCACTATAATAATTTTATAAAAAACAATAACTATCACACTGAGCTTATAGATGAAAGGAATTTTGAAGATTGTCTGAAGGCTGCCTGCGAATGGTGCAAGCAAAATGACTGCAAAGGTTATCTTAGATATGAACTAAAAGCAATACAAGAGCTTTTAACTAACAGCAGCAAACTTGACTTTATTGGCATAGCTGTTTATGTGGGAAATGTGCTTTCAGCCTTTACTATAGGTGAAAAAGCAAATGACAATATGGCTATTATTCATATTGAAAAGGCTGATGCAAATATACACGGTCTATATGCTTTTATAAATAAAAGCTTTATTGAAACTTGCTTTAGCGATATACCTTTTGTTAATCGTGAGCAAGATTTAGGTAAGGAAGGTTTAAGAAAAGCTAAGCTATCTTATCAGCCTGTAAAGCTAGAAGCTAAATATATTGTATACTAAAAAAAGCCTGAGAAAATTCAGGCTTTTTGATATTATAATTAATTATACTTTTATTTAAGCTTTGCAATCAAAAACATGGTCTTCATACCAAGACTTGTAAACTTCGCCTCATATTCAGTAACTATATTTTCTGTAAAATCGCTATTGTGAAGGTCATAAGTCAAATATTTTATTTCAAAACCACTTTCTTTATAGTATTCTATGGATTCCTCAAAAAGCCCAGTGTCATCCGTTTTAAACCATATCTCTCCATCAGGTTTTAAAAACTGTTTGTAG
>CAZMQY010000449.1:0-2647 GCA_964568335.1 uncultured Clostridium sp.
TGCAGCGCCCAAAAATTCATTCAGCAGCGGATACAATTCTTTTGGGGCTTCCTTTTGTATTAAATGAAGCTCTCCCTCTTCCTCACATTTTTTTCTGTAGTCAATAAAAGCTGAATTGATTTTATTTAGTATTTTATGAAGCTTAGGAGCAATTCCTTTAGTAGATTTTTTTAATTCTAGTATGGGCTTTTTAACAAGCTGCGCAGAAAACATTTCGCGCCCTCTATCCACTAAATTATGAGCCTCATCAATTAAAAAAGCAAAATCTCCTCCAGCCTCCATAAAAAATCTTTTTAGGCTTGCACTTGGATCGAATACATAATTATAGTCACATATAACACAGTCTGCCCAGTTTGAAAGTTCAAGAGAAAACTCAAACGGACACACTATATGTTTTCTTGAGTATTCCTCCACTACTTCTCTTGTGAAGGTATCCAAGCAGAACACATCCTCTAGCGCTGTCCTTACCCTGTCAAAGTGGCCCTTAGCATATTCACATTTATCAGGGTTGCACTCTGTTTTATCCTTAAAACATATTTTTTCTTTTGCAGTTAAGGTTAAGGTTTTCGCTTTTAATCCATCTGTCTTTAAATTGCTAAAAGCCTTTTCCGCAATAGTTCTTGTTATAGTTTTAGCAGTTAAATAAAATATTTTGCTCACATGACCTTCTCCTAGAGCCTTAACCGCAGGAAAAATAGTAGCCATGGTCTTTCCTATCCCTGTTGGGGCTTGAGCAAAAAGCTTGCTGCCTTCCTTAATAGTTTTATAGGCAGCAACGGCTAACTCTCTTTGACCTTTTCTATAGTTTGGAAAAGGAAACTTAAGCTCATTAATAGATATATTCCTTTTTTCATTCCAATTAATTATAACTCTAGCCCAATGAAAATAATCCTGTACAAGTTCGCTGAAAAAGCTTTGAAGTTCATTAATGTTAAATTCTTTTAAAAATTTTCTTGTGTCCTTAGTATCCAAGTTATAATATGTAAGTTGGACATTTATATCCTTAAGTCCATTTTGAATGCAGTAAATATAAGCATAGCATTTTGCCTGCGCCCAATGAAGGATATTTCTATCCTCCTCTAAGAGTTCTAAATCTACTGTGGTTGTTTTTATTTCATCAATAATAACTCCATCCTCACCAACGTAGAGACCATCAATTCTTCCACCTATCTCTAAAACTATATCCTCGCTCTCTACACTAAAGGTTAATGGTACTTCCTTTGAATACCCCTCTCCATATCCCTTTTGCACGATTTGATGAGCCTTAATCGCCTCTGTATTTCTTGAGCTTCCTGTAAAGCCAGATACTATATCTCCATGCATAAGCACAAATTCAACTAAATTTCTTACTGAAACTTTTATCTTCTCTTTTAAATCCATGATACTCGGTTATGTCCTCCTTTTATCGGGACACGGGGTAACTTAATTTGCTAGTTTTAACTAACAGGTTACCCGTTAAAGTCCATTTAGGCCTTTAACCCTCTTATATTTAATATATAACCTAATAAAACAATTGTATTACATTGAGAAGTGAAATACAAAACATTTATTATTATGTGTTTTGTATATGCTATAATAGTGATAAGATTTTTGATAAAGAGAAGTTAAAGCCCTAAATGATGCTTTACGGGTAGTTTACGAGCGAAAGTAAGTGTTTTTAAGCTACTCAATACTTCCCCAGCTTAAAAGGAGGAAAACTATGAACCCTAATAATTTTATTCATAAAGCCTATATTGGAACCTATACAAATGGTGATAGCAAAGGCATATACAGCTTTACCTTAGACACAGCTTCAGGAAAAATAAGAAACATAAAGCTTGAAGCAGAGCTTGGAAATCCTACATACCTAACTATTACCAATGATAATAAATACCTTTATTCGGTTATAAAGAAAGGAGCCACCGGAGGCACAGCTGCCTTTGAAGTTAATCCTGAAGGACTAAAGTCTATAAATAATCAGTTGTCAGAAGGCAGTTCACCTTGCCATGTAAGCCTTGATAAAGCAAATAAGTATTTATTTGCAGCAAACTATCATAAGGGTGAAGCAGCCGTTTACCCTATTGATAAGGATGGCAGCCTAATTGAAGCTTCCTCTATAGTTCAGCATGAAGGCTTCGGCCCAAATAAGGCTCGTCAGGATAAGCCCCATGCTCATTATTCAGCCCTAACCCCGGATGAAAAATATCTCTGTGTTATAGATTTAGGCATAGATAAACTTGTCATTTATGCTGTTAACAAAGAGAACCTTACAAATCATAAGGAGCTGTCCTTAAAGCCTGGCTGCGGACCAAGGCATATGGCATTTCATCCAAATAATAAATTTGCTTACTTGTTAACTGAGTTAACATCTGAAGTAGTCATCTTGGAATATAACGAGGAGGAAGGAAGCTTTGATATTCATCAATATGTACCTACTCTTCCTTCAGACTTTAAGGAAGAAAACACAGGTAGTGCTATCCACATATCACCGGATGGAAATTACTTGTATGCTTCAAACAGAGGACATGACAGTATAGCAGTTTTTAGTATAGACAGTTCTACCGGCAGCCTAGAGTTTGTTGAACATGCTTCTACAGAAGGCTCTGGACCAAGAGATTTTTCCATATCACCAGATGGAAGCTTTCTAATAGCAGCAAATCAAAATTCT
>CAZMQY010000450.1:0-2646 GCA_964568335.1 uncultured Clostridium sp.
TTCAGCAATTACTTTAAAAATTATCAGCGGAAAAGATATAAATGATAAAACTACCTATGGACTTAAAGAAAAAGAAATACCAAATTACTTGAATTTATTAGATAAAGATGCTGTAAAGGGTATATCTATTGGAATTCCTAAGTGTAATTTTAATGGAGACGAGGACGAGGAAACCCTAGAGGTATTTAATCAAGCTATAAAGGATTTAGAGAAATTGGGAGCAAAAATAATTGAGGTTAATATTCATGAAGAAAAACATGATATAACTGGAGATGTTTTATTTTATGAGTTTCCGAAAGCCTTAGCAGATTATTTCAAAACCTTAGGTGATTTAGCTCCAGTAGGCACCTTAGAAGAGGTTGTTAATTTTAATAAGGAAAATTTAAAGGAAAGAGTTCCTTATGATCAAAGGTTGTTTGAGAGGTGCTTGGAGCTGGAAAAGAATTTTGATGAAAAATATAATCTGGCGCTTAAAAACAGCATTGATTATGGTAAAGAAATAGATGTGGCGATGAAGGAAAATAATGTTGATGTGTTAGTCTTTGTTAATACAAGCGGAGCGGATATTGCAGCTAGAGTAGGGTATCCTTCTGTCACAGTTCCAGCTGGCTATACTAAAAGTAATAAGCCTGTAGGATTAACTTTTACTTCTGTAAGTTTTACTGAGGAAAAGCTGTTATCTTATGCCTACGCCTATGAATGTGCTTATAAAAAACATCAATCTTGTACAAAAAAGGGAGATTAAAAGATGAATGAGCAAAGTATAAAAAATAAGAAGGCTTGGGAATACAGAGCATACGAATTTTGGAATAAAAATAATGGGTCTCCCAAAGATAAAGCTAATAAAATACTGGAAAACCCTGCTGCTTGTCTTAGAATGCATCAGCATTATTTTAAGAATGTAGAAGGAAAGAAAATAGCTAACCTTTGCGGATCAAATGGTAGAATAGCAGTTCCGTTAGCCTTAATGGGTGCTGAAGTAACAGTATTTGATATTTCAGAAGAAAATAAAAGATATGCTTTGGAGCTTGCTGAATGTGCGCAAACTTCTATCAATTATATGGTCTGCGATTTATATGATATTGATTTAGCGTTGTATAATAACTATTTTGATATTCTTTACTTAGAAGGTGGAATACTACATTATTTTAATGATATAAACAAGTTAATGAACATCCTTTATACCATATTAAAACCAGAAGGTACAATGATTTTAAGCGATTTTCATCCTTTTAGAAAGTGCATAAGTGAGGGAAATGCAAAGCAAACACAAGGAAATTATTTTGATACTTCATTATATAACGGAGATGTAGCTTATAAAGGATTTTTTAATAAGGAGGAGCAAAATAATTTCCCTGACTGCTATCTTAGATTTTATACTCTTAGTGAAATTATAAATGCAGTTATTGACTGTGGCTTTACATTAAATAAGTTTGATGAGCACCCTGGGTGGGTAAACAAAAATATACCGGGGGAATTTACCATCTTAGCTTCTAAATAGCTAAAACTATTTGAAGCTAACTTTATTATTTATATAATTCTATAGCTCCAAAACACTCAGGTGTCACTTCACCTGTGTCTGGATTTCTCGGCGAGTTTATGTTATACAAATATCCTGTTTTCCCATACCTGCCAAGCTTATCCTCATCATATCGCTCGCTATCCATACAAATATGGGTGGCTTTAAGAGCCACAGTAACATCACGACTGTTTTGAAAATGCTCATGTTCCCATAATAATTCACATTCGATATTGAGAAAACATTCTTTAATACGTGGAGCATAAACTGTTATTGCTTTTTCAGCTGTCAACCCAGACATAGTAATTTCATCCTCATCAAAGCTGTTATAATCTATTGTTTTTGTACATTTATCATACACATCTCTTGATGGGAAATTAAGAACACAGCATTTTGTCTCATTTAATGTTTGATATAAATGTCCATGCTTTGATACAGAACCAATAATACAGATAAATTCTCCAGAATCGCCAATAAACGTTGACCAAGACTGCAAACAGGCATTTTCTTTTCCGTTTGACTTGTATGTAGTTATTAGAAATAATGGTGATGGAATAGCTGTCACAAAATCCTGCCAAGAAAAGGACGAGAGTTCACCGGGCCATGCTTCCTTAATTTTTTCAGGTTTAGTTGTAAATTCTTTTTTCATAAGCTTCACCTTCCTATATACATTCAGGTTTCTTAGGCTTCTTCGCTATAAACATTCCGCTGGCTTTTGGTATATCAATACTTCCATCTTTTAAAATTATATCTTCCAAAAACTTATAAAAGTCCTTTATTCTGCTTTCCGTCATTATATCATGTATGTTTGTGTGTCCCTCCAAAGACAGAACGTAATCTGCTAAAGGCTTTGCTTCAGTTATATGGAGAGAATCTTCATATACTAGCTTTTCTACTGAATCAAAATGCTTAGATAACTGTTCATCTCCATTTTCTAATCCGAATTCTCTTGCAACAGAAAAATCTCCAAAATCAATTCGAGAATCAAAATTCACCACTAAATTTCTAAGTCCCTTCATATTATAAAGGCTATTTGTAGTGGCGTAAAAACTTCCATCTGCTTTAAGTATACGGGCAATCTCACTTATTGCTAAATCTCTATTTTGCACATGGTAAAGCATATGGTT
>CAZMQY010000451.1:0-2104 GCA_964568335.1 uncultured Clostridium sp.
CTGCTTGGCATAGCAATGAAGAGACCGTTCTGTCCTTCAATAACCTTAATATCATGAACAACGAACTCATTGTCAAAAGTTACTGAAACGATAGCCTTCATTTTTCCCTCTGCGGCAACCTTTCTAACTCTCACATCTGTAATTTGCATTAAAAACCACCTCCACGATGCTTATACCATTTAATATTCTGCATGTTTTTTATTTTTCCTTCTTCTTTTTCAAAATATTTGATATTTTTTCGAAAATTGAACTACTCAAAGTGTTTTGAAGGGAAAACTATGGCTGATTCTTCTTCATCTATACCGCTAAATTCTACTAGAGAAACACGCTTCTCTACTAGTTTCTTGGTGTCCTCAACAGCTTCAACAAGCACTCCGATACCTACAAGTTTGCTGTCGAATTCCTTCAATAGGTTAATTATCCCTGTAACAGTACCTCCAGCCTTCATAAAATCATCTATAAATATGCTGCTGCTTCCATTTTTTAATGCCTTTCTTGATAAGGACATGGTTTGTATTCTCTTGCTAGATCCTGTTACGTAATTTATGCTTACAGTAGTTCCCTCAGTAACCTTATTATCTCTTCTCACAATTACAAGTGGAACTCCGAGCATACTTGCAACCTCATAAGCAAGGGGAATACCTTTGGTTTCTACAGTAACTACGCAGTCCACAGCCTTGTCATGAAAAGCAGAAGCCAAAATAATTCCAGCCTTCTTTATTATCTCAGGATTGTACATTATATCCGTCATATATATGAAATTTCCTGGGATTATTCTATCCTTTTCTCTTAAGATGGAGCAAAGCTCATTAATAAAGCTATCTCTTTCCTCCTTAGAAACCCCGCACACATACTTAACCCCGCCGGCTGCACCGGCAACAGTGTCAACTCTTCCCATATCAAATCTGCTTAAGGTCTCCTTTATAACAAGTATATCCTCACTTATTGTAGACTTAGCAGCATTAAATTTATCAGTAAAGATATTTAGATTTATTACTTTATTAGGATTTTCTATAAGCATTTTTGTTATTGCAGCTATTCTGGTATTTCTACTAAACTTTTCCATACTATCCCTGCCTTAAATTAAAATATACGAACTTTATATTGTAAAATCATATCTATTATTCATATTGTATTCCATTTTATTAACATTATCAACAATAATAATAAGGCGGATTAAATATCCTTAATTTCATAACAGTTTTATAAAAAACTTACCTTAAATTTAATTTTTCAAATTATTTGGTAATTATTTAATTATATGAGTTACTAACCTTTTTACATAATGGTATAATTTAACTATAGTGTTTGAAAATTATAGTGTGATGGGGTTGATGAAAGAAATGAGATTTATTTATTATCTAAAAAAGGTTATTTTAATTACTTTGATAAATCTTGTAATTGTAATGGCAGTTTGTTTACTAGGCCATAATTTATCTATTCAAAGTGTCAGTAGTGGCATGCTTTATATGGGTATAGCTATGTTTTTCTTCTTTGTTTTCGCTCTAACAGGTGCCGGTTCGCTTTCAAAGGGAGATGCCAGATCTCATTATATTAGAAGTTCTAGCGGTGAGGACTTCAACAAGATGGCAGGAGAATTTTCAAAAAGAAGTAATCCTAAAACTAATAAGCTAATAGTTTTACTTGGTTCGTCCATATTATGCGGTTTAATCTGGCTTTTTATATCAAAGTTTATATAATGTTAGAATATAGGTGTTTCTTTATAGAAATTTTGTATATAATGATATAATAGAGTGGATTTATAAGGAGATCAAAGTCCTAAATGGGCTTTGACGGGCGTACTAGCGAGTAGGAACGAGCGAGTAAAGAACGCCCAGTGCAACCACTGAAAGGAGTTGGTATATTTGTCATTCGATTTTTTAAAGGATACACATAAAAAGATACATTTCATTGGTATAGGCGGCATAAGCATGAGTGGACTTGCCGAAATACTTTTAGAGAACGATTATAAGGTTTCAGGCTCGGATATGAAAGCTTCTAATATAACAGCAAAGCTGGAAAAACAGGGTGCTGAGTTTCTTTTAGGGCATGATGAACAAAATATACAGGATGTTGACTTGGTAGTTTATACTGCCGCGGTATC
>CAZMQY010000451.1:2221-2643 GCA_964568335.1 uncultured Clostridium sp.
TATATTCCTAGAGGCTAAGCTAGACCCTACAATTTTAGTAGGAGGAGAATTGGACATAATAGATGGGAATGTTCGAACAGGCAAGAGTGAATACTTCATTACGGAAGCCTGTGAATACAAAGCCTCCTTTTTAAAATTTTTCCCTTATGTTGGCGTTATATTAAATATTGAGGCAGATCATTTAGATTATTATAGAAATATAGATCATATTCAAGAAACCTTTATTGAATTTACAAAGCTTATTCCAAAGGATGGCTATCTGGTAGCCTGTGCTGAGGATGAAAAAATTAAGAATGTAATTGCTTCAGCTAACTGTAATATTCTAACCTATGGAATTGATGCTGGTGAAATACATGCAAAAAACATATCCTTTAACGATAGAGGCTGCGCTGCTTTTGATGTATATAGAGATGAAGAAAAAT
>CAZMQY010000452.1:0-1449 GCA_964568335.1 uncultured Clostridium sp.
AAACTTTGGACTTATTTATGCCATGGGAGCAAAAGGGCTTCAAGGCTATGCGAAAACTGTCTACGGAGTTGACATGAAGCTTGAGGAAGCTGAGCTTTTCAGAGATAGATTCTTTAAAGCCTATAGTGGAATAGCAAATTGGCATGCAAGGATGAAAAAGGCAACCAATATAAAGGAGACTAGAACGTTAAGCGGCAGGCGATGTGTATATGAGGGCGAGGCTGCTATTACAGCCCTACTGAACACTCCTGTTCAAGGAACTGCTGCAGATATAGCAAAAAAAGCCTTAGGTATGCTTGTACCCGTAGTCAAAAGCTTAAATGGACATATTATTGCAACTGTTCACGATGAAATTTTACTGGAAGTACCTGAAGAACAGGCAGAGGAAGCAGCAATTAAACTCAAAGAGACAATGGAGAAGGCGGGTGCTTATTACCTAAAGCAGGTTCCAGTAATAGCTGAAACTACAATAGCAGATTCCTGGGCTGAAAAGTAAGAAAGGGGAAAGATAATTATGTACAAAAGCACTACAAATTTAATTGTTAGATATGCTGAAACTGACCAAATGGGTATAGTTCATCATTCAAATTATTATGTGTATTTTGAAACTGCTAGAGAGGATTTTATAGCAGGGGCGGGCATAAGCTATAAGAATATGGAAGACCTAGGTGTTATGATGCCTTTAGTTGAAACACAATGCAGATATATTGAAGGAGCTAAGTATGCTGATAAGCTTATAATTGAAACTACAATGGAAGAGCTGAGTCCAGCCAAGGTAGTACTGCAGTATAATGCTATTAGAGAAGCTGACGGCAAGGTTTTAGCGAAGGGAAAGACTGTGCAGGCCTTTGTTGATAGAAATAGCTTTAGAATAATAAATTTAAAGAGGAAGCATCCAGAGATTTGGACTAAGCTAGAGAGCCTTCAGAATTTCAGATTAGAATAAAAAAGTACAGGTATCTATTGAAGAAAACTATAGATACCTGTACTTTTTTATATCTTATTGAGCGATGGTCAGCAGTAAGTGCAATAATATAAAGCTAGCATAAGCTTTATATTACTAGGCCTAATTGCATATTGTTATATACCTTATAAACTTACCCTTATTTGTCTCACATTTATCTATAACCTTAAAACCCGCTGATTCAAAGTGCTGAGACATATCATCAAAGGTAATAAAAACAGCCTTGTCTGCTAGTCTTCTTGTAGTACTGATTATGTCTAGCTGCTCCTTTAGTGTAGTTGGACTGAATACTCCGTATGGAAGATCCACTATTGCAGCATCAAACCTTTCTGTAATATCATGCATGTTTCCTTGGGATACAACAGCTTCATAGCCAAAGTGTTCAAGATTTATTTTTGCATTTTCTGCAATATATGGATTTAGTTCATAGCCTTTTATATCAATGCCCATAGATAGGGCTTCAATAACAACAGTCCCAATTCCAC
>CAZMQY010000452.1:1459-2640 GCA_964568335.1 uncultured Clostridium sp.
GCAGGGGTCTATCAGCTTAAGTTTCAAATTATTCCCCACAGCAATATTTACTAAAGCCCTAGCAACTCTAACATTCAATGCGTTTGAATAGTTGTAAGGCTTTATGGTATGAATATTCCATTCAGCTTGGTTTTCCTCCAAAAGACCTAAAAGCCACTTTCCATCAACGTTAGCAATACCTAAAAGCGTCTTAGGGTTGTGTACATCAGCCTCTCCCTCAATGTTATAACCTATTATATATTCGATTTTCCGCCTTTCATCATAGGGAATGCTTCTGTCATCTAAGTTGATATATCGTACCTTGAAGTCATCATAGGCTATTTTTTTATCTAAAATTAATTGTGCTAAGTCTTCAAGTGAAGCAGCACTATGCATTACTAGCAAACAATGCTTTATAAAAGCACTTCTAGAAGGAGCAACATAAACTTTAGAAAAAAAGAATTTTTCATCAGGAACAATATTAAATAAATGCTTTATTTCCATTTTGCACAGCTGTGTTTCAAAGGTTGGATATTTAACTGTGTAAAAATAAAACTGTTCATCTGGCGTATTATTTTGCATTATTAATGCCTCCGTATTTTGGCTAGCTAGCCCTTAATAAAATCCAAAACTTCACTAGAATTGAATAGCGTTTCAACTAAAGTTTTGAATTCGTCATACATATTATATTTAGTTAAGTCTTTAAGGCTTTCTACAAGCCCCTCATAATACCATTTTTGTTCACTGCAGCCTGCATTGAATTTTTTCCATAAATCATTTTTCATAATCTCATAATCCCTGACCATGCTTCTAATATTACTTAATTTATCAGCACATGTCAAAAGCTTAACTTCAAGTGGAGCTTTTGACAGAAAATCAATTGTATGCATTTTTCTTGCCTTCCAGGAGTTTTTTTCTTCTTCACCTGTAAGTTTAGCTGATAAACCTATTTTTTCAGGCTCAGAAGCTGCCAAAACTAGATTAGCTACTCTCTCTCCAAAACTATCCTTTATAAAAGCAAGAGTAACATTTGTATCCTCTAAAGTATCATGAAGCAAGCCAGCAGTTATAAGATTTTCTTCCGCACCGCTTTCAATAAGTATAACGGCCACTTCAATTGGATGAACTATATAAGGAATGCTGCTTCCCTTTCTCTTTTGATTTTTATGGGCTTCCCAAGCTATGTTTAATGCTAAGTTATT
>CAZMQY010000453.1:0-2626 GCA_964568335.1 uncultured Clostridium sp.
CGGCATACGAGATTTCGCGGAGTGACTGGAGTTCAGACGTGTGCTCTTCCGATCGTTTGACATAGCGCTGCCTTGGTACAGGTCTCCGCCAGCTACAACTACTGTATCAGGATTTGCTTTTCTTACTGTATTAATAGCTGCTGCAAGCTTCGCAGCTCCGATATCCTTGCTGCTTGAGGAGCCCTCCTTTAATGTTCCATGGAAGTCGTTAAAGGATAAAATATTCACCTTATTTGCAGCTAAAGCCATTTCATAAGTTATAGGTGCTACGTTTGGAGTTCTTCCATCTGCTGATAGAGGAAGAGTTATTTTACCTGAGTTAATCAACTTTACAGCCAATGCTCTTTGTTTTGCATCCCAGTTATTTCCTATAACCTTCCAATTGTTGTTTACATCTGAAGTTATAACACCTTTTTTAACATTTGTTATATAGTCAGCTATAAGCTCTCTTACACCGCCTATATCACCCTTAACGTCTTTTTCAAGAATTATAGGCTTAGCTTCATCCTTGAATATACCAGCAGGTGCAGTAAGCTGAGTATTAGCTCTATAGTTGTTTACAGCTAGTACAAATGTTTCATCGTCTTTTACAGGGTTTCCATTAGGCCACTTTAAATTTGTAATTCTGCTTCCCGGAGCCTTTGTTACATCTACATCGTATGTAACTCCGTCAAACATATCATAGTTGTAGCCTCTAATATTTTCATTAAAGGATAAAGTTACATCCCCAGGCTTGTAAGTATTATAATAGGAAGCTGACCACTCCATAAACTTCTTAAGCTGAGCTCCTGTAACTTGCAGCTTGTAAAGTGTATTATCATAAAGGTATATAGCGGACACTCCAGCCTTAGTAATATCCCCTGCCTTAATGTTGGCTGTGGTACTAAATGCTGCTGCAGCTGAAACCTTTGCACCTGTATAATACATTTGAACTTCATTGATAAGATCTATCATAGCAGTATCTTGAATCTGTGCAGTAGGGATTCCCTTAACTTCATTTGCAGGAACTAAATCTCCACCTTCAAGCTTACCAATAACTGTTCTTGCATCAGCTATAGCTCTGTCATGGTATGGCTTAAGCTTTGCAACTAGGTCAGTATCTGGTTTTACAGTTTCATCTATTGCAATTATACTTGAGTTTACATCTGTAGCCTTATTAACAACAGCAAACTTTCCATCAGCACCCTTTGTTACTTTTATATCTACTTTAGCAATGTTAGATCCATTATTTAGAGGTTCAACTATTACTGTTCCATCTTCTGTTCTATTCTGAATCTTTGAATGAAGATGCCCCGCAACTATTGCTGCAAACTCTGGAATAGCCTTAGCTATAACATCAGCACCATCATCATTGTCATATTCTTCAGTTGGACCAACGTGCACAACACCAACTAATACATCTACTTGTCCTTTAATTTCATCTACTGCTTTTCTTGCCTCAGTAATTGGACTTGTTACATTAAAGCCTTCAAGATTAGCAGCATCCCATTTTGTTATATTAGGATTAGTCATCCCAACTATACCAACTTTTACTCCACCTTTATCAATTATCTTGTATGAAGCTGCCAAGGGCTTTCCATCTGCCTTATAAACATTACCAGCCAAAACTGTACCATTAAATTTGGACATTATTTTCTCAAGAGTTGGAATACCATAGTTAAATTCATGGTTTCCTAATGTCCAAGTATCGTATCCTATCTCATTCATAGCCAATATCATGGGATGGATATCGTCTTTATTAAATAATTGATTTGAGTTACCTTGAATGGTATCTCCGTTGTCCACCAAAATGGTATTATCATTTTTTAATTCTTTTACCTTAGTTGCAATTTGTGCCAGATTACCTTTCAGGTTTTCTGAATTCGTAGCATACACATAAGGCATAAACATTCCGTGCAAATCACTAGTTGCAAGAATCTGCAAATTTATTGTGTTTGAAGTTTCTGCAGATACCTTAAATGGTGATACGTAAGAAAGGATCATAAACATTGTCACTACCCAGGCTGTCCATTTTTTGAGCTTAAAGGATTTGAACAAATTATTACCCCCCTTTTTTTAGTTACTAGAAAACAATCAAAACCTCACTTATAAAATAGAAGATTATAAATTAATTTCTAGTGCATGATTATTATACGCCCATTTACATATTATGTAAATTGCAATAAATAGCAATAATTCTCATTTGTCTTCCAATATTCGTCATATGAAGTTTCCAGTGTTAAATTTAACGAACATTAGCTTAAAATATAAATATACATTTCATATTTTCTCCTATTATTATTCGATTTATTAGTTATTTTATATGCTGTTAAATGTATCAAGATATTAGCATTGCAAATAATGTAGAAAAGTGTATTTACAAAAAAATAAAAACCCTGCAAGGTTAACCTTGCAGGGCTACAACATACGAAAGAATTATCTTCTAAATCCTCTATTGTTGTTTCTTTCAGCTTTTCTAGCTCTTCTACAATCTGGACATCTTTGTGGTTCGTTTTCGAATCCCTTTTCCTTGTAGAAAGCTTGCTCGCCTTCAGTAAATACGAATTCTTTTGAACAATCCTTGCATACTAAATTCTTATCTGCCATTTCAACATTCCTCCTTTTATATATTTTCGATTTAAAACTG
>CAZMQY010000454.1:0-2615 GCA_964568335.1 uncultured Clostridium sp.
ATCCTTGCATACTAAATTCTTATCTGCCATTTCAACATTCCTCCTTTTATAGATTTTCGATTTAAAACAGATAAACAATGATCTCCTATAAAAGAGGAACTGTTGTTACTATTTAAATCACTGCTGAAAACTTTCATTTACAGCACAGATTTATAATAGCACAGTTTAATGTAATATACAACATTTATTTTTTATATTTTCATTAAGCATATATAATGTTCTACTTGCTTGCTTTTTCTACCTTATAACTTTTGCCTTTTATATTTGTATTTTTAAGAGCTTCCAGCACCAGACTTCCTTTGCCGCCTAGAATATCCACATAGGTTACATAATCCAATATATCAATAATTCCTATGTCCTCAGCGTTCATACCTTTAATGGACGTTATAGCTCCAACTATATCTCCTGCTCTTATTTTCTTTTTCTTGCCCGCCCCTATATAAAGCTTAGTTATCTGCTTATCCAAATTAATACTTTTATCTTCCTTAAGTTTAGGCTTCTTTTTATTTTTATCATCAAAGGCTTTCTTAGCCCTTTCTACCTCTTCCTTATAAGGCTCTTCTCCTCTTGGGATTTTATAGCCGATATACTCTTCAATCTCACTTAGTATCTTAAATTCCTGAGGAGCTGCAAGTGTAATAGCCTTTCCTTTATTACCAGCACGGCCAGTTCTTCCTATTCTATGCACATAGCTTTCTTTTTCTACAGGCACATCATAATTTACAATTAAACTCAAGCTTTCAACATCAATTCCCCTGGCTGCTACATCTGTGGCTACTAGAAATCTAAATTCCCCTCTTTTAAAGCTCTTCATTATATCTAATCTATCTCTTTGCTCCATTCCTCCATGAAGGGACTGGCAGTAGTATCCCTTATCCTTCATTTTAAAGGTAAGGGTATCCACATTTTCTTTTGTACTGCAAAAAATAATACAGCTGTCTGGATTTTCAATATACAAAAGCTTTTGAAGTACAGTAAGCTTTTTATCTGACTCAACTTCGTAAAGGATTTGATTTATTTTTTCTGAAGTTAGACTTTCAGGAGTAATTTCTATTTTAATTGGGTCATTCATGTGCTTTATGCATAAGCTTTCTATTTTTTCCTCCATAGTAGCTGAAAAAAGCATGGTTACTCTATCTTTTGGCAGAAGCTTAATAATATCCTCCACCTGATCAATAAAGCCCATGTTAAGCATTTTATCAGCTTCATCAATCACTAAATATTTTATCTTTTCTACATTAAGAAAGTCTCTTTGGATAAGATCAAAAGCTCTTCCAGGGGTTCCTGCAACAATATGTACCTTTTGCTTTAATTCTCTAACTTGAACCTGCACCGGCTGCTTTCCAAAAACAGCAGCACATCTTATTCTTTTAAATCTTCCTATGTTAGTTATATCTTCTTTAACCTGAACGCAAAGCTCTCTAGTTGGTGTTAAAATCAAAGCCTGAGGTTCCTTTGCCTCCCAATCAACCCTTTCGCATAGAGGAATTCCAAAGGCTGCTGTTTTACCGCTGCCTGTTTGCGCCTTAGCAATTATATCCTCACCCTTGAGTCCTAGAGGAATAACCTGTTCCTGTACACCTGTAGGTTTTTCAAACCCAAGAAGCTTTACAGCCTTTAGTATCTCTTCACTTAGTTCATAACTATCAAAATTTAAATTATTCATATTACCTCAACCTTTTGCTTTATTCTAATAATATAATTAACAAAACCAACACTTATAATTCACAAAAGAAAAGGATAAGACAAATTTATAGCTTATCCTTTCATCTATTAAAGCTTAAGCTTTGCTAAGGCTTCTGCCAATGCGGAATTTAGTGGTTCATCATTAGACTTATTTTGATTCTTAAGATATTTTGAAACATCCTTCTTTGAAACCTTGCCACTTTCAGCTTTTTTTCTTTCATTAAAGGCAGAGAGTTTTTCTCTGTAGCCGCAGCTGCAGGCAAAAATCTGCGCCTCACCCTCACCACGAAGTTCCAGCTTTTTATGGCATTCCGGGCATCTGGCATTAGTTATTTTAGCTAATCCTTTTCTATAGCCGCATTCTCTATCCTGACAAACAAGCATCTTGCCCTTCTTCCCATTTACCTCCAGCATATACTAGCCGCATTCAGGACATTTAGTTCGGGTCATATTATCGTGCTTAAACTTTTCCTCGCTGTTTTTTATCTCCCCTACAACCTCTTTAGCATAGGATCTCATATCGTTAATAAAAATATTTTTATTTAGTGCGCCCTTTGCAATAGCACTTAGCTTTGTTTCCCACTGCGCAGTAAGCTCTGGAGATTTTAATTCCTCTGGAACAAGCTCTAAGAGTTGTTTTCCTTTAGAGGTAATAAAAATATCCTTTCCCTTCTTTTCAAGTAGGAAGCTGTTAAAGAGCTTTTCTATGATGTCTGCCCTTGTAGCAACTGTGCCTAATCCCCCTGTCTCTCCTAAGGTTTTAATTAAGTTCTTATCACTGCTTTCCATATATTTCACTGGATTTTCCATAGCTGAAAGCAAGGTCCCTTCATTAAAAGGTGCAGGCGGTTTTGTCTCACCCTTTGTCTGAGCTACCATATTAATTTTAAGTATATCACCTTTATTAACATTGGGTAGAAGCTGCTCCT
>CAZMQY010000455.1:0-2608 GCA_964568335.1 uncultured Clostridium sp.
TGAAGAAACTCCCGTCTATTAATTAATAATGAAAAATGAACAATTAACAATTAAGGAAGGTTTTGCTTCGCAAAACGATTTTCTTCCTTCAATTATTGATTGTTCATTGTTAATTATTATTTTTTTATCTGTCCATACTTTCAGAATTCAAATATATCCTGTCAAGTTCTTCTCTAGACAAAAGCCACTGAACGACGTATCCCATCAAAATAATTCCAGGCAGGTTTACAGCAAATCTTGTCAGGGTGAACTTATAACCCAGTGATGTCAGTTCGAACATCACTGTAGGAATTTTAGTCACACACCAGGCGTTTAAAAAAATTATTAAGTTGCTGAATTTAACGCCTTTTCTTAAAAGCACCGCTGCAAAGGGAAAGGCAGCATACATTGGACCTGCAGCTATAGAACCTATGATTATGGCAAGAGCTACTCCTAAAACCCCTGAATTCTCGCCCATATACTTCATCATCTTTTCTCTTGGCACCCAAACGTCCATAAGTCCCAGCAAAAGCATAATGGGAGGAAGCACAGAAAGCATTTGCTTAAAACTAGACATTGCTGTACTAAAGGCTTTAACTCCCACAGACTTATTTATAAGAGCAACAATTAATGTTACTGTCAATGTAATGATAAAAAAGCTGTATCTCCTTGCTAAATTCTTAATCATGAGCCCCCTACCACCTTTCCAATAACATAAGCCACTAAAAAGGAAAAGATAAAGGCTATGAAGTTTCTATAAAATGCAGCTTTTTTTCCTATATATTTAGCTTCTAATCCAAAGGTAATTACCCCAACTAAGGTTAAAGTAGACACTAAAGCCCCTATCTGCGCATATCCCGCGCCGTTTTTTAGAAGCATATCTGAAGTCTGAAAAGCAACAAAGGTAGGCATAAGTGTTATAGAACCAACCACTGCGGAAATAAACACCCCTGTTATTCCAGATTCCGCACCAATTATTTTTGAAATAATCTGAGGATTTAACACTGCCAGTGTTAATCCAATTATTAAAATTATGCCTAAAAACTGCGGCATGATATTCTCAAAAGACCTCCAGGCTTTTTTCAAGGCTAGCTTTGTTTTATTCTTATCCTTTATATAAGATATTAAAAGTAGAATTATTGCACTGCTATAAAATATTACTGTAGTCACAAGGCACCCTCCAATAGCATAATGCTTCAATTATTAATGTATTACTAGTATATTATGGATGGCGCAGATCTGTGCTTTACTATATTTACACTTTAAAGGATCAGCTCAAGACTCTTAAAATTATTTATGATTTTTTCGAATTTCATTAACAACAATTCCTATAATAGCAACAAGCACAACACAATATATAATAGTCATAAATATATTTGCTCCACGATGCGCTTCTATTATTTCACCGGTTGACATATCAAATACATAGCTGCTGCCATCTTCAGTTTCAAGCTTTATAATATTCTTCGCTTCATCAAAATTAAGTTTCTTATTAAACATGAAATGAGAAACACTTTTTTGAAGCTTGCCAGCGTCTACTACTAAATCCTTAATATAATATTCATTAGTTAACTTACCCTTATCATAAAAAGCAACTACCAGTTGATTTAAATCGCGACTTCCTCCAGGTCTAAGCTTTGGCCATGGCCCTAATTTAGCTGCATAATTCCCATCAGAAGATATAAAAACCTTATGTGAATATCCATCCAGTGTCCAAAGCGGTTCAGTGGTGTTGTCATTTTTATATAACCCAGTGCTTGCATAAGCCTTTCCATCCTCAGTTTTTACTTCAGGACTGCCTGGATAGACCATTACAAACACAAATTTATTGTTTCCCACTACTTCCTTATAGGAGTGCGGAGCAACTTCAGAATCTGCCAAAGCTGAATTAGGAATTAGCATAAAAATTACAGCTAAAAAAGCAATAATAATTTTTTTCATTATACTCCCCCATAAAAATTTTTATATTACTTAAGTATTTACAATATTTTATTTATTCATATCCCTAATAATACCTAAAACTATTAAATGCACTGGATAAAAAGCATAGAACAAATATTTAAGCTTTGCACCTCTTTCACCATTATATATCTTAATTAAGAATAATGAGAACAGACATAGAGGTTGAATTCCAAGTGTGAACAATAAGCTTCTGTATAAATATACTTGCGGTGTCTTCAAATAAGTTACTCCAGCCTGCAGTAGCTGCATGATAATTGTAAGCAATATTACGTTCTTAACCATACCTTTAAAATCATCGTGGTATTTATTAAACACAAACACCAAAAATACCCCATAAGCACCGTAATCAGTGTTTATTACCTGGCAGGCAATAGCAATTACAAATAGCATATAAAGCTTTTTATTCTTGTCATAATTATAAACAGCGTACAAGCCCATAGCCAAAGTAAAAAATACATTTAAGTAAAGACTTTTGGTGTTAAAAGCATACATGAAAGGCAGCTGAGCTATGAGTGCAAACAGCGTCAATCTTCCCAAATAATCCGTAACGTCCTTAGTTTTTCTATAGCCTTCGGCTATAAAGTAAGCGAACAAAGGAAAAGCAAGTCTTCCAATTATCCTTAGCCAAAGGACATTAGGAAAAAATACATAACCTATATGGTCTATA
>CAZMQY010000456.1:0-2604 GCA_964568335.1 uncultured Clostridium sp.
AAAGTGACTTACTGTGTTTTTGGAATTTATAAAAATCACTAACTACATATTAAACATCACTATTTAGCCATTTTTCTAACTCAGGAATCATATCTGCATACCGTCTAATGGCTTTTATTGTTCCTGTTACTTGCTCAGTCCCCATCTGCTGTTCTGCTTCGTCTGTACATTCAATCCATAAAGAACGCTTCAAACTATATTCCAGCCAGCCTAATTTCCCTAGAAAACCAATTGATAGAACCGTCCTCCACTTTGCGTGCAATTCTCCGTATCTGCTTTTATATCCACCTGTAAAAGCTAAGAATCTCTCTTTGTCAATGTTTCCTGCTTCATTTTCAGACCAGTATATAGCTGCTTCCGTTAACTCCTGCATAGGATTTACATAGCCAGCTGATTCCCAATCAATTAAAAGTGGATTATGGTTGTTCCACATAACGTTCTTAGAATCTAAATCCCTATGGCTAATAACCGTATCTGATGCAAGCAATTTTGATGCTCTATTTGCCTGATCATTCCAATCATAAAGTTTATCAATAATTTCAAACAGCAGATTGGCCCATAGTGCATTATTTTCTTCTCCCTTATGTAGATAGTAATCCCAATCTATTATCTGAATATTATCTGACCAATCATTGATTATGCCTAACTCTGAAAAGTCAGTCCTATGTATATCCGCAAGAATAGAGCCCATTTTTCTACAATGGGTTCTATTGATTTCACTAGGTTTCAGACTTCTACCATCTACCCAATCAAACACAAGGTAGAACTGATTGTCCACTTTTTGAATGGAAGTGTCATTAAATATTTTAGCTGGCAGCGCTGGTATACTACTTGATGCAATATTGGCAATTTGCTCAGACCTGATATAGTTATGCATTGCCACGGCTCGAACCATTATTTGAGGGTTTAATGCTTTAATTGCATATTTTCCTTGGGTAGTTTTAACTGCATACATTCTGTGCAAAAGTCCACCAGATATCGCTTCAGGCTCACCCACTAAATCTCCAAGTTTTAATATATTACACAAGCTCTCAAATTGTAAATTGTATTGTATAACACTCATTTTTCTACTCCTGTTTGAATTTTATATAAATCAAATAAGAAATCCTTATTTTGATCTAGTCTGCATTTGTGCCCCTGCGTATATATAGCGTCAGCCTATATCTAGATTATAAACCATTATTTTACACAAATCCATATACAAAATGCTGCTGTCCACCAGCCAAGTCGGACAGCAGCATTTTGTAATATGCAGTTTTAACCACTACATTTTAACATTACTTTTTTCTTGCGGACACAAGCAGCATCATAGGTCTGCGCAGTTCATCCAGCATCCCGGGAACAGTATGAAGTAAATTCTCTTCCGGTTTTGGCTCAACAAGTCCTGTTATTTCAAATTCCGCCTTAATAAGACAGTTTAAGTATGTTGTCAATGTTTTGTGATACTTTATAACTTCCTCACCTAAAAAACTAGCTTTACGAAAACCCTCTGTAAAGTATTGGTCAACAGGCCAATGCAGTATATTGCCCTTATCATCATAATACCAATCCTGTGGCCCTTGTGCAGTAAAAATAGGATGTTCTACAGAGAATATAAAATCTCCACCGCTTGAAAGGCATTTACTTATTTTGTTTAAAACCTCCTCAAAGGATTTAATATAATGAAGCGCCAAGGAGCTGATAATAACATCAAAGGAATTACCAGGGAAATCAATATCTTCTATTGGCATGCATATATACTGGATATATTCTGATTTAGTTTTATTTTTCGCTTCACTTAACATCTTTTGTGAGATGTCTACCCCTATAACTGATTTTGCACCATTCTCTATGGCATATCTACAATGCCACCCAAAACCACAGCCTAAATCTAAAACTCTTTTGCCTTGAAAATTTGGCAGCATATTTTTGAGTTCGTGCCACTCCCCTGCAGCTTCCAGTCCATTTTTTGAACGCTTCATATTGCTGTATTTATCAAAAAAGATGCTATCATCATATATATTTTGTTTCATATTAATTCCTCCATTCTAAATATATTGTATTGTTTCGTTATGACGCGTTCAACTATAATTTAAGAATAAATCGATGATGTCATTATATGAAATGAAAGTAAAAGTATGGTATAATTTGTTTATATCTACCTTATGAAAAAGGTTGAATAATAAGAATGGGGTGATTATATGTCTAGAGCAAATGACAGAGATATAGTTAGATTTCAGTATAATTCGGATAAGAATTTAAATGCTAGACAAGCTTTGCATAGGGGTTACAGTACAAATAAATACGGATGGGAAAATTGGGTATTTGATCAATATATGTTTAAGCCTAATGATAGAGTTATTGAATTTGGCTGCGGGAACGGAAGCATCTGGGCGAATAATAGAAATAAGATAGCAAAGGATATCAAGGTAATTCTGACAGATTTATCTGAAGGTATGTTGAAATCAACAAAGGACAACCTTTTAGGAATTGAACAAATTATCGATTATTCTGTTATGGATATACAAAACATTGAATATGAAGATAGCTCCTTTGATTGTGCCATTGCCAACCATATGCTTTACCATGTGCAAAATAGAGATTTAGCAATAAGTGAGATTGCCC
>CAZMQY010000457.1:0-2602 GCA_964568335.1 uncultured Clostridium sp.
AAGTTCAAGCTAGTATTAATCTGCTCTGAAAGCCTTGGAGCATTGATGTTAAATCTATTGAACTCCTTTAACTGATAAGCCTTTAGAGGAGTTAGGAACTCTTTAGCTTCAAAAGCCTTGCTGTGGGCTGGCTTGTTAAAGCTTATGGCAAAGTTAAAGGTGAAACTTTGGTCTTGAAGCTGATTGTCAGGCGTTTCGATTTCAATTCCTGAAGGCCTTCCAGGACGATTTATAAGCTCCCTTTTTCCAAGGTGTGAGAAGCATCTAAAGAGAGTGATGTAAATATTTTTATCTACAACCTCATACTCCTTTAGCCCTTCAGCATATATAACAGCTTGTTTGTTTTCATCTTCCATAGAAACATAGGATTGGAAGGTTTCAATTGAAACAGGCTTTTCTGCCCATTTTTCCTTCTCCCATACTTCAAGCTCCTTGTGAAGATATACAGGCTTTTTAACTTCGCATAAATGAGAGTCTACTTCAACCACTTCTGACGCTATATCAGTGTTCAGAACTAGGCGATATCTTGAGTCTTTAACCTTATTTGAGTGATTAATCTCAAGGTAAGCCTTTGGATCTCCCTGCTGCAGAGTCAGCTTTACTTCAAAGCTTACCTCTTCAGTTAACTTTCCCTCTGCCCTCTCTTCTAAATCCTTAGGCACAATATAACTAAGCTCATATCTCAATTCTTCAAGCTGACTGCTTTTTATAGCAGTAAAATTTTTAATTTGAGCTCTTTCATGATTAATTATAAGATCCTTGTGAGGAGGAGAGTAATCATAACTGTCTCCTGCATCGCCGCTGTTTTCTATGGAAATAACGTTTTCTACAACAGCTCCTGTTGCTTTATTCTTTAGTATTAATTGGTTGTTTTGGACCCTAAGCTCATAAAACTCATTTTGAATTTCTTGTGCCTTGCCTATATTAAGCTCTTGTTTTCCTTCTATTTCTCTATAGCTTAGATAACGAATGCAAAGTCCATCTATTCTATCTAGCTTAACTTTTACTTTGCTCTTATAAACCTTTATATCTAAAAGCCTTGCAGCTACTTGTCTGTCAATTAATCCAGCATCCACAATTTCCTGTTCAAGAAGGACATGCTCCACTTGGTTTTTGTTTTCATCAAGAATTTCAAAGCTGCTTGTACCTGTAAGCATTTCAACTTCTGCAAACTGATTTTCTCTTACATAAGGCAGGAAGTTGTAAATTGTTATTGTCTTTTCATCTCTTTGCTTGTTAGCCATGGAAATAAGTCTCATATAAAGCTCAATCTGAGTATCCACAATTTCTTTAACATTTAGAAGCCTTTGTTTTATATCTTGATTTACCTCGTCTGAATTGCAGCCTCCTATACTGTCGTGTGCATGAACACCGAAAAGTATTTTATAGCACTTAGCAAACATTTCATGAGGATAATCCAAATTTAAATTTGTTGCCAAAACTGCAAGCGGCTCCAGTATGTTGTACAGCTTATATTCCAATTCTGTATTTAAAAGCTTAATATCCATTCTAGTGGAATTAATTGTTCTATGAATTCTTGAGTGCTTGCTGTGGGTAAGCTCTCCTGTTACTATTTCAAGGTCAGCCTCTTTTAATTTATTAACATAGCTCTCAAAATCACTGACACTTATCTTATCCTCAGGATATATTTTTTTCAAATGTTCAATTATACGGTTTATATCCTTTTGAATGGGCATCTGATCATGCCCGTTCATAATAAGTCTGGCATCCGTTGCTGAGTAATTATCCAGCACCTTCATTATCTTTTCCATGCGTGCCTTCAAGTCCTCGAAATCACTCTCAAGGTATTTTGCTCCTTGATAGCCTGTTGCAAGATTTATTCCATATATACGGCTTCCATCAACCCCCTCCCAGATAAAATCTGATTTGGCAGCCTTTAATTCGCTGAAGCCTCTCCAGAAAAAGGTGCTTTCAATTCCAAACTGCTTATAGATTTGAGGAATCTGACTTGAATGTCCAAAGGTATCAGGAGCGTATCCAACCTTCATCACCTCTCCATACTTCTTAGCTGTAGTCATTCCGTAGTATAAATTACGAATTATTGATTCACCATGAACTATTAAAAGATCAGTCTGAGTGTACCAAGGTCCTACTCTAAGCTGCTTAGACTCTATCAGATTTTTTAATCGCTGTTCCCATTTTGGTGCAAACTCTAAAAAGTCATCAAGCATAACGCTTTGTCCATCTAAAATATATATGATATCTGGATTTTCTTCTAAATACTCTATCACTTCCTGCAAGTGGTTTCTTAAAAGTACCTGTGTTTCATCCTTTGTAAAATACCACTCACGATCCCAATGTGTATGCATAAGTATTTTAATGTCTCTTTGCATCGTCATTCTCCTTGTAATTTGAAATCGTTTATAAGCCTATTATAATTAATTTTATCTACGATTTGTGTCCAATCATATGGATAATTATCCATAAAAAAATTAGTGCCACCCACATGGCAAGTGGCAAGTTATGAAAAAGCAAACTTGCCACTTGCCACGTGGGTGGCACTATATTAAATTCTTATAAAGCTTCAGCTATTCTGTCAATAAGCTCATTCACCATAATAATCATATGCAGTTGCTGCTCC
>CAZMQY010000458.1:0-2600 GCA_964568335.1 uncultured Clostridium sp.
AGCTTATAACCTATAGAAGACATGATATAGGTTTTGTATTTCAGTTTTATAATTTAGTTCAAAATTTAACTGCCATTGAAAATGTAGAACTTGCAACTCAAATATGTAATGATCCTTTAAATACAGAGGAAGTATTAGATTCAGTAGGACTTAGTAATAGAAAGAAGAACTTTCCTGCCCAGTTATCTGGAGGAGAACAGCAAAGGGTAGCTATCGCACGTGCCTTGGCTAAAAATCCTAAACTACTTCTATGCGATGAACCAACAGGGGCTTTAGATTATAATACGGGGAAGTCTATATTGAAACTTCTACAAGATACTTGTAGAGAAAGGGGTATGACTGTAGTTGTAATCACTCATAATTTAGCTATAACTCCTATGGGAGATAAGGTTATAAGGGTTAAAAATGGTAGAATAGAAAGTCAAACAATAAATAGCAATCCTATTTCAGTGGAAGGGATTGAGTGGTAATGAAAAAAACTGCATTGATAAAAGATGTCTTAAGAGATATTAAAAAATCCTTAGGTAGATTTATATCAATTGTGGCCATCATAGCTCTAGGAGTAGCATTTTTTTCAGGGGTAAAGATAGCTCCAGAAGATATGGAATATACAGCTGACAAGTATTATGATGATCACAATTTAATGGATATAAGAATAGTATCTACTTTGGGTTTAACTAAAGATGATTTACATGAAATAAATAAAACTCAGGGTGTAAAAGAAAGTTTTGGAACTTATATTACAGATGTATTAGCTGAATATAAGGAAAAAGAAGTTGTATTTAGAGTACATGGATTTTCATCTGAGGAACAGATAAATGGTGTAAAATTAATAAAAGGGAGATTACCAGTAAAACTTGATGAATGTGTAATCGAAGCTGGAAAAGATAATTTTTTAAAAGTACCTATTGGATCTAAAATTAAGCTCTATTCAGGAAAAGAAGAGCCTTTATCTGAGACTCTTAAGAACACTGAATTTACAGTAGTTGGTGCTGTTCAGACTCCATATTATTTATCATTTGAAAAGGGAAGTAGTAATATTGGAAATGGACAAATAAGGGATTTTATCATGATACCTCAAGAAAATTTTAAACTTGATGTATATACAGACATATTTATTACTGTAGAAGATGCTAAGGAGCTAAATTCATATAAATATGAATACTTTGATGTAATTAATCCAATCGCAGATAAGATAAAGGAATTAGCTAAAGATAGAGAACAAATTAGATATGGGGAAATTTTATCAGAAGCAGAAGACAAGATGGCGGAAGGTAAAAAAGAATATTTTGATGAAAAAGCTAAAGCTGAAGAAAAATTAGCGGAAGCTTTAGAGAAAATAGAAAGTGGTAAAGAAGAGATAGACAATGGTGAAAAAGAACTTAAAGATGAGGAAGGGAAGTTCAATTTATCGATTAAAGAAGGTAAAGAAAAAATTGCATTAGCAGAAAAGGAATTATTAATAGGGGAGGAGAATTACGAAAAAGGACTTAAGACTTTTAACGAAAAAAAATCATTAGCTGAAGAAGGCTTTAAAAAGGCTGAAGAAGAAATAAAAAAAGGAGAGGAAAATATAACTCTATTAGAGGAAAAGATAGCACAAATTACCGATGCTATAGAAAATCCTTTATTGCCAAAGGAAGAGAAAGAAAAACTAACGATAGATGTACAAACTACATTAGGTATTTTAGCCGGAACGAAGGAAGCTGTAGAAGATGGCAAAAAAGAGTTAGCTAAAAATAAAGAGGAACTTATAAAAGGAGAGGCAGAACTTAATAGAACTAGAGATTTATTGACTTCTTCGAGAAAAAAACTAGAGGATGAAAAGTTAAATCTTATAAAAGGTGAAAGGGAAGGACTTTTGGAGATTAGAAAAGCTAGAGAAAAGCTAGAGAAAGCAAAAATAGATTTAGCAAAAGGAGAAGAAGAATATAATACTTCAAAAGAGAAAGCAGATAAAGAGTTAAAAGAGGCTTGGGAAACAATTGAAGATGGAGAGAGAGAACTAAAGAAAATTGAAAGAGGGAAATGGTATGTATTAGATAGAAAATCTCATTATTCATATGTAGACTATGGTGGAGCTGCTGATAGAATTGATGCTATATCTAAAGTCTTTCCAGTCTTCTTTGCTTTGGTTGCAGCACTGGTATGTTTAACTACTATGACGAGAATGGTAGATGAGCAAAGGATAAATATAGGAACCTTAAAGGCTTTAGGTTATGGGAGAGGAGATATAGCTTCTAAATATATTTTTTACGCTTTAGCTGCAACAATATTAGGATGTATAATAGGAATTGGTATAGGATATATATTGTTTCCAACAGTTATTTTTAATGCCTATGGAATAATGTATATATTACCTTCTATAACTCTTAGATTTAATGTGATCCTTGCTACACTTATATCTTTAGGAGCCATAGGATTGACGACAACTACTGCATTTGTTGCTTGTAATAATGAGCTAAGGGAAAATCCAGCATCATTAATGAGACCAAAGGCTCCAAAGTTAGGTAAAAGAATTTTCCTTGAAAAAATACCTTTTATTTGGAATAGATTTAACTTTAGTTATAAAGTAACTATTAGAAATATATTTCGATATA
>CAZMQY010000459.1:0-2558 GCA_964568335.1 uncultured Clostridium sp.
ATCAACTTGCTAGAAATTTTAAAATATGTATAATCACATTCAGTTTCTGAATAAATCTTATTCTAATTGACTAAATATTATTTTCTTGGAGATTAGCTTCTAAATACTCTGCTCCAAATTCATGCATCATTTCAAGTATAGGGATGATTTTTTTCCCAAACTCAGTTAATCCGTATTCTACCTTTGGTGGAACAACAGGATAAACATGCCTGAAAATAAGATTATCTTCTTCCAAACTTCTCAACTGCTGGGTAAGCATTTTCTGTGTTACATCCGGTAACTTTTTCTTTATATCATTAAATCTTAATACTTTGTTACTTAAATACCATAGTATCATGATTTTTCTTTTACCAGACAGGAGCTTCTGAACAAGGGCCATTGGACAAACATCATACTTTATACATTTTTCATTCATATAACAACTTTCATGGCTTTTTTCATCACTTATCACATTATCACCTCATTATTTTAAGTATCTTTTTTGATACTATGACACAATTAAGTGCCTACTTGCTAATAAATTATGTATGCACTATTATTTTGTCATAAAGCATATTACAATTCAACAATATTTAAAATAAAGGGGATAATCAAATGAGTAAAGTATTGTATATCAAGGCAAATGCAAAGGAAGAAGGTCAATCAAGAACCTTCAAAATATCAGACAGTTTTATAGAAGAATATAAAAAGCTTAATCCAGAGGATGAGATTATTACATTGGATTTATATAAAGAGGGAATTGCTCCACTTCCATTTGGACAACTTACTGAACTACATGCACCTGCACCAGGAACTGGCAAGGACCATCCAATATTAAAGTATGCATTTCAATTTTTAGAGGCAGATAAATATGTAGTTGCAGAACCACTTTGGAACCTAAGCATTCCAGCTATTCTTAAAGCTTATCTTGATTATATTACTGTCACTGGAATTACATTTAAATATACAGCATCAGGTCCTGTAGGATTATGTACAGGAAAAAAAGCAGTTAACATCGCTTCTAGAGGCGGAAATTATTCCTCTGAACCTTTTGCTGCCTTTGAAATGGGTGACAGATATTTAAGAACAATATTTGGCTTCCTTGGAATAACTGATTATACAACCATATCAGCAGATGGTTTAGATGTTATTGGAAATGATGTGGATGCTATTGTTGGAGAAGCTATAAATAAAGCTAAAGAAACAGCAAAGAATTTTTAGATAACAAAAGCAGTCAGACTATATGATATTCTGACTGCTTTTAGATTCTTCTACACTGTCTAAAAAGAAATTTGTGACTCATGCTTTTCAAAGAAATCCACACGAGGCTCTAAATATTTCAATTTATGAGTAAGAGTATCTCCTATAAATTTATAGATTGGTTCAAATATATAATCCCATCTCCAGAGCTGTTCATTTGCATTTAGATACTCCCTTACCATTTCGCAGCTATTTGGTGCAATAGGATGAATTAAAGTAGTAGTAGTTCTTATTGCATGAAATGCATCTATTAGCACTTGTTTACGAAGAGCACTATCATCGCTGGCATCTGCAAGCTTCATATTATTTGCCCAATGCTTATTCATATTACGAATGTAACTATCTAAAACATAAATTACACTATGAAATTCGTGGTTGTACATATGCTTTTCATAGGTGAGAATTGCTTCGTTTGATTCTTCTATAATACTATTACCAATTTCACCTACTGGTATTTTGCCATCAAAATACTTCTGCGCAGTGTAAAAACAAGAACGAACTAGCCTATTAAATACATTGGTCAATAAATTGCCATCTTTTAAAACTGTATCAGGACCTTGCTTATCTTCTTCATCCATAAATGCTTGTGGTGCAAAGCTAACACTTCTCTTTGAAAGTCCCAAGCCTAGGAAATGCATGCGTAATTGCTCTGCAGTATAATGCTCTAGTAACTCCCCTGCCATAGGTGGCTTTATAGCACCGCTGCTGCTTGCCTTTCTATCCATAAATAGCAGATGATTGTTTGCAACCAAGTGAGGAAGATTAATCTTCTCCCAATCAATTTTGTCCTCACTATTAATACCTCTTAAAGCCATGAACAGTGCCATTTCGGCAATTCCGTAAAAATAAATATTATCTTCCCCAATAAATTGATATACCTTTGAATCATTAGAATGCCACCACTCTGTCCATTCATCAGGATCTTTACCTATAGCTTCAAGATAGGTTTTAGTGAAAGAAATAGGCGCCCAAAGAGATTCTGGCCAAACCCAAAAAGTTAACTTCTTAAGTTCTTCCTTCTCAGGTATTTCGATGCCCCATTCAACATTTCCTGATAATCTAAAAGGTACTAATGTTTTACCGGTTCTAAAACGAATTCCAAGACCATCAAATATTCCTCTTGCAGTATCCCTGTCTTGAAGATTTTCAAAAACAAAAGTAACAGAAGGCTTCTTTGGTTCATCAATAATTGTGTGCTTTGGTAATTTTTCTTCCAGATTTGTTATACCCTCTAATTGCTTACGTTTTACATAAATAACTGGCGGTTTTAAGAATTCTTCAATGGTATTTAATAAATTTTTACGCCAATTGGAATGTTC
>CAZMQY010000460.1:0-2545 GCA_964568335.1 uncultured Clostridium sp.
GAGCTTTTGAGCTAGCTATAGATACACCATGTCCAAGTCCTATCTTTTCAGCACCCTTAACTTCAACAGCATTCTTAGATGCTTCTTCAACTGCTGCAATATAATCTTGAACTGATATAGTTACAGAAGATTTAAGTTCAGCTACATCTGGAACTGCTGGATGAGCATCATCCTTCTTTACAGTCTTCATAGCCTTAATGTCAGCAATTGTTTTTCCTTGCATCCACTTTCCTAAAGCTTCAGCTTGCTGATACCATTCTTTTTGTATTGAAGAAGCTTTAACCATGCCATAAGCATCTCCAAGCTCAACCTTAGTCTTTCCTGCAGCCTTAACATCTGACTTTAATGTAAGGTCCTTATTAAATTCTACTTTAGTTTGAGCATTGTCAATTGTTACTTTAACTACCTTACCATCTTTGTCAAAAGCAACAGCAGCGACAATTGTGTCAACTTGTCCTACTGGTAGTACATCTTTTCCATCCTTGTCCACTCCAAGGTCTTTTGAGCTACCTATTGAAGTTATATGTCCCATACCTACCTTTGCTATTCCTGAAGCACTAGCAGCTGGTGCTGTAGTTCCTGGATTAGTAGTATTATTATTTGTTGGTGTTGCAGGCTTTGAGCCGCAACCTGCTAATAAAGATACTGCTAATACTGATGTTAATACAAGTGATAATGTTTTTTTCATTATTACCCCTCCACCGATTTGTTAAAAATTTAATTTCCAATCACATCCTTATAATACCATGCTGTTAATAAATTGACAATAGTTTTTGGGAAAATATATGAAAATATTATAAATTATTTAATTTTTTGTCCCTAATCTTGTATGTTATAGCATCTATTAGCAGAGGTAAATGATTACTTAAACAATGAGTTAAAATAATCCATGATAAATGATTAACCATAAAAAGTTATTTTATGTGCAAACTATAGCAAATTATGCAGCCAATTAAAACAATAGTTAACAATAAAAATAACTGTTATCAGTAATTAAAACAATTAAGCAAAATGAAGAAATTGAGTGTGCAAAATAAACACACTCAATTTCTTTAACTGCCTAAATAATTAGGATGGCTACAAGTGTTGTAGCAACTAATCCTATAATAACAGGCTTTATATTCTTTTTAGCAAGCTCAAAAGCATCTACCCCGCATATAGCTGCTACAGGTATAACCGCCCATGGAATTATAGTTCCTCCACCTACCCATATGCCTGCAATTTGTCCTAAGGCAGTTAAAGTGGCCACACCGCCGCCTAAAGCAGTAGAAAAGATTCTTGAAATAGATCCCACTAAGGATATGCCTGAAAAACCTGAACCATCTAGACCTGTTATGGCACCAACAACAGTAAGTGTGGTTGCTGAAACAATTGAATTAAGCGGCACTGCATTAGCAAGCGCTACACCAAGGTCGTTAACTATACCATGAGAAGCCTGGGGAAGGATTTTACCAAAGATGTCATTAAAAGCAGAGTCACCTAAGTAGAAGAAGGCCGCTACAGGTATAACAATACCAAATATCTTAAAACCAAACTGAAGCCCCTTTACAAGATCCTCAGTTATCCTTTCCAAAGCCTGCTTTTTATAAGTTAGTATTGAGACTAAGCTTAATATAAATACTGCAGTACCACCAATTAGAGCTGTTGCATCTCCCCCCTGAAGCTTTGCTGCAAACATTATTACTATATCGAGAGTAAAGAGCACTAAGATAAGCAGAGCTAGAATTCGTCTTAATTTCTTCGAATCTATGAGCATAGTTGCTGATGCGTTATAAGTTTTTTCTTCAAAATTGTATTCAGTAGATAGAATTCCTGATTTAATATCTTTTCTCAGAAAATAAAAACCGGCAGCAGTTGTTACAATACCCATTGTTATTACCAACGGAATACTGGCAGAAATAACATTTGCAGCTGCTATGCCTGCTGCATCTGCAGTAAGCTTAGGAGCTGCCTGAATTATATAGTCGCTGGATAAGGCAATGCCGTGACCAAATAAATTCATAGATACAGCTACCCCCATAGCAGGCAGTCCAGCTTTCTTTGCTATAGGCAAAAACAACGCTCCAATAAGAGCTACTGCTGGTGATGGCCAGAAGAACCAGGATAAAGTCATCATAACTATTCCAATAGTCCAGTAAGCAACCCAGTAGTTTTTAATTATTCCTTTAAAAGGCGACACTATTTCATCATTAATTCCTGAAGCCATCAAGGTACTGCTCATAGCGGTAATAATTGATATTATGAAGATAGTTGGCATAAGCTCCCTTGTAGCAAATACAAAGCTATTAAATAATCCCATGGTAGATTTATAAACGGATTGTGTACCAGCAAGTCCAAGAACAAATATACCTAATATGCATATAAGCGATATGTCCTTCTTCTTTACCATTGCTGCTATAATAATAATGATAAAAGCAAGATAAATATAGTGGAGAGGTGTTAGTGATAAGTTTATCATGTGCTCCTCCGATAAAATAATTATAATATTAGGTTATGCGCCTAGAGTAAACTTAGTTACTGTGTATTCAGTATTAGTTCATAGACT
>CAZMQY010000461.1:0-2520 GCA_964568335.1 uncultured Clostridium sp.
AAACCTTCCTACATGACCAATTACCAGCTTATCTTTAAGCATCAGCTTATTACGCCACAATTCTCTAAGCTCAGAATTAAATGAAAAATTAACCGAATCAATAGCATTGTTAATAATTTTCACTTTTCCCGCTTTCACAGCTCTTTTTCCAAAAAGCCATTCCCCAGCTAATTTTGAACAAGCAAAATAATCCGTAGCATAGTTTTTCAGAAACAGCTTAGAAAGAAATCTAATTGGTAATTTCCAGTCCAGTTTAGCTCCAGCTGTTCTTGAATGTGCAATTCTAACAGGAACCCCCGCCTCCTTTGCGGCTTTCAATACTAACGTAGACATAGCATTAAGCTGGCAGTGAACTATTTTATATTCAGGATGCTCAGCAAAGAACTTTCTAAGCTGCACTTTATATTTGAAATAATTCTTTGGTGACATTGCGCAGACTTTGTATATCCTGCCGCCCATTGCTATAATTTCATCATCATAGTCTCCCTTGGTCTCTCTGTGGCACAGAAAATCAAAAATAACTTTAGATTTATCTATTTTACGATAGATATCCATTATTCTGCTTTCCATTCCACCCCTGTCCATTTGGGTAACTGCCATTAATACCCTTACAGGTTCTTTCATTGCAAATTCTCCTTATACCATAATACCGCCTCTTCAATACCTCGCTTAAGACTCCACTCCGGATTGTATTCAATAAGCTGTTTAGCTTTAGAAATATCCGCGTTGGAATGCTTAATATCCCCTTTTCTCTCTTCCACATAATGAGGTTTTATATCTAACTTCAACAGCTCACACAGCTTGTTATATAAGTCAATCAGATACTCTCTGCCGCCATAAGCAATATTAAACACTTCTCCAACAGCTTCCTTAGGCGCTAAACAAGCCTTCAAATTAGCCTCAATAACATTTTCCACATAGGTAAAATCCCTGGATTGTTTTCCATCTCCATATATATTTGGAGCTTCATTATTTAATAATGACTTTACGAACTTAGGTATAACCGCTGCATAGTAAGAATTTGGATCCTGTCTTTTCCCAAAAACATTAAAATATCTTAACCCTATAACTTCTAAGCCATATAAATCAAAAAAATTTCTAGCATAAAGCTCATTTACTTTTTTAGTTACAGCATAGGGAGACAGCAGCCTTCCTTCTCTTCCCTCAACCTTAGGCAAATTAGGTTCATCTCCATATACAGAGGATGAGGATGCGAAAACAAATCTTCTTATTTTACGGTCTCTTGCGGCAACCATCATATTCAAAGTACCTTTTATATTTATTTCTTCATAGGCTAAAGGCATTTCTATAGACCTTGGAACAGAGCCCCATGCCGCTTGATGGAGCACGTAATCTATTCCATCACATGCCTTATTGCAGGTTTCCAAATCCCTAATATCTCCCTCTAAAAGCTCAAAATTAGGGTTAGCAGAGAACTCTTTGATATTTTCTTTTTTTCCTGTTGAAAAGTTATCTAAGACTCTTACCTTATACCCAAGCCTTAATATGGCTTCTGAAAGGTTGGAGCCGATAAAACCGGCTCCCCCTGTAACTAAAAATCTTGTACCTTCTGCGAACTTAACACTTTCATATCCCATTATCACAGCCTCCAGTACATAAACCCACTATTCATAGCCAGTTTTTTATCATAAATTCCTTTTATATCGATCAATACATGACTGCCTAAGCTTTTATCCTCTTCTCTGTACATGCTTGAAATATCTTGAAATCCTAAGCTCTTGAATTCATCATGAGCTACTGCAAAAATAACCGCATCCATATTTCGCAAATATTCAATCTCGCATAACTGTATTCTGTATTCCTTCCAGACTTCATCCTTATCTGCTATAGGATCATGTACTTTTATATCTATTCCATATTCCTCAAGCTCTCTAATAATATCAATAACCTTTGAATTTCTAACATCAGGGCAGTTTTCCTTAAAGGCTATTCCCATAATTGCCACTTGCGCACCTTTAATCTGCTTATCTGCTTTTATAAGATTTTTCACAGTATTTTCTGCTACATACTTTCCCATCCCATCATTTATTCTTCTACCAGCAAGGATTACCTGAGAATGATAGCCTAGCTGCTGAGCTCTATATGTGAGATAATAAGGATCAACACCAATGCAGTGTCCCCCTACAAGCCCTGGATAAAACTTAAGGAAGTTCCACTTAGTTCCTGCCGCTTCTAAAACTGCTTTTGTATCTATAGCCATCTTGTTGAAGATTATTGAAAGTTCATTCATGAAGGCTATATTAATATCCCTTTGTGAATTCTCAATTACCTTTGCGGCCTCAGCAACCTTAATGCTTTCCGCTCTGTAAACTCCAGCTGCTATTATTAATCCATATATTTCGGCAACATCTTCAAGGGTTTCAGCGTCCATGCCTGAAACTATTTTAGTAATATTGTCTACTGTATGGACTTTATCGCCAGGGTTTATCCTTTCTGGTGAATATCCAATTTTAAAATCTGCTCCACACCTTAAGCCTGATTCTTTTTCCAATATAGGCA
>CAZMQY010000462.1:0-2509 GCA_964568335.1 uncultured Clostridium sp.
ATGGACTTTAACTAGCACAAAGGCTTAATTAATTATTTACTTAATCACTTCTGCGCCGCCCATATAAGGTCTTAAAACTTCAGGAACCTCAATGCTTCCATCTTCTCTTTGGAAGTTTTCAATTATAGCTGCTACAGTTCTTCCGATAGCAACCCCTGAACCATTAAGTGTATGAACATATTGTGGCTTATCCTTTGGATTATCCTTATATCTTATATTAGCACGTCTTGCTTGATAGTCTTCAAAGTTGCTGCAGCTTGATATTTCAACATATCTGTTGTAGCTTGGCATCCAAACCTCTATATCGTAGGTCATTGCTGATGAGAAGCCTAAATCTCCCTTACACAGCCTTACAACTCTATATGCAAGACCTAACCCCTGAAGCACTCTTTCTGCATCATTTGTCAGCTTTTCAAGCTCTTCATAGGAATTCTCTGGTTTAGTAAACTTAACTAGCTCAACCTTGTTAAATTGATGCTGTCTTATTAGTCCTCTTGTATCTCTTCCTGCTGAACCTGCTTCTGATCTAAAACAAGCGCTGTAAGCGGCATGCTTTATTGGAAGCTCCTCACCATTTAATACCTCATCGCTGTATAGGTTGGTTACAGGAACCTCTGCTGTAGGTATTAGGAAGTAATCTGTGTTTGATACCTTAAAGGCATCTTCTTCGAACTTTGGAAGCTGTCCTGTGCCTGTCATACTCTTTCTATTTACCATAAATGGTGGAAGTATTTCAGTATAGCCAGCTACATCTATATGTGTATTTAAATAATAATTTATAATTGCTCTTTCAAGCCTTGCTCCCAGGCCTTTATATACAGTAAATCTTGAGCCTGTAATCTTTCCTGCTCTGTCAAAATCTAAAATATTTAGATTAGTGCCTATTTCCCAGTGTGCCTTTGGCTCAAAGCTGAATTTAGCCGGCTCTCCCCATTTTCTTACCTCAACATTGTCTGCATCTGACTTTCCTTCTGGAACCTTTGGATTTGGAAGATTAGGTATTCTTAGAAGGATGTTTTGTATTTTATCATCAATCTCAGCCAAGTCAGCATCAAATACTTTGATATCTTCTCCTACCTTTTTCATTTCAGCCATAATTGGCTCCACATCCTGCCCAGCTTTTTTTAGCTTTGGTATTTCAGCTGAAACTTGATTTCTTCTGCTTTTTAAGGTTTCCACCTGAACTAATATCTCTCTTCGCTTTTCATCCAAGCTTACTATTTCATCTATAAATGCGGCAAAGGCTTCTCCCCTAGTGCTTATTAACGCCTTAACCTCTTCAGGATTAGTTCTTATTCTTTTTAAATCTAACATATCTTTTCTCCTTTGTTTTTATTCCTTGCCCATACTTTTAGTGCATATTATGTCTACACCTGTATTTAAAATATTTTTGCATACTACATCGCCCATTTCAATAGGAGCACCAACATAAATCCTGCTTAAAGCCTTAGAACATTCAATCCAAAGCTTTTTATCAATGGGCTCGCTGCTTTTAACAGGCACAACATTATATTTAGCTCCCTTTATTCTTACCAAGGTAGTTAAAATTCCACTATCGTTCCTATTGTCCATAAGCTACACTCCATCAAATTCTTTTATTCTGTTTAAAATAATACGAGAATTTTTAGAATCCATAACTATATCAGTTATTTTCTTGTTTGTTTCCCTTGCTAGTATTGAAACTATTTTATTCATGCAGTAGGAGCCCTGGCAGCCACCTAATGTTGCTCCCGTCCTCCTCTTGACCCCCTCTAAGGTTCTAGCTCCAAGAGGTCTTCTTATAGCCTCTACAATCTCACCCTCAGTTACTTTCTGGCAAAGACAAACCATCTTGCCGTATCTTTTATCTAAATGTATTATTTGATTTCTTTCCTCATTAGACAAATCTCTAAATCTATAAAACTCTCTTCTCTTATCATGAAAATCAGTCTTAGGCTTGCATTTAATATTGCTTATTACAGTTTCACATATTATTTTAGCAATAGAGGGTGTCATTGTTACCTCTCCATAATGCTTTGTAGAAACCTTTATGTATCCCTTATCTATAGAGCTGTCATCTATAAGCACTGAATTATCGTAGTATATAGATTGATAAAAGCTTACAATGTCCTCGTCCTTAATTCCATTTACGAGGCTTGATACTGACTTCATAGCCTCTGCATAATTTATGTTTTGAACAGTATTTAAAGCTGCTATGGTATTTCCTTGAACAGAAGGAATAGTATACACACTCTCTCCCTGCTCGTTTATGGTAAATAGTATATTAGAAAAAGTACCTTCAAAATCTTTTTCTAATAAAAAATAATTTAAGTATCCAATATTGTTTGAAGCCTCTTTATTATTCTTATCTATGCTATAAGACCTTCCCGGCGTTGTATTTATAACCATTTTACAGGTGAATTTATTTTTATTAGTTGCTACTCTAAAGCCCTTTGATACCTTTTCAATATCTATAACCTCTTCTTCAAGCTTAAAATTAACCCCATTGTCAAAAGCAATCTCTGCATAA
>CAZMQY010000463.1:0-2506 GCA_964568335.1 uncultured Clostridium sp.
TTACCCAGAAGAGGGAGCAAAGGGCTACACCTTCCCAGGTCTTTATGCGGAATTTGCTAAAGGTTATATGGGAAAGTATGAATATAGTAAAGAGGAGCTTTGGGATACACTTGCACATATAACCTGTAAAGCTCATAAAAATGCAATGTCAAATCCACTTGCTCAGATGCATTCAGAATATAGCTTTGAAGCTGCAAAAAGTATCCATGAAAAAAATCCGCTTATAGCAGAACCTTTAAAGCTTTCCGATTGTTCACTTGTTTCAGATGGTGCTGCAGCACTTGTTTTAACAACAACAGAAAGAGCTAAGGCAATTAAGGATAATGTAGTTGAGATTCAAGGGATTGCTCATACTTCAGATTATCTGTCAATTGTTGAAGGAAAGAGATCAAAATATGAGCTAACTGCTGCTAAGCATGCTCTAAGAGCAGCTTTTAAAGAAGCAAATGTAACCCTTGCTGACATTAATGTTGCTGAGGTTCATGACTGCTTTACTATAACAGAGCTTCTAATATATGAGGCTTTAGGACTTGTTCCTGATGGAAAGGGTAGAGAAGCACTTCTAAATGGAGATGTTTATTTAGGAGGAAGACTGCCTATAAATGTTTCTGGAGGACTTAAAGCAAAGGGACATCCTGTTGGAGCTACAGGAGTATCAATGCATGTATTGGTTGCAAAGCAGCTTTTAGGAGAGGCTATAGGACTTCAGGTGCAAGGTGCTAAAACCGGACTTACGCTAAATATCGGCGGTAGTGGAGCTACTAACATAGCATCAATACTTAGAAGAATAAAATAGTAATGTAATGTGTAATAGGGACGATTAACAATTTATAGCTTATTATTAAGCAAAGGTTGTTAGCTGTCCCTATATTCTTTTATTTTAGCTTGTTATATATTTGACATATTAAAAGGAGCAGTATAAGATAATATATTGTATAAGCGTTTTAAAGTAAAACTTGTTGAAAATAAAGGAGGAAGCTATGTGAGTGGATTTAATGTTTTAATGTATCATGAGATTATTAAAAAACAGGATTATAATCCCAATAATTATGGTGGAATTGATGTTAAGCAGAAATATGAGGACGTACTTCCACAAGTTTTGTTTGCCTATAAAGAGGAATTTGAAAGACAAATGGAATATCTTTATGAAAATGGGTATATTACTTTAAAGCTTCAACAGGTTGTTGATTTTTACTATAACAATAAACCTTTGCCTGAGAAAGCTGTGCTTTTAACCTTTGATGATATGTACAAATCCCAGCTTTTAAATGCCTATCCAATATTAAAGAAATATAATTTTAATGCTGTTGGCTTTGTGGCCTTGGATTGGCTGTTCGATGAACCTAAGGAGGATTCACCTGGACGTTCTGTTTGCTTGTCTAGAGAAGAGCTCGAGATAATGAGCGATGTTTTTGAATATGCAAATCATACAAAGGCGCTTCATACAAGAAAGGATAATTTAACCGCTCTGCAAACAGTGGACAAGAATACTTTTATTGAGGATATTAAGGCCTGCGAGGAGTTTGTTAGTGTTAAGCATATGCTTGCATATCCCTTTGGAGTACATACTGAAGAAAATATAAAGTGGCTAAAAGAAATAGGAACCTTATTAGCATTTACATCTGAAAGTGGAAAAAATACAAAGGAAACTGATCCCTTGAAGCTTCATAGAAATGCTGTGATTTTACATTACGATTTAGAAAAGTTTAAGGCAATATTTAATGTTTAAATAGTAGGAGGATTAGAAAAAATATGAAAAAAATATTAGCATTATCATTAGCAGTAGTTACTTCACTAACTTTATTTGCAGGTTGTGCAAAAAAAACAGAAGCACCAAGTAAAACCTTGAAATTTGGATTGCTTCCAGCTGAATCTGCAATTCCTGTAATTATTGCAAAGGAAAAAGGTTTCTTTGAAAAGGAAGGAGTAAACGTAGAGCTTATTTCATTTAATGCTCCTAACGATAGAAACGTGGCTGTACAAGCTGGAAAGCTAGATGCAACTATTGCAGATGTTATGACTTCTTTAACTTTTCATGAGGCTGGTTTTAATATGAAGATTACCTCTGACATAAATGAAGATTTCAAGCTTTTAACTTCACCAAAGTCAGGAATAGATAGTTTTGAAAAATTGAATGGCAAAGATGTGTCAATAGTTCCTAATTTCGTTTTAGAATATATAATGGACAAGATGGCTGAAAAGAACAATATACAGTATAAAACAGTTGTAATACCATCTTTTACTGCTAGATTTGAAGCAATTTTATCAGATAAAATAAGCGGTGTTATATTTACAGAACCTCAAGCGGGTATGCTTATGGCGCAGGGAGCCAAACTATTGGCAACCTCTAAAGAATATAACTTAAAGGCAGGAACTTTACTGTTTGACGAAAAGACACTAAAGGACAATCAGAAGGAAGTTAAAGCATTTTATAAAGGATACAACAAGGCGGTTGAATATATAAATAGTACAAATGCTTCTGAATACAGCCAAATTTTAAGCAAGT
>CAZMQY010000464.1:0-2474 GCA_964568335.1 uncultured Clostridium sp.
AATGACGTGCTCTACATAAGCACTTTAAGTTTCTTTACTCCTTGGACTAGAGAATCTATAGAAAAAGAGTTAGAGAACAAATTTGCTCGTTATGTTGTTGCAATAAAAAATGGTGTAGTTGTTGGCTACGGTGGAATATGGCTTATACTTGATGAGGGTCATATAACTAACATTGCTGTACATCCTGAATTTAGAGGCATAGGAGCTGGGGATATGCTTGTTGAGGCTCTTATAGCACTCTGCAAGAATGAATGCATAGTTTCCATGACCTTAGAAGTGAGAAAATCAAATTTCATTGCGCAAAATCTTTATAAAAAACACGGTTTTATAGAGGAAGGAATTAGAAAGAATTATTATGCTGATACTAAAGAGGATGCGGTAATAATGTGGAGATACGCTCTTTAGAATTAACAATGAAAAATTAACAATTAGTGAAAAAAGTCCCTCGAGGACTTTTTATTATATAAAAACAAGAAAATCCCCTAAGGGATTTTCCACATTAATTGTTTATTATTAATTTTTAATTGTTAATTAAACTAAATTTGATTTAGTTTTTCCTTCTTACCATTAAAGGCTGCTTCCTTGTGAAATATAGGAGAAACCTTCTTATAAGCAGGCGCTGTTATTGCAGCTATTACTACACCTTTGATGGCGTTAAATGGTATTACAGCCCAAAGTATATAAGTCCATAGACTTGTTACACTTGGATTAACTGCTGTAGCCATTCCAACTATAGTTGGTACATCTACCCCATAAAGTGTTGCATAAAATGGGATTAGTACATAGTAGTTAAATATTGACGCTATTAAAACCATTGCTATTATTCCAAGTATCATACCTTGTACTGCTGTCTTCTTCGACTTATTTCTCTTATAAATATATCCTGCTGTAAATACATATGCTGAACCTACCAAGAAGTTTGCAAGCTCTCCAACCCACATAGAGTCTGAACCTTTTATAAATCCATGTAATACATTCTTCAATAATTCTATAGCCACACCAGGAACTGGACCTAGAGCAAAAGCTCCTAACAGTGCTGGTACGTCACTAATATCAATTTTTAAGAAGTTTGGAAACAATGGTAATTGTAGTTCAAAGAACATTAGGATAAAGGCCATAGCTCCAAGTAATGAGATTTTTACTAGTGTGTTTAGTTTTTGGTTTTTCATAATAGATACCCCTCCATTAAATATTATCTTGCGCTGAATATTAAATTTATTCAGCAATGGAAATGATATCTTTCAGGGTAATTAAGGTACAGCACGAAGTATAATTTCAAGATAAAAAGCCCCGACAAAAAATGTCAGGGCGAACAGACTATACCTAGTCATCTTCTTCCATCCAGACTTTACTGTCGGTTTCGGAGTTACACCGAATCTGCTAAACTTAGCTCGCGGACTTTACCGCCGGTCGGGAATCCTAATTTCTTAGTCACCCTGCCCTGAAGATTATCATTGTTAAATTTTTTACAACTTTATTATACAACTTTTTCAATAAGTTGACAAGAGTTTTTTAAAAAAATTATTGTGCTGCTACTTCTTTCTTCATGCTTAGAGATATTCTTTTTCTCTTTTCATCTACCTCAATAACCCTAACTTGAACAACATCTCCAACCTTAACTATATCAAGAGGATGCTTAACAAATCTGTCTGCCAGCTGGCTCTTATGAACAAGCCCATCCTGATGAACTCCGATATCTACAAAGGCTCCAAAGTCTGCAACATTTCTTACTGTTCCCATAAGATACATGCCCGGTTTAAGCTGAGATATATCCATAACTCCGGTTTTAAATATTGGTGCCTGCAGTTCTTCTCTTGGGTCCCTTCCTGGTTTTTTAATTTCCTTTATAATATCTCTGAGAGTAGGCGCACCTACCTCAAGTTTAACAGCTAGCTTATCAATGCCTTCTATATTAACTCTTCCATCTAAGTCAAAAAGCTTTCCTGCTTTTAAATCCTCATTAGCATATCCTAGTATTTTTAAAAGCTCTTTAGCAGCACTATAGGATTCTGGATGTACGGCAGTATTGTCTAGCGGCTCACTGCTTTCCATAACTCGCAGAAAACCTGCACACTGAACAAAAGCCTTCTCTCCAAGCCTCTTTACCTTTAAAAGCTCCTTTCTGCTTTTAAACTTTCCGTTTTCCTCTCTATAGGCAACAATATTTTGAGCTATAGTTGAATTTATTCCTGAGATATAGGATAAAAGTGATGGAGTTGCAACATTTAAATCTACGCCAACACTATTAACACAATCCTCTACAACGCCCATTAAAGATTCATCCATTTTCTTAGGAGCAACATCGTGTTGGTACTGTCCTACGCCAATAGACTTTGGATCAATCTTAACGAGCTCAGCTAATGGATCCTGAAGCCTTCTTGCTATAGATATAGCTCCTCTAATTGAAACATTTATATCAGGATATTCCTTTGAAGCAAGCTCTGAAGCAGAATAAACAGATGCACCCGCCTCTG
>CAZMQY010000465.1:0-940 GCA_964568335.1 uncultured Clostridium sp.
AAAAAATAAAAAAGACCTAGAAGTAATTTACCTCTAGGGACTCTTCTAAGAAAAATGTAATTAGCCATAAGTAATTTAGTCCTAGCGTATAATGTTGTTTTATTTTGCAAGATTATCATTTTTCATAGATATACCATTCGCATATCTCATCTCCAAAGAGATGAGATTTTCTAACCTCACATACAAGATTTTCATTGAAACCTTTCACATGATAAGGGTCTATACTGCAATGAAGCTTACACATTACCTCTTCCAAGCCTTCTTCTCTAGATATTCTGCTCATTGGGCATCCATTTACCTGTCTAAATAACAATCCCTTATCATTACTTTCTTCCTTTACCAAGTTTCTTTCTCCGAAAAATGAAATAATTCCTTTTAAAGTGTTTTGTCCACATCTTTTTGCAGCCTTATTTCCTTCTTTAAATACTTCGTCAATCTCGGTTTGATGAATAATGCTAAGTACTTCATCACCGAATTTATTCTTCATCGCATTGACTATATCAAATGTATGACGCAAATACCATCTAAGCAGTTCCCTATAATTTAATTCCATTTCCTTTACTACTTCAAAAACATCCTCCCCATACTTGTCACTTAATGAGGTAACAATTCTCTCCAGCCTATTCATTTGAAACTCATGAAGTTCATAAGCGAAATCTAGCTTTACTAACATTTCCCTTGTTGAAGCTTTATTATTATCCATACATTTTCCCCCTTTTAAAATAGTAATAAATCTATTATAAAAGCATAATCCATAAATTGTAAGTCTATATTTTTCGCCCAAAATATGGTATAATATTAGTATAAAGGATAATCCAAAGCACATAGAGTGTTTACGTCATTTATTCTCTTTTCTAAATAACATATACATTAACTTAGTGCATCATATTTTACAAATATTCCTTAAATATATTTATTTTCCATATATACTAAATGACCT
>CAZMQY010000465.1:950-2463 GCA_964568335.1 uncultured Clostridium sp.
GGACTTACTTTATCTCAGTAAGTCCTATTTTATAAATTCTGTATCAATGAATAAATACTAGTTTGCTTATACGTAGATAACTATATTTTAATCTGGCTTTCAAATTGCTTATATCTTTCATAATCTGATTCCTTACATTCCATGGATATCAGCACTCCATCACTGTTATACTCAGTTGATTTGATATTTGCATTGTTCTTAAAGTATGACAATATATTTCCTTTTTCATAGGGGATTAGCAGCTGGCAGCAAACATGCTGTGGGAAAGCCCTCTTGCAAATTTCATTTACTAGCTCATCTATTCCAGCTTTATTTTTAGCAGAAATATATATGCAATCTTTCTCATCTTTTGTGATTTCACCCTCTGCCAAATCTATCTTATTATAGGCATAAATAATAGGAATATTATCTGCCCCCAACTCTTTTAATGTCTCCTTTGTAACTTCAATATGCTGTTTATAATTAGGGTTTGAATAGTCAACTACATGAACTAACATATCAGCTTCAGCAACTTCCTCTAAAGTTGAGCGGAATGCATTTACAAGCTGGTGAGGCAGCTTACTGATAAACCCTACTGTATCACTTAACAGGAAGGATTTATTATTGGGCAGTTTAATGTTTCTTACATAAGTTTCTAAGGTAGCGAATAACATATCCTTTTCAAATACCTTCTTATCAATTGAAGAGCTGTACAAATCAATCATGGAATTCATAATGCTTGACTTGCCTGCGTTTGTATATCCTACCAAAGCAACTGCAGGTATTCCTGATTTTTGGCGCTGTTTTCTTTGGTTCCGACGCTCTACTACAAGTGTTTCCAATTCTGCTTGCAGTCTACTGATTTTATTCTTAATCTTTCTGTGATCAAGTTCAATTTTTGTTTCTTCTGAATCTCTGCTTATAAGCCTGACACTTCCTTCCAGTCGGCCTAATGCTCCTACAAATCCAGTTACTCTCGGTAGAATATATTGTAATTTTGCTATTTCTACCTGCAGCTGTGCTTCTTTGCTTTTAGCTCTCTTATCCAAAATGTCCAAAATCAGAACCGTTCTATCTATTACCTTGCATTTTAAAGCTGTATCCAAATTACGAATTTGTGAAGGAGACAACTCATCATTAAAAATAACCATGTTCACATCTTTCTCATGAATTAATGTAAACAATTCTTGGACTTTTCCCTTACCTAGATAATGAGAGGAATACACTCGCTCTAATTTTTGAGTAAGTTCACCAACTACCTCAATATCACATGCATCAGCTAGACTAGACAGCTCCTTCATCATATTTATAAATTCTTTATCATTCTTGAGATTGCAGCCTACAATTATCGCTCTTTGTTTTTGTTCCATACAACTTCCTCCGACCTTCATTGCTCTTTCACTTTAGACAGATAAAAAGGGTAGTCCTGCCACTACCCCATTTAACATACTCTGATTCATAAAACTAAAGCTCAAAAAACTTTGTTGCAATATTTTTACAAAATTCACTGTCATGTTCCACAAACAGTAAAGTT
>CAZMQY010000466.1:0-2463 GCA_964568335.1 uncultured Clostridium sp.
TTCATAAAAAGCGTTAACCGAATATTTTTGAAAAAATACTTTTGATTGCGGCAATAAGCTTACTGAAAAATCCCTTAGCTTCCTCACTGGTTAAAACTCCTTTTAACTGATTTGAAACTTGACTTAGCTGTTCTTTTATGTCTGAAAAATTTAAATTCAGCCCATTAATTTTATTCATTAGCGCAGTTATTTTATCAATATCTTCACTGCTCAATTTTAAATTATACTTCTTTAACTCATTTTGAACTATTTCTTTTACTGCTGCCTCATCTTTAGGTTTGTTTTTAACTACCTGAGTTTTTATATCATTTATAACCTTAGAAGCCTTATCTTTTCCTATTTTATCCCCTAATTCTGCTGTAGTTGTAAGCTCCTGATTAGCTGTTTTCTTTTTATCCTCATCGATTTTTCCGCCCTTGCTGCTGTTTTCAAAGCCTTTTAAAATCCCAGTAAGAGCAGCGGTACCGGACACATTAAAGGGCGCTGACACTTTTACATTGGCATTGCTTATACCTGCTGTAATAAGAGCATTTTTTATCATATTGCTGTCTACCCAATATACATTGTTGACAGACACATTTAACCCGCCGCTGGAGGTGGGCTCCACATAAGAGCAGGATATGGACTTTGATCCAATCTTATCGCTGCTTACTGAATCCGCCAAATACTTTCTTTCCTCATCAATATTAACCTGAATTACATTTGCAGTTTTTTCATCAACTCCAAAATATTTAAGCATATCCTTCTTTTGCTGGTCAGTCAGGTCCCCGCCTAAAGTTACAACTTTATAAGCATCCGCATGAACTGCCTTTGCAGGAATAGATATAACCAAAACTGCAGCCATAAAACCTATTATTAGTCTACTTAAAATTGTTTTATTCCTCATATTTTGACCATCCTTTTCAACTTGACTTTACAAATCATTATAAATAAATAAGGGTATTAGTGCAACCCATTATTTAGGTTCTTATAGTTATGTACAATTTATGCATAGCTTTATAAAATAGGCTGTCTCATCTTTATCGAAAACCACATCAATAGATCTTTCAAAACCGCCTCACCTGTGTAAGAAAGCGATAATAAATTTTAGTTTGAAATCATATTATATTAAGAATTAATCGATGGAGGTGTTCAATGGAAAACACCAAAACCCTTGTAATTGGAGCATTATTTGCAATTATGTCAGCTTTATTTCAATCATTACCTGTTATATTTTCAGAGGCATTTGTGCTTTTCACTATATTCAGTGCCATTCCAATTTATATCGTAGCCAGGATTAGTCCAAAGGCTGGAGTTTTATCTTATGTTGTGGCTGCTATGCTCATTATGATTATAAGCACTCATGAAGGTCTATTCTTTTTATGTACTAACGGAGCTATAGGATGTTCACTTGGAATCTCCAGCTTCTATACAAATAAAAAAGCTATAATTTGGGCTTTCAGCTCTATTGCTCTTACAATAACCTTAAGCATAATGAATTATGGTATTGGAATACCTGTATTTGGAGCTAAGCTTCCGGGAGCATTGTATTTTCAATTGTTTATACTATTTTTGTTTTCTGTTTTATATAATGTTATTTATTCTTACCTTGGAGATTTTGTGTTTAAAAGGCTTATGAAGTATAAGGTTTTTAGACGGTAATAGGTTTCTGCATATTAGGATTGAGCAACATTTACAACAAAAATGGATTTATAATTTGCTACCCAAAAGAAAATGCTGTGAAGTCATAAACTCCACAGCATTCTTTAGCTTAAATCATTTTATTTTGACCATTCTTTAATAAGCGCTTTGACATCGGAATCTAATGCTGCCTTTGCAGCCTTTGATATGCGGTTTTCCATTGGAGGATTATTAAGTAGCTTTTCAAAGTCTGTTAAGTGCTTTACAGCCTGAATCTTCTTGTCTTCATTGATGAATTTTTCTGCCTGTGTGAGGCTGTTGGTTAATTGAGGTACCAGTGGTCCTTCAAGGGCTGAAGTATTTTTAAAGCCTTCAATTAGCTTTCTTATAGACTCGAGGCTTGTATATACCTCAACTGTAACTTTATTTGATTTAGTCGCTATGCCGTCAAGTTTAACTACAGTATATATCTCAGCAGTTCCTGTGTTTTTAGCAGTAATTATTCCATTTTCTACAGCTGCAACCTCAGGATTTGAAGAGAAGTACTGAATATCGGCATTTGTTAAATCTACATTTATACCGCTATTGTAGGAAGCTGTTAAACTAATATTTGCTGAATCATTTCTCTGTAATTTATTATTATCAATAGACATATTTACTGCTACAGGGTAACTTAGTCCAAAACCAACCCTGTATAAGTAAGTTTTATTATCGTAGCCAGCTACTCCGTCAGGAATATCAACAGGAAGCTTTCCAGTTGGGTTAATCAGTCCAAATACGGCTCTCATGCCTGATACTATATTTTGCGTATTTGCATATCTGCCATAAACAGCTATATATGCA
>CAZMQY010000467.1:0-2461 GCA_964568335.1 uncultured Clostridium sp.
CCAAAATATTCGCTATTTACAAGCTTATATTCCTTCCACCATACAATGTGTGTCCAATTTCCTAAATCCTGTTTTGAAAGTTCTCTCATCAATGGAACTATATTCTTAAATCCATTGCCAAACTCAATTGTAGAAATTGCTTCATCCACTTCAGCGAATGTCTTATTATCATCTGGGTTCCAAGAGAGAGCAGCTCCATATATCATACCCGGCATAGAATTAGAAAGGAAGTTTATGTGTCCGTAGTCACCCCAATCTGTGTTTAATACACCTAGGGCCTCATACTTTCGTCCATAACCAACCATTTTTCTTATGTTTTCAAAAGCGTTGTCCATAGCATTCATAAGCATACTCCATCCGCCTACCCCTGGACAAACATATTGTTTTCCTCCGGCTTCAGCTATGGCTTTCGTATCATTTTCTACTACTCCAGCATGGTATGCCCAGTTAAGAAATACTGCATCTTCCGGTAATTCCTTTATATATTCTGGATATTTAAGAATTATATCGCTCCAAAACATAACCTTCTTATTATAATTCGTCACACAAGATATTACTTTCTTTAAAAAATCAACATATAGCTTTCCTGTACCTGCTTCTTCAGCCTGCTTTAAGCTTTTTCCTTTTCCAAGATCAAAGGTCTCATCGCAGCATATGTTAAATTTATTTGAACTGAAAAGCGGAATAAATTCCTTTAACATTTCCTCTACAAGTTTTATACTGTCCTCATTTGAAACATCTAAAGTATGATGAGCCATACGATCAAACCATCCAAAAGGCTTTTCAGCACTTCCTTCAAGTTCGCAAAGATGCTGATAGGATTTTGTGCGCAGCACTTCGTATAGATGCCCAAAGGTTGCAAGAGAAGGTACAAGTTCTATATTTCTCTTTTTGCAGTATGCATCTAATTCAAGTATTTCCTCTGCTGTTATAGGATCCTTTCCTGTCCATGCTTCACTTAAGTTTCTAAAAACAAAAGTGTGTTCAACATATAGCTGAAGCTGGTTAATCTTATAAAAAGAAAGCTTGTCAGCAAGGTGTTTTAAGGTTTCAAGTGTTGGAACCTTTCCTCTTGTTACGTCATGATAATATCCCCTATATTTAAAATAAGGTCTATCCTCAATAGACAGGCAACTTAATATAACTCCTTGCTGCCTGATTATTTGACGCATTGTTTGAATACCGTAGAAGAGCCCTACATCTCCTGTTCCATTTATTAAAATTCCATTCTCTTCAATCCGGATGCTGTAGCTTTCTTTTTCACCTACTGCTTCCTCTGACTTTATTAAGAAGATAGAACCCTGTGCCTTTTCAAAAGCTTTGTTAATCTTTGCTTTGAAACCTGCGGCTTCCTGTATTTCAGTCTGAAGTAATTTTGCCATTTCTAAATTTTCATCATTACAAGAAGTATGAAGAATAATTTCCGTATCTCTGCTTAAAAAGAAATTTTCTTCTTTTATAAGTAATTCCTTTGGTAACGGTATTAAATGCATATTTAACTACTCCTTTAACACTAATATGTTAAAAAATATTATTAATTTTACCATCTCTTATAGCCTGATGTGCTACAAGTCCAGCCTGAATTGCTTCAAAGCCTGCTCTCCTCCTGCATTTGGCTGCTTTCCTGTTTTAAGAGCATAAATAAAGTCATCTAGAATATATTTATCTCCTCCATGGCCTTCTGAGGATTGTAGATTTTCATAAACTATTTTTTCTTTTCTGTCATACATGCCATTTCTTAGCTGTACTGTTATTAGGTCATTTGCATCATCAGGCTTAAGCTTTCCTTTAGTGCCGATGAATATATATTCTCTGTTGTCGTCTGGAGTATAGTGACATTCTAAATAGCTTACCTTAACTCCATTTTCATATTCTAACATCACCTGATGATTGTCCAGTACATCTACCTCTTCTCTATATACGCATCTATTTCTCCATTGATTATATAAAACCTCTGTTTGCATTCCGTCAGGTCTTTTCCAGCTTATATTTCTATCTTGTATAGCCTCGCTGCATCTATTTCTTTCCTCACAATTTTGACATACAAGCTCGTTAGGTTTATTGCCGCCGAAAAAGTCTTGGCTTCCAAAAGCAGCAATTCTTCTTATCTTTGAATCAACTACCCAGTTTATTATGTCAAAATCATGGCTTCCTTTTTGAAGCAGCAGCCCTCCTGTATTTGCCATAGTACCATGCCAATCGTGGAAGTACCAGTCGCTTCCTGCACCAACGGAATGAAGAATCCAGCCTGTCTTAAGCTCTCCAATGAGGCCGCTGTCAATTAACTCTTTCATTTTTTTATAGGCTTATTATACCTTAATACGAAGCCTACAAGCAGTGTCTTACCGCTTTTATCTCTTGCCTTAATTACCTTTTTTCCACCTTCACCGGTTATTGATATGTGCTTTTCAAGGAAAACATGCTTACCAGCCCCAAAAGCTGCTATGGCCTGCTCTTCGTG
>CAZMQY010000468.1:0-2457 GCA_964568335.1 uncultured Clostridium sp.
TTTCCTCTTTAAAAATAGCTAAGTTCACTTTTGAGATGTAGTCTGAAGAAGTATTGCATATATACAAATCGCTCAATCTACTCACCCCCGTTACACTACTATATTGTATGTTGCCAGTTAGAAACTGTTAATATAAATTTAAAAATAAAAAAAATTAACAATGTGCAATTAACAACTGAAGGCTGTTCAGGCGCAAAGCACCTTTCAATTTAAAAACCCCAATAGGGTCCTTCTTCCCTCAATTGTTAATTGTTAATTGTTAATTTCTAATTTCTAATTAGCCTTCTCATATCGCCTATCATATAAAGCGAGCCGGAGATGAGAAGCAAATCCTTGTCAGTACAGCAGCTTAATGCTGTATGATAGGCCTTTGAATAGTCTTCTATAACTTCAACATTAGCGTTTATCTTTCTTATTTCTTCTGCTAATTCATCTGCTAGCTCAGCTCTTTCAGAATGAGGAGTAACAGCTATAACCTTACTCGCCTTAGGAACAATAGTATCAATCATTTCTTTTACTTGCTTATCTGCAAGTATGCCTAACACTAAAACTATTTTTTCATAATTAAAATACATATCAACACTTTCAGTAAGCTTTTTTATTCCATCAATATTATGAGCACCATCTATGACTACTAGTGGCTTTAAATTCATAACCTCTAACCTACCAGGCCATTTAACCTTTTTAAAAGCATTAAGCATATTATCTATGCTTATATCCAGCCCTTGGCTTACAAGTTCTTCCACAGCAAACACAACTACAGCACAATTAAGCATCTGGTGTTTTCCCAAAAGTGAAAGTTCTATATCATACTCATGTTTGTTAGTTTTTATCAGCAGGTTTTGTGTGAAATTATCCCTATTATGCTTTTCTATTGGCTTGAGCTCAACACACTGGCCAGGCACTTCAATGAGCTTAGAGTTTCTTTCCTTTGAAACCCTTGCTATTACCTGTAGGCTTTCCTGCTCCTGGGGATACAACACTGTTGATACACCCTTCTTTATAATTCCAGCCTTCTCATAAGCAATCTTTTCTAAAGTATCGCCAAGTATTTGCATGTGGTCGTAACTTATCGAAGTTATAATGCTTAAAATTGGCGTAATAACATTTGTAGAATCCAACCTTCCTCCTAGGCCAACCTCAACTACCGCATAGTCCACCTTTTTCTCATAAAAGTATACTAGCATGGCACAAGTTATTATTTCAAACTCAGTAGGATGGTCATAGCCAAGCTCAATAACCTTATCTACTACTTCAGACACCGTCGTAACTATGCTGCTTAGGTCTTCCTTTGAAATATTAGAACCATTTATCTGTATTCTCTCTTCAAATTCCTCTAGGTAAGGAGAAATATACATTCCAACACTATACCCAGCTTCCTTTAAAATCTCAGCAAGCATAGCAGTAGTAGAACCTTTTCCATTGGTACCAGCTATATGTATGCACTTAAGCTTCTTATGGGGATCGCCTAAAAGCTCAAGTATTTTTTCTGTCCTCTCAAGACCCAAATTACTGCCAAACTTAGCGGTGTTTCTTATATAATTCATAGCTTCTGTGTAATTCAAAACAATCAACTCCTATCAACTATGAGTTTATTTTCAGAATTAATAATGAACAATGAACAATGAACAATGAAGGATGCTTTGCGCAGCAAAGCCTAAATAATATATTTGATGAAAAATACTTTAAATTTGAAGATCTATTAAATATTTTTCTTCCTTCAATGGTTCATTGTTAATTGTTAATTGTTAATTCTAGTTCAGGCTTTCAATTCTCTGCATTACTGCACTTAACATTTCTTTATACTTTTCGCCCTTTGCCTTTTCTTCCTCTACAACCTCAGCTGGAGCCTTGCTTACGAATCTTTCATTTGAAAGCTTCTTCTCTACTCTGTCTATTTCAGCTTCAAGCTTAGTTTTTTCCTTATTTAGTCTCTCAAGTTCTTTTTCTCTGTCAACTAAATCAAAAAGAGGAATATATATTTCAGCTCCTGAAGTAACTACTGAAACTGCATTTTCAGGAATTGCTTCCTTGGAAGCAATTAAGGCAAGCTCTGAGGCAGAAGCCAGCTTTTCAAAATAAATTGTTCCTGACTCAAAGGCTACTTTTGCTTCTTCAGCTGCATATGCGATAAGCTTCGCTTTTCTTGAAGGTGGTACATTCATTTCAGCTCTTACATTTCTTATGCTTCTTATAGCATCAATGATATAGCTCATCATCTGCTCTGCTTCTTTGTCATTTAAACCTTCCTCATATTCTGGCCACTGGGAGATTGTAATTGATTCATATTCTGCACCTAGGTGAGTGTAAATCTCCTCAGTTATAAACGGCATTATAGGATGCAAAAGCTGCAAGCTTGTCGTCAATGTCTTATAAAGCACGTTGAAGGCTATACCCTTTTGTCTTTCATCATTGCCATAAAATACTGGCTTAACTAATTCAATATACCAGTCGCAA
>CAZMQY010000469.1:0-2454 GCA_964568335.1 uncultured Clostridium sp.
CTACCCAGATTGGAACCTTTCTTCCGTTTACAGGATTTATTGCATAGGAGCCTGTGAATACTCCTGTCTTTTCTCTAGTTATGGATTGTCTTTCTATATCAGTTTGTTTCTTAGCTGCTTCCTTGTATTCCTCAACTGCAGCCTTGAATTCAGGCAAGGTCAATTTATCAACAAGCTCATTTTCAGGAGCAAGTACTACATAGGTAACTCCAAATAGAGTATCAACTCTTGTGGTGAACACATCAAAGCTTAAATCAGAGTTTTCTACTTTGAAGGTTACCTCAGCACCAGTAGATTTTCCAATCCAGTGCTTTTGCATTGCCTTTGTCTTTTCAGGCCAATCCAAAGTATCAAGCTTTTCAAGAAGCTCATCAGCATAATCAGTTATCTTAAGGAACCATTGAGTTAAATCCTTCTTTGTTACTTCACTTTCGCAGCGCTCGCAGTGTCCCTCAACAACCTGCTCGTTAGCAAGCACTGTATTGCAGCTAGGGCACCAATTTACAGGAGCTTTTTTTCTGTAAGCTAAGCCTTTTTCATATAGCTTAAGAAATACCCATTGAGTCCACTTGTAGTAGTCTGGTGAACAGGTAACAACTTCGTTGTCCCAGCTGAACATTGCTCCCATAGCCTTAAGCTGCTTTTCCATAGTATCGATGTTTTTAAGTGTTGAATCCTTAGGATGTATTCCAGTTTTTATTGCATAGTTTTCTGCAGGAAGTCCAAAGGCGTCAAAGCCCATTGGCTGAAATACATTGTAGCCCTGCATTCTTTTCATTCTAGCCCAGGAATCCACTGGACCGTAATTAAACCAGTGACCAGCATGAAGATTGGCTCCTGATGGATAAGAAAACATTTCAAGCACATATAATTTTTTATTTAAATTCTTATCATCGAATTTATAAAGCTCAGTTTCTTCCCATTTTTGCTGCCACTTCTTATCGATTTGAGTACCATAATTAGCCATGTTTTTTCCTCCTTATAGTCGGAACCTGAGTAGTTTAAAACCACTCGCTCCGCTCGTAAACTACTCGTTAAAGCCCATTCAGGACTTTAATCTCCTTATTAATAACGCAAAATAAAAAAATCCTTCATCTCTTGAAGAGACGAAAGATTTAAATTCCGCGGTACCACTCTAATTAGACTAAAGTATAAATTATAAAAATTTATAGCTAAAGCCTCAGCTCAATTAAGATAACGGATTAACCGTACTTGCTTTTCTGCAAGTATGCTCCCAGGCGAGTTCGCATTGCATCAAACACTGTTTCACACCTGCCAACAGCTCTCTGAGTTTGAGTTAAAAGCTACTATTCCTGTTCAAAGCCTGATATTTTATAATATTATATGCTAAGTTATAGCATATGTCAATATGTGCTGCAATAAGAAAATGTATGATAAAATATAGTTAAAGTTTAGATTTTGTTTAGAATTAGTTTAGCGAAAATAGAGATATTGACTTTATAATTGAAAATGTGGAAAGCTTTCCTAGAATTGAATTAAAAGGAGATGGTACAAGTTGAAGCTTAAAAAGAAAACAGCTATGATAGTTAGTCTTGCTGTTGGAACCTTAATGTTTGCAACTACAGCATTGGCTGAGGTTGCAGCTAAAAACGGCTATGAACAGGCAAAGGAGGCTATGAAGCATACTGCCGATGGATTAACTGGCAAGCTTAAGAGCTATACAGTAGAAGCTTCTTTTGTTGTAAAAGACAATGAAACGCTTATTCATTCTGAAGAGTCAGTTAACAAATATGATTTAACTAAGAATTCCTGCTTCAATGTTACAACCCGTGTTGATGGAAGCAAAAGGGATGAAAGCTTATTTTACAGGGATAAAGAAGGCTACATAAACTATAGCAGCAGCGATGGAATTTATAGAGTAACAGAGCAGGACAACAAGGATGGAGGCTTTTGGCAAAGTAATCCTTTTAAAGAAAAGGAAGCAGGGGATTTAGAGAAAATTGCAGATGCTTTTGTGGGAAATCTTAAGGATGTGGTTGTAGTTTCGCAAAATTCTGATGGCAGCAAGGTGCTTTCTGGAACCTTAGGCGAAGCCCAAATACCATCCCTTGTAAATGCATTAGTATCCTTCCAGTTTAAGCGTCAGTTTGGCTACTATGGAAATAATGCTAGCGATGAAGGTAAAATGCCTAAAATAATTAAGGATATATTTGTTAAAGAAGTTAAAGGCAAAATGATTGTTGACAAGAATGGTTTGATTCAAAGTGTTCTTGGCACTGGTCTATTATATGGAAAGGATGAGCAGGGCAGGGAGCATAAGTTATCCTTTGAGCTTTTGACCAAGATAACTAATGTTGATTCCACAATTGTTAGCAAACCAGATCTTACCGGTAAGAATATAGAAAAGAATACTATTGAAAAGGTTAATGATAATACGTCCAATCATTAAGCATACCTAGGAACCTATATAAGCAATATAATAATAATGAAGGA
>CAZMQY010000470.1:0-2436 GCA_964568335.1 uncultured Clostridium sp.
TTCTTCTGCTGGGTTAGCTCCTGAACGAATTGAGTCTCCAAAATCATAAAGAGATAAGCCTGGCATTACTGTATCAAGATCAATGATACATATTCCTTCACCGGTAGCATCATCTATCATAACATTATTAAACTTTGTATCATTATGAGTAACCCTAAGTGGAAGCTTTCCTTCTTTAATTAAAATTATAGCTATTTTCCATAACTATCCTTCCATAGCTTTTCTGGATAAATTCCCTTTTCAATTAGCTTTCTAATCGCTTCCTTCACTAATGGTTTATCCTCTTGATAGGTTACTCCATGCCATTGTTCCTTTGTATTCAATACTTTAACTCTTGCCTTTCCCTCAGCTATTAAGCTATCTACAACACTTGGCAGGAAATATTCTGCCTTTAAAGGATTTTCCTTGATGCCTTCTAAAAACTTAGGGAACCTAGCTTCAAGCGCTGAAAAAAAACTAGGTGTAAAGCCCCATATATTCATAGATACAGTGCTTTCAAGTGGAATTTGAATCCATGTATTATTATCTTCTGTATACTTAGCTTCACAACCAAACTTTTTAATCTGTGTTCTTTCATGAATTTCCTTTAAATAACCTTCACTGTCAACAGTACATATTCCCCTAGCTACATGTCCATGGTCAGTAAGGGTATTTTCAAGCAAAAAACCTACCATTGAATAGTCATAAAAATCTTTGCTGTCCTTAGCATTAACAAGATAATCATGTATTGCCTTAAAGGTTGAAGCGCCATAAAAATCATCTGCATTAATTACAGCGAAGGGTGTATTCACCGCGTTTTTACAGCATAGGACTGCTTGTGCTGTACCCCAGGGCTTTATTCTGCCCTCTGGAACCTTAAAGCCTTCTGGCAGATCCTCCAGCTTTTGAAACACATATTCCGTTTCAACTAATTTTTCTATTTTTTCACCAATCTTTTCATGAAAATCTTTTTTTCTTTCCTCTTTAATAATAAATACTACCTTTCCAAACCCAGCCTTTAAAGCATCATATATTGAATAATCCATAATGATTTCTCCATTAGGTCCTACAGGGTCTATCTGTTTAAGTCCACCATATCTGCTTCCCATTCCAGCAGCCATAACAACAAGAGTTGGTTTTATCATATCCTTTAAACTCCTTTCAAATTAAATCTTCAAAATATTTTACACACTTTTTAGTGCTATATAACATGCACCTAGCATTCCAGCATCATTCTCAAGTTTCGCTTGAACAATCTTGGTATGATTTGCATATTGCTTAATAACTCTTTTTCCAAACCTATTGTTTAGCTCTTCAAAAAAGACTTTTCCCTGAGCAGATATTCCTCCACCTATGACTATCAACCCTGGATCTAAAAGATGAGTTAAACTTATAATGCCGGTTACAATATTATCAATGAACTTATTATAAACCTCAACCGCTAACTTGTCTCCATCATTTACAAGCTTCATTATAGCTTCACCATTAACTTCAGCCTCATTAATCTTTATGCCCTGCTCTTTAGCCTTATTTATATAGCCTCTGATAAAAGCTGAAGTAGATGCATACCTCTCATAACAGCCCTTAGTTCCACAACTACATTCTTCTCCCTCTTCACTTATAATCATATGTCCTATTTCTCCAGCAGCACCACTTACACCCTTTACAACCATTCCATCCACAACGATAGCTCCACCAATTCCTGTACCAAGAACTATGCAAGCAAAAGCATCCCTTCCTTTGGCTGCCCCCATCCACATCTCACCTATGGCTGCCGCATTTACATCATTCTCAACAAACACATCAAGCCCAGTCCCCTGTTTTACAACTTCCGATAATCTTGCTCCTGAATATTCATGAAAATTATATGCAGCAGTTATTACTCCATTTTTACTATCTACAAGTCCGGCAGTACAAATTCCAACACCATCTAACTTATAGTGCTTTTTAAGAACTTCTATTATTACTATCAGGCTTTCTGGTATACTTTCTCTACAGTTATAATTAGGTGTAGGAATCTTGTCTTTGCATAATATTTCTCCCTCCGAATTTATCACCGCATATTTTATAAAGGTTCCGCCTATATCAAAACAAGCAACATTTTTCATGGATTTTATCTCCTTATATTTCCTTAACTTATATAATAATAGTACATAAAACCAAACTACTTATCTTTATCAAAAAGGACTAATTTTTTGTACTTTTAGACTAGATACCAATACTTGTATTTAATGCTGCAACTATAAAAGATACTAAAGAGATAAAAAAATAAGACTGACAAAAGCTTAGGAACTTATCCCCTTACTTTTGCCAGCCTTATTTATTATTATATTTTAACTTTAACTGAGGAAGCATATTCAGAAGGCGACATGCCAGTAATCTTCTTAAATTGTCTTGAAAAATAATGAATAGATGAGTATCCAAGTCTTTCTGCAATTTCTGTAAAATTAAATTGAC
>CAZMQY010000471.1:0-2430 GCA_964568335.1 uncultured Clostridium sp.
AAAGGAGAATAATATGAAGCTAAATAAAGAGAAATTCAAATCTGATTATATAAGAAAATTGATGAACACCTTTGCTGAAGAAATTGACGGTGCTTCAGATCTTCACAAATACTTTGCCCTTGGCGGATTAGTTCGAGATTACGTTACTGAAAATTGGGTAAACACAAACAAATATTATATGGAAAGCTCTGAAAAACAGGTTTATTACTTCTCTATGGAATTTTTAATAGGAAGGCTTCTAGGCAGTAATCTATTAAATTTAGGAATTAGAGATATATGCGAAGAAGGTCTTAAGGAACTTGGCATATCATTAGAAGGGCTTGAAGAGGTTGAAAAAGATGCAGGTCTCGGCAATGGCGGTCTTGGAAGATTGGCTGCCTGCTTTTTGGATTCCATGGCCTCTCTAGGTATTCCTGGACATGGCTGCGGTATACGCTACAGGTACGGACTGTTTGAACAAAAGATTATTGATGGTTATCAAGTTGAAGTTCCTGATTATTGGCTTAGAGATGGCAGTGTATGGGAGATAAGAAAGGAAAATAAGGCTGTTGAGGTTCGCTTTGGTGGCAAGATACGTACTGCTTATGATAACAACAGGCTTACTTTTATTCATGAGGATTACGAACCAGTACGTGCAGTTCCTTATGATACACCTGTAGTTGGCTATGATAAAAACATGGTGAATACCTTAAGACTGTGGAGTGCTGAACCTGTAGCCTGGGAGTTTGATTTTAATACCTTTAGTCGAGGTGATTATTTAAGAGCTGAAGCCTATAAAGCCTCTGTTGAAGCCATATCACAGGTTTTATATCCAGATGACAGCAACAAAGAAGGCAGACTTCTAAGACTTAAGCAGCAGTACTTTTTTGTAAGTTCCGGCCTTCAAAGCATAATAAGAAGCTATAAAAAATCAAAGCTTCAAATAAATGAGCTTCATAAGCATACTGCTGTTCACATAAATGATACTCACCCTTCCGTAGCTGTTGCCGAGCTTATGAGACTTTTAGTGGATGAGGAACAATTATCCTGGGAGGAAGCTTGGCATATAACAACAAATACTATGGCTTACACAAATCATACCATACTTTCTGAAGCCTTGGAAAAGTGGCCTGTAGATATGTTTAGAAAGCTGCTTCCAAGAATTTATATGATTATTGAAGAAATTAACAAACGTTTCTGTGAGGACTTAAGCAGAAAGTGGCCTGGACAATGGGGCAGAATCAATAGTATGTCCATAATAAATGATGGACTTGTAAAAATGGCGCATTTAGCTATTGTAGGGAGTCATTCAGTTAATGGTGTAGCAGCTCTTCACACTGAAATATTAAAGAATCAAGAGCTTTCTAATTTCTATCAGTTCTATCCAGAAAGGTTTAATAACAAAACTAACGGAATAACCCATAGAAGATGGCTTTTAAAAGCTAATCCAAAGCTTACTTCACTTATTACAGAAACCATAGGCACTGCTTGGATTAAATCACCTGCAGATTTAAGCAGGCTTGAAAAATATAAACACGATGCTGCTTTTCAGGCTAAGGTTGCTTCAATAAAGACAGAGAATAAGATTGAATTCTCTAATATGGTAAAAAGCAAATATGGCATAGATATAGATCCAAATTCAATATTTGACGTTCAGGTTAAAAGGCTTCATGCCTACAAAAGACAGACACTTAATATACTGCACATATTGCACTTGTATAACAGACTAAAAGAAAACCCAAACCTTGACATGCTTTCAAGAACTTTCTTCTTTGGAGCAAAAGCATCACCAAGCTATCAGCTTGCCAAGCAAACTATAAAGCTTATAAACAATGTGGCGAACAAAATAAACAATGATCCAAGCATAAATGAAAAATTGAAGGTTATATTTCTTGAAAACTATAGTGTGTCATTAGCTGAAAAAATTATTCCCTGCGCCGACGTAAGCGAGCAGATTTCTACTGCTTCAAAGGAAGCTTCAGGTACAGGAAACATGAAGTTTATGATGAATGGTGCTGTTACTGTGGCAACTCTTGATGGTGCTAACGTGGAAATAAAAGATGCTGTGGGCGAGGATAATATAATTCTCTTTGGTCTTAAAGCTCATGAGGTTATAGGCTACAACAAATACGGTGGTTATTCCTCCTGGGATGTTTACAATAACGACATGAGAGTAAACAGGATTTTAAATCAGCTTGTTGATGGTTCCTTAAGCCACTCTCACTCTGAATTTAAAAATATTCACGAGTCGCTTTTAATGTTTAATGATGAGTACTTTGTGCTAAAGGACTTTGACGCCTACTCTAAGGCTCACGAAAAAGTGGATAGCTTGTATAGAAACAAGGCTAAGTGGAATGAGATGTGCATAATGAATATTGCTCATTCTGGAATTTTCTCCAGCGACAATACTATTAGGCAGTATGCTAGGGATATTTGGGGTGCTAGAGAGCT
>CAZMQY010000472.1:0-2430 GCA_964568335.1 uncultured Clostridium sp.
GGTTAATGATGCTATAACAAACTATAATAAGACAAATACTAAATAATTAAATAAATGAAATACCGGGCTTATATCCCGGTATTTTGACTTGTTAAAATATTATTTCAGAAAGGATTGATATTATGTCGCTAAACTATGCTCACAGAGGAGCTAGCGGGTACTACCCGGAAAATACTATGCTGGCCTTTGAAAAGGCTGTTGAAATGGGTTGTGAAGGAATAGAAACAGATGTGCAGCTTACTAAGGATGGAGTGCTTGTGCTCTGCCATGATGAGCTGCTAGATAGGACAACGGATGGAAAAGGATTTATTGCCGAAACAAATTACAGTGAGATAGCTAATCTTGATGCAGCTAAGCTTTGGAATGGAAAATTTAAGAATGTTAAAATCCCAACTCTTGAGGAGTTTTTAGAATATGTAAAAGATAAGAACATTATGATTAATCTTGAGCTTAAAAATAGCGTTATTGACTATGAAAACATAGAAAAGCTAGTAATTGACATGGTGTACAAATATGAATTAAAGGAGAAGGTCATAATCTCTTCCTTTAATCATTATTCAGTTTTAAAATGCAAGGCTATAGACAATACAATTAAGAGCGGCCTTCTTTATGACTGCCGTATTTATAATGTAGGAAAATACGCAAGCGAATTAGGTGTAGATGCGGTCCATCCATCCTTCTACTGCTTGAATGAAGAAATAATTAAGGAAATAAGGAGTCATAATTTAGCTATTAATACTTATACTGTTAATGAGGAGAAATATATGCATCTATTAGCAAAGATGAATATTGAAGGAATAATAACAAATTATCCTGATAAGCTTAAAAAGGTTCTTGAAGAATATAGATAATAAATAATATTTATAATTTAATGGGGAGGGGGAGTGAAGGTGATAAGGGGGATCGCTATAGCCGCAATAATATTAGCCTATGGCTTTACCATTTTAAACGGTATCCACGATGGCTGTAATGTAATAGCTACAATCATAGCATCAAGATCTATGCCGCCAAGGAGAGCTTTAATTATTGCGTGTTTGGCAGAGCTGATAGGGCCGCTTTTTGTGGGAACTGCCGTAGCTACTACTATAGGCAAAGGTGTTATAGATTTTAATTATATAAACAACCCGGGAAATATTATACCAGTAATTACAATATTGGCAGCTTTAGTTGGAGCTATAGCGTGGAATCTTATTACCTGGAAGCTTGGAATCCCCTCGAGCTCTTCTCACGCTCTCATTGGAGGTCTTTTAGGCGCAGGGATTTCAGCCTTTGGATTAAAGGCTATTGATTGGCACAGCTTTCTAGCAAAGGTTTTATTAGTTATGTTTACCTCTCCATTAATAGGCTTTTTAACAGGCTACCTTTTTATGCGGTTAAGCATTGGCCTGTTCAGAAACTTTGATCCAAAGATTAATAAATTTTTTAAGCATATACAGGCTATCAGCATGATATTTTTAGGTACAAGTCACGGCTCAAGCGATGGACAAAAGGCTGCTGGAATTATTACTCTTCTTTTGGTTGTAGGTGGAATTACACAGGAGTTTGCAGTATCTAGGTGGATACTATTAAGCAGTACCTTTGCTCTTGTATTTGGCATATCTTTAGGAGGCTGGAGTATTATTAAAACTGTAGGAACAGGAATTTATAAGATTGGCCCTCTGCATTCCTTCAACGTGCAATTATCTTCAGCATTTGTAATATTTGCATCAAATATGTTGGGAGCACCTGTAAGCACAACTCAAATTGTAAGTTCCTCAGTTATGGGAATAGGTTCTGCAGAGAGAATAAATGCTGTAAAATGGATTAAGGTGAAAAATATATTGATTTCTTGGTTTATAACCATACCGGCATCGGGGCTCGCTGCTATGGGATGCTTTTATATATTGAAGCTAATTATTGTCTAAGAGGGGGGATACAAGTGGTACGATTATTTCACAAGGTTAATGCTTTGGATAGAGATTTTTACAAATTGCTTGCTACACAGTCCGAGAAAACCCTAGAAGGGATAAAGCAGCTTAAGCTTTATATGAAGACAGGACTGAATGAAGACGGTGAAAAGCTTGTAACCTATGAAAAAGAAGGGGATGAGTTAAGGAGAATATTAATCGATGAGTTAAATAAAACCTTTATAACTCCCTTTGAGAGAGAGGATATATTCATTCTTTCAAGAGCTATTGATGATATGCTTGATTATAGCAGAAGCACCTATGAAGAAATGCAGATTCTTGGCCTTCACCCAACAGATGAAACTAGAAGCATGGTAGAGCTTATTTTAGAAGCTTCCGAGGATATTAACTACGCTATTGTGTACTTAAAGAATAATCCTAGAATATCTTCAGAGCATGCGGTTACAGCAAAAAAAGTTGAAAATAAAATTGAAACAGAATATAGAAAGTGCCTTGTGAAACTGCTTGAAGAGGATGATGTGAA
>CAZMQY010000473.1:0-2428 GCA_964568335.1 uncultured Clostridium sp.
AGCCTTATAGACTGTCTTTAATTATTTCTATTTCCTTATTTTGGGCTTTAACCGCCTTAAGCCTTATAAATCCTATGATATACAGGGTATTGATAGATAATTATTTAATGAAGCAAAATGGTGATGTACTCAAGATAGTAATTCTTATACTTACTATAGGTGTTAGCGATTTAAGCAGAACCTCTATTGAAATTATAAAAAATAGAATTATGCTTAAAGTAGGAACAGGAATATCCAGAGATTTAAGAAAAACAGTATTTGCTAAAATACAATCCCTGTCTATAGGATACTTAGATACAAAGAAAACAGGGGATTTGATGAATAGAATCACAGGAGATACAAAAACAATTCAGGATTTTATATCAAATCAAATTTCCTTTGGAATAAATCAAATACTATCCTTGATGGTAATAACTGTAATTTTATTTTTTATGAATTGGAAGCTGGCATTTATGATTATGGTTCCAGTTCCTGTTATTGTTTTAATGTGGAGACATATAGGTAAGAAATTTGGACCTATGTACCATAATCAGTGGAAGCTGGCAGACAGGGGCAACTCCATTCTTCAAGATATACTAAGCGGAATAAAGGTAGTTAAAGCATTTGGTATGGAAGAGAAGGAGGTTAATCGATTTTCAAAAGTTAGTAAAAGATTAGCTTTTGTAACTGCAAGAAATGAGAAAACCTACAATACTATTTTTCCTATGTTAAACTTTATAATGGGACTTGGAAACTTTTTGATATTATTTTATGGAGGAAGGCTAATTCTAAAAGAACAAATGCAGCTAGGGGAACTTATTCAGTTTACTCAATATGCAGGAATGCTCTATGGACCTTTAGGATGGCTGAACTTTTTTCCAAGAGCCTTAACTCAAGCAGCTACTTCAGCAGAAAGAATTTTTGAAATTCTTGATGAAGAGCCAGTTATTAAGAATACACCTAAGGTATTATCGCGCAGCATTAAGGGAAAGGTTAGCTTTAGAAATATAAGCTTTGGATATAAATCCTATGATCCTATTTTAAAAAATATAAACTTAGATGTTAAACCAGGGGAAATGATTGGACTAGTTGGTCACTCAGGTGCAGGAAAATCAACTTTAATAAATTTAGTTATGAGGCTTTATGATGTAGATGAAGGCAATATTCTTATAGATGGAAATGATATTAGAGATATAAGCTTAGAGGAGCTTCGTTCTCAAATAGGTGCAGTGCTTCAAGAGACCTTTCTATTTTCAGGAACTATACTAGAAAATATTATATATGCAAAGCCCGATGCCACTTTGGAGGAAGTTATTAAAGCTTCTAAGATTGCTAATGCACATGATTTTATTATGAAATTTCCTGATGGCTATGACACAAAGGTAGGAGAAAAAGGGCATAGATTATCAGGGGGAGAAAGGCAAAGAATAGCTATAGCCAGAGCTATATTGCATGACCCTAAAATACTGATACTTGATGAGGCTACAGCTTCTGTAGATACAGAAACTGAATATCAGATTCAAGAGGCTTTAGGCAGACTTATTAAAAATAGAACCACCTTTGCAATTGCACACAGACTGTCTACCTTAAGAAACGCTACAAGGTTAGTAGTTATTGATAAGGGGGAGCAAATTGAAACTGGAAGCCATGAAGAGCTTATGAAGTCTAGGGGAAAATATTATAAACTAGTTATGGCACAAAGAGAAATGACAAAGACAAAGGGAGCATAAGTATGCTATCATACTAGTTGAACCTATAGAAGGACGAGGAGAAAGAAATATGACAAAAGAATTAAAAGCTGACTTAAGCTTGATTGGAGTTACAGCTCTATGGGGATCGACCTTCCCTATAATGAGTTTGGCTTTAAAAGATATACCTCCCTTTACCTTTATTACAATAAGGTATACTCTCTCTGCGCTGATATTAGCAATTGCATTCTTTAAAAGCTTTAAGAATATAAACAAGGCAACTGTAAAGTCAGGTATTATTATAGGGGCTGCCTTATTCGTAGGCTGTGCCTTTCAGCTTGTAGGACTTTTATATACAACTCCAAGCAAGTCAGGGTTTTTAACTGGAATGAATGTAATTTTTGTGCCTGTTTTGATAGCTTTCTTATATAAAAAGCTTCCTGATAGAAAAACTATAATTGGAATAGTTTTATCTATGGCAGGCTTAAGTATTATGTCTATAAACAGCAACTTAACAATAAATAAGGGAGATATTTTAACCATAATTGCTGCCTTATTTTTTGCAGTTCAAATACTTGTAGTGGACAAGTACACTAAGGATGTGGATATTGCACTTTTAACCTGTATAGAGCTTCTAGCCATTGGTCTTCTTGGAGGGATTCCTGCTATTGTAATTGAGGGCTTTAGATTTACATTAAATGGAGGAATAATAATAGCATTAGTATATACAGTAATTTTCTGTACTGCAATAGCACATGGAG
>CAZMQY010000474.1:0-2411 GCA_964568335.1 uncultured Clostridium sp.
TCAAACAGAATAGTGTTCTTAACGGCTTTATGAATTTTTTAATTAAAGTCTTATTTTTGCTTGCTCAAATGTTTCTACGACTGCAAATAATACGCTAGGTTTAGGCATTTTGAGACAGACCCTTTATACTATAATAAGTCTTCAATCCGCATAAATACTACATATTCTTTTGTTCTTATATTTATATGAAGTTATATTTAATTATTTATATGTTTATACTTAGAATTTGTGTTAAAATATTATTGTAATTTTATCCATATAAGGAATGCAGAGGCTATGCATCGAAAAAAATAAAAACTTTTTAAGCTGTGGCACTAGGCTACTAATGAGAACTATGAATTGAGAGATGGTGAAGGATTAAAAGGTGGAAGGGGGAATTGCATTGAAGCTGAATAAATGGATAATCGGCTTATTTTCTGCAGCACTTTTGATAATGTCTTTAGGTAATAAGGTGCAGGCAGAAGAAATAAAATTAACTTCAGATATTATAAATGTAGAGATTACTAAGGATGGCTCTATGATAGTTTCAGAAGAGCTTAACTTTAAAATATCAGGAAAATACAATGGAGTATATAAGGATATTTCCTTTGATAAAGCAGAGGGCATATCAGACATAACCGTAGCAGAAGATAAGGGTAATTCAAAGCTATATAAGGAAGTTAAGTCTGCTAGTAATGGTAATAACGGAGTATATACCCTAGAAAAGAAATCAAGCAGTGTGAGAGTAAAAATATACTCGCCTTCCAAGGATGAAACTAAAATCTTTAAAGTAACCTATAAAATTGCAGGAGCGGTTAAAAAATATAATGACATAGGGGAATTTTATTGGAAGTTTATCGGAAGGGAAAACGAAACCTCAATAGATAAATTGCAGATCAACCTTATGCTTCCTGAGGGGGCGAGAAAGGAAGAAATGAAGGTCTTTGGCCATGGACCTTTAGATGGAAGCTGGAGAATGGTAGATAATAGACTTATAAGCTTTGCAGCATCAAACTTGTCTTCCAAACAATATGTTGAAGTTAGAACTATATTTCCTAAAGAGCTTCTTTCTGAGGCAAAAACAAGTATTAATGAAAATAAGTTTGACATTATTATGGCTGAAGAAAATAGCTATATTAATGATAAAGCAGAAAAGGCTAAAAGTCGGGAAAGGCTTATAGAGGCAACGAAAAATATTGCTATATTAATGAGCCTTGTAAGTATTTTGATTATTATTTATATATTTATCAGCAGAAAAAGATACCCTGATATAGAGGACTTAATAGCAATGAAGGATATAAGAAATTATAATCCGGCTATATTAGCTTATAATGCAAATAGAACCTTATCACATAATGACTTGCTGGCTGCTGTATTTGACCTTGTTAGAAAAGGCTATTTGAGCATTGATACTATAGATGATAATAAATATAAAATCACTAAGCTAAGAGAAAAGGATGAAAGCCTTTTAAAACATGAAGGATACTTGATGCATTGGCTGATTAGTAAAATAGGTGATGGAAGATCCGTAACCTTAAAGCAAATAAAAAAGCATGCAGAAAAAAATCCAGTGGAGTTTAGAAGACGATTTGCTTTATGGATAGGTGAGGTTAAGCTTAAGGCAGATGAGAGCAATATATTTGATAAAAGAGCTGTAGCATTTCAGGCATTTGTAATTGTTTTTGAAATAATTTTAGCGACTGCATCTATATACTTTATAATCATAGGAAATATGTATGGAGTTATAAGTCTTATAGCAGCTTTAATGGCCATTATAACTGCTGCTTTATTCAACACTAGAACACTTGAAGGAAATATCCAATATGCATTATGGAATAAAATAAAGAAAAGTATTAAGACATTAAGTATAGCAGAAACTGAGCAGTGGGAAAGCAACCCATCACATGGGGAAATCTATTTAATATATGCAATAGCTATGAATCTAAGGCAGGACTTGTTAGATAAAATAAGTCCTCATATGAATACAGACAACTACTATAACAATTCAAGCTTTTGGATGCTGTACTATATGTTGAATACTAATTATCATCAGTTTAATGATAGTTTTAATGTTCCATCTCAAAACACTGAGACAAGCGGAAGCTTTAGCTCGGGTGACAGCAGTGGTGGATTTAGCAGTGGCGGCGGAGGCGGCGCTGGTGGGTTCTAAAAAATATAGTATAAATAAAAGTATTGAAAATTTTAGGAAAAATGTTATAATAAGCTTAAGGCAAGAGATTGAGAGCCAATATTTAAGGGAAACCTTATATATTGGCTCTTTTTTTGTTTTTTTAGAATGTTTGCAAGAGATATATAAATATTTAAGTATCTCATGTATCAAATAAAGGAGGGGTTTGGATGTATGATATTTTAATAATTGGAGCAGGGGTTATAGGCTGTTCTATAGCCAGGGAATTATCTAAATATGAACT
>CAZMQY010000475.1:0-2409 GCA_964568335.1 uncultured Clostridium sp.
TTTGCATTATATATAATAATCTTTTATTACTACTTTCACACAACGATAAACATTTTCATATTATAAACTAAAGCACTATATGGAGTGAGTATCATTGTTATACGCACTAATTTTAGCAGGAGGAAAAGGACTAAGATTATACCCCTTATCACGAGAAAAAAATCCAAAACAATTTTTAAAAGTGATAAATAATAAAAGCTTTTTAAGAAATACCGTTGATAGAATTAAACCATTAGTAAGTAAAGAAAATATTTATGTTGTAACTAATGAAGAATATCTTGATAAAATCTATGAAGAGCTTCCTGATATAAACAAAGATAACATTTTTGTTGAGCCTTCGAATAAAGAGACCGCCACCTGTATAGGCTTATCAGCTGTTAAGCTTTTAAAAAGGGACAAAGATGCTACTATGATAGTTCTCCCCTCAGATCATTTTATTGAGGGGGATAAATTATTTATAGATACATTATCTCAAGCTGTAGAAATTGCAGAAAGGAGAAGAGGCTTAATAACTATAGGTGTAGCCCCGACTAGGCCTGAAACTGGCTATGGGTATATAGAAATGGGTGAAAGAATAGGTGGAGATATTGCAACCTTTAAGATAGAAAGATTTACAGAGAAGCCAAATATCGAAGTTGCTAAAGATTTTATTCTTAAAGGGACATATCTTTGGAACAGCGGAATGTTTGTGTGGAGAGCAGATGTATTCCTAAGGGAAATGGAAAAATATCTTCCTAAAATGTATAAAAATCTAATGCTAATCTATCAGCATATAGGTCAGGAAAAAGAGCAGGATATAATAAAAGAACAGTATAATCTTATAGATGGAATCTCAGTAGATTTTGGTATTATGCAAAAGACTAGAAAGTCTTATGTTATTAAATGCGAATTTATTTGGGATGATATTGGAAGCTTTGCTTCTTTAGGCAGGTTTTTGGAGAATTATAGGGGCAATAATATTTCAGGAACAGCTTTTATGGAACAAAGTGAAAACTGTTATGTATTTGGTAAGAATAAGCTTATTATAGGCTTTGGATTAAAGGATTTGGTTATAGTTGATTCAGGTGATGTGATACTTGTAATGGATAAGAATAAAGAGCAAGAAGTGAAGCATTTAGTTAATGAAATTAAAAAGCATGATGAACTAGAAAGGTATCTATAGTTAAAGGCTTCAGTGAAGGAGTTATTTTCACTGAAGTTTTATTATTCATAGCTACAAGAATATTTACTAATTAAATATTATAAGTAGTATAATATTCTTGTAAACGTTTATTTAGGGGGCGAGAGTAATATGGTTAATAAAAGAAAGTACATAACTGTTTTTGTTTTGATAACAACACTTATGTTTCCGGGATGTACTACAAAGGAACTAACTAGTACTGCAAACACTAAGCCAGTGTTTGAGCTTATTGCTCACAGAGGCTTTGATGGTCAGTTTCCTGAGAATACCATACTGGCAGCACAGGAGGCAATGAAGCTTGGGGCAAACTTAGAGTGTGATGTACAATTTACTTCAGATGGGGAAATGGTAGTTATCCATGATGATACATTGGAAAGAACCACTGATGGCAGTGGTACTGTAAGCAAGCTGAAATATTCCTACATAGAAAAGCTTGATGCAGGTTCGAAGTTTTCCAGTAAATACAAAGGGCTTAAGGTACCGAAGTTTACAGATTATTTGGAAGTTGTGAAGGGAGCACAGCATATATATCCGGAGCTTAAAACTTACAGGAAGGATGAAGATATTGCTGTATTTACTAAAACAATAATAGATTGTGGATTTGAGGAAAAGGCTACAATACAAAGCTTTTATTATCATAAGGTGCTGCCAGAAATACGCAAGATTTCTAATAAGATAAGAGTGGGGGCTTTATGCTCAGACCAGTCTACATTTGATTATTTTTTTGAAATTGCTAAAAATGACTCCAATAGCATAATGCTTATTTCAACGAAGATTGCTACTGCTGAAAATTTAGCAAAGTGCAAGGACAATAAACTTGATGTTGCTGTTTGGACTATAAAGGATGAAGCCCAGCTTAAGAAACTTCTTGGGCTAGGATATAACAAGCTTATGCTTAGCAAGTATATGGAAGTAAAAAAATAAGAGGTAGAACTATCTACCCCTTATTTTTTAGGACTTTTTCATTTCAATTACTAAATAATGTGAAGTATCCTTTGCTTTTATAATTATATCTTCTTCAATGATCTCAAGAGCATCCCTTGCATCAAGGCTTATATTATTAATGAAGGAGCTTCCTTCAATCTGCACTAAATAAGCTTGACGACCTTCTTTCACTGGAAAAGCTATTTCCTTATCTGCATCAAGTTCAAGAGCGTAAAAATTAACATCCTGATTGATCTTTATTGGTGCGCTACCAACTTTGCTTGAAACAAAGTGAAGCCATTTAT
>CAZMQY010000476.1:0-2406 GCA_964568335.1 uncultured Clostridium sp.
GCCCTAACAGAGAAGGAAGAAGAAAAAATCAAAAGTGCATATTACAAAGCTCTTGAGTTGAAAAGAGAAATTGGAAAAGTCTCTGCAGGAATAGCTTATAACAATAGATTAAGTATAGATGAGCTAATGGTTTCCGCAGAAGGTATTGCTCTTATGAATGCAGCTTTCCTTGCCATGAAGAAATATGAATTAGACTGCAGTGAAACAGAACTGCTAATGGAAAACAATGTTCTTGCAGCAAAGCTTGAATATTGGCTTGCTGAATTCAGCAATTTATGGAGAAGAAGAAACAAGGAAAGCGAGCTTTATAGAATAAGAGAAACTATACAATTTATTTGCAGTGAACTAAGAAGCAAATAGAAGTTAGGAAAAAACTATAATACTTATTTTAACAAGAGGCATAAAAAATTATGTCTCTTGTTTTTGCAGCAAATTGATATAATATTTATATGGAATATAAAGTAAAGATAGGTGAGAAAAATGCCTCCAATAAATGTTTTAATAAAACCAGCTTCAAGCAGCTGTAATTTAAAATGTAAATATTGTTTTTACTATGATGTTGCTGAAAACAGAGACAAGCAAAATTATGGAATTATGACCTGTGATACATTAGAAGCCTTAGTTAAAAGAGTTTTTGAATATGCTGAACACTTTGCTGGCTTTGCTTTTCAAGGAGGAGAGCCAACCATAGCAGGCTTAAATTTTTATAGAAAGCTTATTGAGCTTCAAAGAAAATATAATGTAAAAAAAATAAAGGTTAACAATGCTATACAAACTAATGGAATAATTATTGATGATGAATGGGCAGAATTTTTAGCAGAAAACAATTTTTTAGTTGGATTATCTTTGGATGGTCCAAAGGATATTCATGACTTGAATCGGGTTGATTCAAAAGGTATTGGAAGCCATTCAAGAATTGAGAAAACTGTAGAGCTTTTTAATAAATATAAGGTGGAATACAATATTTTATGTGTTGTAACCAAAGCAGTTTCTCGTCATATTGAAAAGGTTTATAACTATTATATTAAGAAAGGCTTTCAATATTTGCAGTTTATACCTTGCTTAGATGAACTTGGCAAGGAGCCTGGAAATAATCCTTACTCATTGATTCCAGAGAGTTATGAACATTCTCTTAAAAAACTTTTTGACTTGTGGTATAGGGATTTTAAACTAGAAAGGAGAATAAGCATTCGAATGTTTGATAATATTGTTCAAATGCTTATGGGTTATCCTCCAGAATCCTGTGACATGAAGGGATGCTGCTCTGCTAATGCAACTGTTGAGGCGGATGGCTCAGTTTATCCCTGCGATTTCTATGTTATTAATGAATGGAAGCTTGGAGATATTTTTAAAAACAGTATGGAAGATATGCTTCAAGGGGAAACAGCGAGGGCTTTTGTAGAGGTCTCAAAGGGTGTTCCAGAGGAATGCAGGCAATGTGAATATATTTCTGTTTGCAGGGGCGGCTGCAGAAGACATTATGAGCCTATAAGTGAAAATAGTCTTGATAGTAATTATTTTTGCTCAACATACAAGGGCTTTTATAAATACACTCTTCCTAGATTTTATGAAATTGAGAGAATTGTGAGCGGATATAGAAGATAATAAATTTACATAAGGAGCATTAGTGATATGGATAAATTAGAAGAGAAATTAGTTCGAATAGTGCCATCTAAGAGGCAGCTTAAATGGCATGAATTAGAGTTTTATGCATTTATTCACTTTGGCATTAATACTTTCTATAATACAGAATGGGGAAACGGTAAGGAAGATCCAGCTGAGTTTAATCCTACAGAGCTTAATACTGATCAATGGATTAGTAGCCTTAAAGCAGCAGGTATTAAAGCGGCTATTTTAACCTGTAAACATCATGATGGTTTTTGCCTATGGCCAAGCAAATACACAGAACATAGCGTGAAAAACAGCTCATATAAAGAAGGTAAGGGAGATATCGTAAGAGAAATGGCTGAGTCCTGTAAAAAATTTGGTCTTAAGTTTGGAGTTTATCTTTCTCCTTGGGATATGCACGATGCAAGATACGGAGATTCTCCAAAATATAATGATTACTTCATCAATCAACTTACAGAGCTATTAACAGAGTATGGAGAGCTTTTTAGCATATGGTTTGATGGAGCTTGTGGAGAAGGACCAAACGGAAAGAGACAAGAATATGATTGGCAGCGTTACTATAGCCTTATTAGAGAGCTTCAGCCTGAAGCAGTTATTGCTGTTACTGGACCAGATGTAAGATGGTGTGGTAATGAAGCAGGAGATTGCAGGGCAGCTGAGTGGAATGTTGTTCCTAAACGTTTAGCATCACCAGATTATGTTTCTGAAAGATCTCAAAAAGAAGATGATGCTTCTTTCAGAGAAAGAAAGCTTTCATGGCAATACGAAGATTTAGGC
>CAZMQY010000477.1:0-2339 GCA_964568335.1 uncultured Clostridium sp.
ACAAACATCTATAAGACTTAACTTCTTTTATAGGAAGCTGCGTTAAGAATCCACTACTGTCCGAAGCGAAGCAAGTTTATTGGATTTACCATCTTCCTATAAAAGAAGTTTTAGTCTTATATGTGCAGTTGAAGCTTTCCTAGGCATCACAGCGCCTGCGTAATTACAACAATACTCTTTAACAAAGCCAAAATTAAAAGCGGCAGCCTAAGCCACCGCTTGTATATAAAATTATTACTGAACCTCTATCTTAGTAGTCTGTCTTTGAGTCAGCTGGGCTCCAGACTTAGAAACAAGTGTCCCGCTTTTGCTAATAAAGATATCATTAGCAAGAACGGCATCCATTAGAGCAACTATTTCTTCCTTTGTCAAATTTTCCTTGACGCCGGATATGGTCATTGGAACTTTAGCTCCTGCTGCACTTACAAAGTTCATGGTTAGTGAATACTCCATTACTTTCCCTCCTTCCTGCTTTAATTTATTTCAAACTATGCATTGATAAGCTTTGAAGTCTCATTCAGGTAGCTGTCTCTTGTGCCAGCTGCCAGTACTGTCTTTATTGCTTCAGCTACATTGAATACGTTTTCCGGTGCAGCCTCAGGTTTTACTCCTGAAAAAGACTTCTTCTTATAGACCTTTGCACCAGTAGAGTCAACTCCATTTTCTATCTCTATAAAAAATGAAGCTACTGTTAATTCCTTGTTTACTGCCATATTTATTTCCCCCTTTCTTTTTAGCCTTCACTTAGTAGATATGCACTTTTTAGAGCCATTTACTGAAAATGAAAATATTTTTTAGTAATTTCTTAGAAAGTCTTTAAGGACATGCATATTTAAGTTGTGATGAGATTTTTAAAAGGAAAGGCGGTAAGAAAATGATAAAAGACAAAATACTTATTCCAAATGAATCTGCTCAGGAATTTGACCTAATGCAGATAGCTCTTGCAATTAAAGCTTCTACTCTAGACGGTGCTTTAGGCTGCTGGCTATTAGACAACGAAATCATTCCAAACAGCGGCGGCTGCAGCTTATCAATTCTCTGCGATGGAATTGATAAGCTTGCAAAGTGGTACGTTAAGCAAACGACCAAGGTTATAAATTCATATTCCTTTGATTAAAAAAGATGGCCGGCATTTAGAAAAAATGCCGGTCTTTCTTTTTTTATTTTTATTAAAAATATCAGTTTCGCATATTTAATTTATGAGAGCCATTTATATGGTTAAACATATAACCATTTAACCATTTATAGCAATAGTGCGGATCTAAAAGGTATTAATAAAGTAAAGGAGGGTCAAAATGAAACCCAAAATAGATAAGTTTGATCTTGGATATGAAGAGGAAGTTGAGGAAAATGGCTTTATTGAAGAAGCTAAAGGAATACCTATAGCAAGCTTTGATTTTAGTGAGGAAGCTGTAAAGCAGCCCCTCGCTGACAACAGAAGATTTAAAACTATGCCTAATGTGCTTACTCCGTCTATTGATGGTGAAGCTTTTATTATAAAAAGAACCTATACAATCAGAGAATCCACAGCAAGGATGCTTAATGAAATTAAGGCTGTCCATCCAGATGTTAATGTTTATATGAATACTATTGTGGATGCGGCTATAAGGCATTATTACGAATTTATTTTTTGTAATGAAGGTTGAAAATAACAAATAATCTTTTTACCTTAAGATAAGAAGACATCTATCGAACCTGCCGCAAAAGGTCACTTTCTATAGTTTATTTCATAATATATTAATGATACAAACCTATATTAGGAGGATTACTGTGTTATATTATTGCCCTGCATATGGAAAGTGGTTTGAATACTTAAGTTATGGTTGCTTTAGACCTGAAGCAGCAGACCAAACCATCATCGACCTGTGGAATAGCGTTTCCCCACCTCCTGCCCCTGAATTGAAGTCAGCAGCAGTTGATCCTAAAACCAGCGCACTTCTAATATTAGATATGGAAACAACTATATGCAAAAGCCCCCGCTGCATAGCGTCTGTCTCTAATATTAGCAATTTATTGAAACAAGCCCGCTCAAAGGGCATGCTGGTTGTCTATAGTCTCATACCTTCCGGAAGCACTGGGGATATTTTTAAAGAGCTGGCGCCTTTGCCAGGCGATCCTGTAGTAAAGTCAAACGTAGATAAATTCTATAACACCAACCTAGACGAAATATTACGTGAAAAAGGCATTAAAACTGTTGTGGTTACTGGCTACGCTGCCAATGGTGCAGTGCTGCACACAGCCACCAGTGCTGCCTTCCATGGTTACAATGTTATTATTCCCGTGGACTGTATGTCCACAGCAAATATTCTTTATGCAGAACAATACACTGCATGGCATAT
>CAZMQY010000478.1:0-2313 GCA_964568335.1 uncultured Clostridium sp.
CTCAAACGCAACGAGCGCCAAATTTATGTGAGCGACAGCGAGCAAATAAATTTGTGTTGCGAGACTGCGAATATGACCTAACCTGATTTTCTGAATTAATTTTACTTTTATATCAAATAATATTAGATATAAAAGATGAAAGGATGAATAAATTGAATACAAGACTATTAATTATTGCAATAACTCCAGCTGTTTCCATAGCATATGCAGTATATTTAAGTGATAGATATGACAAAGAACCTATAGCGCTTTTATTCAAGACCTTTGTATTTGGTGCATTGTCAGTTATACCTACAATAGTTGTAGAAAAACTTTTAACTACTATAAATATGCTTCCAGGTTTAATTGGTGTTGCTTTTACTGCCTTTGTAGTTGCAGGATTTACAGAAGAATATTTTAAGCGCCTAGTAGTACTTAAATTAATGTGTAAAAATAAATATTTTGACGAAAAACTTGATGGAATAGTATATGCTGTATTTTCTGCCTTAGGCTTTGCAACAGTAGAGAATATCATGTACGTAGCCTTTAGGTACAGCTATAACTCTTATATAGGATTATATAGAGGAGTACTGTCCGTACCTGCCCATGCTATTTTTGGGGTAACTATGGGATATTATTTATCATTATCTAAGTTTGCATCAACTAAAGAAAGAGCAAAGGCAAATCTCAGAAAATCCTTGTATATGCCTATGCTTTTACACGGAGTCTTTGATTTCATATTGATGGCAGGGATACCTGAGGCAGGAGTAGTAATTGCAGCATATGCAGTTTATTTATGGATAACTAATCAGAAAAAATTAAACACATATATTTTCGATTCCCATTCTAGGTTCGACAGATTACATTATGATGACGAAGAATAATATTAAAAAATTATAGAAAAGGTTTGGAAAATAATATAGAATAAATAAAAGGACCATATTATTTCCAAGGAGAGAATTAGTAAAATGAACAAAAAGAGATTAGTATTAGGAATAATCATAATAATATTTTTTGCATCCTTATTATCTGTTGGATACCTTGCAGACAAGTTAAGTATCAGGTTAGATGATAAAATAAATGCAGAAGAAGTAGAAAACAAAGAAACAGAAACAATCCCTGAGGAAGAAGAAATTCCTCCAAACATAGAAGTCACTATTGTAGCAGCTGGTGATATAATGTTTCATGCTCCTCAGATAAAAGGAGCGTATAATCATGAAACAAAGCAACACGACTTTAACTTTTCCTTTGAGCATATAAAAAAATATATAGAAAGTGCTGATTTAGCCATAGGAAATTTTGAAACTGTAACAGCAGGTGAGGAATATGGTTATAAGGGATATCCGACCTTTAACTCTCCAAAATCATCTGTAACTGCTTTGAAAAATGCAGGCTTCGATATACTTTCTACAGCAAACAATCATTGTATTGATAAAGGGAAGAAAGGAATAATTAATACTATAGATAACATTTCTGAGCATGGACTTAAAAATGTAGGTACATATAAAGAACCTACTGATGATATTCTTATACAAGATATAAATGGAATAAAAGCAGCTATTCTATCTTATACTTATGGCTGCAATGGCTTAGAAGGCTTACTTACACAAGAAGAACTTAAGTATATGGTAAATATAATAGATGAAGATAAGATTAAAAGAGACATAGAAAAATCTGAAGAACTGGGAGTAGATGCTACCATAGTGTTTATACATTGGGGTAATGAATATCAAAGACAACCATCCGAATATCAAATCAACCTTGCTAACAAAATGATTGAGTGGGGAGCAGATATAATACTAGGCAGTCATCCCCATGTCATTCAAAGGTCTGAGATAGTAGAACATAACGGAGAAAATAAGTTCATTATCTACTCTATGGGTAATTTTCTATCAAATCAAAGTAGAGAGACATTGAGTGTGGGAAATAAAAAATACACAGAGGATGGCATTATTGTTAAATTGACTTTAGAAAAAGATTTTTCCTTAGGGAAGACTATAATAAAGGATGTTGATTACATCCCAACATGGGTTTATAGATACAGTGCAAGTGGTGTACAAAAGCATGTTATATTACCTACAACTGAATATTTAGGTCAAGATAACAACAGCCTAAGCAAAGAAGTTCTTAGCAATATTCAAGAATCATATAATAATACAATTAAACTAATGGACCAGAGATAAAATTGTCTCTGGTTTTTATGACCTAACCCGATTGTTTCGGATGCTTTTCCGAAAGAATCGATGGTAGGTCAAACGCAACGAGCACCAAATTTATGCGAGCGACAGCGAGCAAATAAATTTGTGTAGCGAGACTGCGGCAAATGACCTAACC
>CAZMQY010000479.1:0-2300 GCA_964568335.1 uncultured Clostridium sp.
ATAAAGGATGTCTTTGATGGAGATGCACTCTACACCCCATTAACCCAAAGCTACAGATCTACCGTAGAAATAATTGAGTTTGCTAACAGTGTACTAAAAAAGCAGCAAAACAGCCTAAAGCCAGCTATGCCTGTATTAAGACATGGAAAAGCTCCAGAAGTAATACAATTTGAAAATAAAGAGGAGTTTGCAAGAAGAGTAGACATCATCTTTGATGAATTAAAGAGCTTTGGTAAAAAGAGCATAGCTATAATTGGCCGTACCTACGCAGAGTGCAGGCTTATTAAGGACATAATGAAAAAATACAGTAAGTATGATTGGGATATAATCAAGGATACAGATAAAACCTTAAATTTAGAAAAGATAATTATTCCTTCTTATATGACAAAGGGCTTGGAGTTTGACTGTAGTATAATATTTAACTGCAATAATGAAAATTATAAAGAAAGTGAATTAGATAAAAAACTGCTTTATGTATCACTAACAAGAGCATTGCATCTTCAGTATGTGTTTTATAATGGTACAATTTCTAGTCTAATACTATAACTTAAAGGAGAGCGAAGTGCTCTTCTTTATTTTATATATATTTTAAAGCAAATCTTTCATTGCGGCTATGCAAAGTTGATAAATTATGTAGAACAATCATTGAAAAAAGCTTGTATTATGATAGAATATCTTAAGTAAGGGAAAATTAAACTTTAAAGATTATGTTGTGTACTAAGGATGAGGAGGTACTAATATGGGAAGCGTAAAATTAAAGGATAATGTTTATTGGGTAGGTGTTTCTAACCCTGAACTAAGAGTGTTTGACATAATAATGGAAACAAAAAAAGGAACTACATATAATTCTTATATGATTGTAGATGAAAAAATAGCTGTCATAGACACGGTAAAGGATGGCTATTATGATGAGTTTTTAAGTAATATTAAAGAAATTATTGGAGACAGAAAAATCGATTATATAGTGGTGCAGCATACAGAATTAGACCATTCAGGCTCTCTTGGAAGGCTTATAAAAGATTACCCTGAGGCAGTGGTTGTAGGCTCAAAGGCTGCTATAATGTACAGCAAGCAGATTACTAACTTTGACTTTAAGAGTCAAGAGTTTAAAGAGCCTGTCTGTCTAGGTGAAACTACCTTAAAATTTATTTCAGCCCCAAATTTACACTGGCCTGATACTATTTTTACTTATGCAGTAGATAAAAAGATTTTATTCACTTGTGACTTCATGGGTTGCCATTACTGCCCAGCAGAAAATATAACTGACAATGTAGGCGATGAATATTTTGAAGAGATGAAATATTACTTTGATGTTATTATGGGACCATTTAAAAGGTTTGTCATAAGTGCTTTAGAGAAGATTGAGGGACTAGAATATGAGATAGTTGCTCCAAGCCATGGGCCAATACATATTGATGATATTGAAAAATACAAAGAACTATATAGACAATGGGCTCATCAGGAAATTTCAGAAGAAAAGATAGCTACAATACTATATGTATCCGCATACGGAAACACTGAAAAGATGGCTAAATATATTTGCAATAAAATAAATGAAGCTGGAATAAAGTCTGAAGCACATGAAATTACCTCAAAGAAAATAGAAGACCTCATATCTCTAATTGAAAGGTCTTCTGGCATAATTATGGGGTCACCAACTATTAATCAGGATGCTGTTAAGCCAGTATGGGACGTGCTTTCACTTGTTTGTGCTATAACCAATAGGGGAAAGGCTGCCGGCGCATTCGGTTCATATGGCTGGAGCGGTGAAGGGGTTCAAATGATGACTGACAGATTAAAATCATTAAAATTTAAGACTGTGGAACAAGGACTAAGGTTTAATTTTGTTCCAAATGAGGAAGACTTTAAAAGAGCAGATGAATTTACCGCTAAGTTTATTGAGCTTTTATAAAAGTGAACTGAATTAATTGATGAATTGAGAAGTGGAGTGAAAAAAATGGATGATAAAATGATAATGTCCTTTAAGGATGAGAATGGCAACAAGGTGGATTTTGAGGCCATAGCCGAAATATATCTTGAGGAGCAAAAGTATCTTATACTGGCTCCCGTTGAAGGCAATGAAGAGGATGCTTTCGTGTTTAGAGTTGATAAAGAAGAAGGTAGCGATGTGCTTAACTTAGTGGAGGATGATGAAGAGTTCCTCAAAGTTAATAAAGAATACAAAAATTTGTTATATAGTAGTCAGGAATAAAATTAGAATAAAGTGGGAATTAAAATTAGTGAACTTAAAAAATGTTAAATCTCAAAGAAACTGGAGGAATAAACTTGGATAAGAAGGC
>CAZMQY010000480.1:0-2289 GCA_964568335.1 uncultured Clostridium sp.
AGGTTCCTTTTGGTATAGCTCAAGTAGGTAAGTCCTTTAGAAATGAAATAACTCCAGGAAACTTCATATTTAGAACAAGAGAATTTGAGCAAATGGAACTTGAATTTTTCTGCAAGCCTGGAACAGACCTAGAGTGGTTTAAATACTGGAAGGATTACTGCTGGAACTTCCTTTTAAACTTAGGTATGAAGCAGGATAATTTGAGAATGAGAGACCATTCAGCAGAAGAACTTTCCTTTTACAGCAATGCAACCTCAGATATAGAATTCTTATTCCCATTTGGCTGGGGCGAACTTTGGGGTGTTGCTGACAGAACAGACTACGACTTAAAGAAGCATGCTGAACACTCAGGCCAGGATATGAGCTATCTTGATCCAACAACTAATGAAAAGTATGTGCCATACTGTATAGAGCCATCACTTGGTGCAGACAGAGTTGCTCTTGCCTTCCTATGTGATGCTTACGATGAAGAAACGCTTGAAGATGGCGATATAAGAACAGTGCTTCATTTCCATCCAGCACTTGCTCCATTTAAGGCAGCTATACTTCCGTTAAGCAAGAAGCTTTCAGAAAAGTCTAATGAAGTTTATGACAGACTTAGAAAGAAGTTCAATGTTGAGTATGATGAAGCAGGCAGCATAGGTAAGAGATATAGAAGACAGGACGAAATAGGAACTCCATACTGCATAACAATTGACTTTGACACTCTTGAGAACAACACTGTTACTGTAAGAGATAGAGACACTATGCAGCAGGTTAGACTAAATATTGATGAGTTAGAAAAGTTCATTGAAGAAAAGTTAGAGTTTTAAAAAAATGACTACTGATATTTTTAATCAGTAGTCATTTTTTGTGCTATAATAAGAAACTATTAAATTCATTTTTGACAAACCTATAAAATAACTTATCTTCTTCCAAGCCGACCTTTACACTGTTGAAAGGAATAATATCTCTTAGTGATTGTAATTTCTGATATTCTTGTTTATCTAAGACATCTTGAAGCAGACTAAGCTGTTTCTCGTCAATAATTATTTTATCTTCACCAGAAACCTTGTTGTCGCCTAATAAAATTTTAAGTTTCTCATGTTTATGAGTATTAAAATCAACAGTATTATTTAAAAAATCAAGCAAGAGCTTTTTTCTAATTTTAAAGTAGGTAGTTACTACTAGAAATTCTTTCAGAACTGTATAGTATTTATCTAGCGGAATTTTAACTGCACTTAGTATTACCTTTTGGGCACAGGGTATTCGAGTATCTTCAGGAGAAGAAATATTCATAATTCCTATTCCGCCGATATACTTCTCATTTATGTTTTTGCCGGGATTTTTTATTGTTATAACAAACTTTTCTTTGCTATTTTTTAGGTCAAAATAAGTCAATTCATCAGAAATTGATAGCTTTCCTGTAAATAGCTTATTTGAATTTAATATTTCAAAGTTAACATCACCAGTATTATTTATTAAAAGAGTTCCTTCTTGTATTAAACCTTCTTTTAGTGAATTGGAATCTACAACAAAAAAATATACATAGTAGGTTTCCTTATAATTTTTGTACATTTTCTTTAGAGCTTCTTTCTTTTTTAGAGCTTTTTCTTCTACTTCTAAGTCTTCGTATATAAAAGTATCGATTGATAGTTTAGCTTTGCTGCAAAGTTTGCATATAAAGGTTAGTGGCGGTCTTGTTTCAGTATTAATATAAGTATAGAGTGTATTAGCTTTTATATCTAAGTCCTTTGCCATTAAAGTTTGGCTGCTTTCATAGTTTTTTTCTAAAAGCCATCGTATATTTTTTTTAACATTGCCTATCAAATTTATTTCCCAGCTAATATCATTAGACAAAAAAATCATCCCTTCTTCAAAGGTGAAAATAATTCAAGAACTTGAAAAATAATTATTTCTATAAAAATATTTTAGCATAACTATAGCTAAATAGAATGTTTAGAACAAGCTGAAATATCACTGAATATAAGAAAAATATACCATAAATGTATTGATAATAAAAGCGAATATATAAATCAAAGATTTGAAGTTTTTCAAGAAAATCAAAACTACTATAAATGCTTAAAGTAATTTTTATAATATGAATGGAAGTTATTTTTATATTTCATAGCAAGGGAGAGAAGAATAATGAACAGTATTGTAGTTATAACCGTGATAGTGTCTTTTATTATAGCTTTAATTATAGGTGCGGTATTAATTCCATTACTTAAAGCTTTAAAGATTGGTCATCATGTTAGAGAAGAAGAGCCGGAGAAACATCAAAAGAAGTCGGGGACGCCATCCTTTGGA
>CAZMQY010000481.1:0-2286 GCA_964568335.1 uncultured Clostridium sp.
CTCCATATTTGGAGCTGGCAATAGGAATCGAACCTACAACCTGCTGATTACAAGTCAGCTGCTCTACCGTTGAGCCATGCCAGCATATTAAGTTTATGTGGTGGGCACAACAGGGATCGAACCTGTGACCCTCTGCTTGTAAGGCAGATGCTCTCCCAGCTGAGCTATGCGCCCTTGTTTCTGGGGTTTATCGGTCACCCGACGAATTTTATTATATAAAGAAGTACGATATTTATCAAACTCCATAATTGGCTGATATAGCAAAATAAGTCTATATTGCTTTAGTTTTGGCATATTTTCTCCGTTTTGGATATAAGTTTGATAAATATAATTAACAATGAACAATGAACAATTGAATGTAGAAAGTCTCTTTGAGATTTTGTAATTAGAAGGTGAGAAGCACCTAATAGAAATTTAGTTTTGCTTGCAAAATATCCTTCAATTGATAATTGTACATCCTTAATTGTTAATTTTCCCTATGCTGCCAGCTACATTTCGTGAAAAACCTATTGCTTTAAAATAAAATCCATTGTATAATAAATCTTGTCGTCAAGACATTATGTTTCATGAGTATATGGAGAGTTGTCCGAGTGGTTTAAGGAGCACGCCTGGAAAGCGTGTATAGGGGAAACTCTATCGTGGGTTCGAATCCCATGCTCTCCGCCAATTCCGTGCTAGATGGGGAACTAGCGGTGCCCTGTAACCTGCAATCCGCTACAGCAGGATTGAATTCCTCGCCTAGGCTCTAGCATGTGAGGTCTGGTCTATAAAAGTGGCGTTGAGAATTGGGTCCTACGCAACAAAAACTCATGAATCCCGTCAGGTCCGGAAGGAAGCAGCGGTAAGTGATCATTTTTGTGTGCCGTAGGGAAACCTGGTTTGAGTTAACTAGATAGATAACGCTCATATGCTATCAGTCAAAGCGAGGTGCACGGTTTACATAATAAAATACTAATGATAGTAAAGATGCTAGAATGCGTCTTTTTTTATTTTTTGCTAAGGCTTAAAATGTTGCTGCAGTAAGCAGGTTATTTGCAGCAACATTTTAAAACTTTGCTAATTTTCAATATGCATGTTTTAAATACAGCGTTATTACGGTATAATATAAGCTGAGAAGGGGTGAAACCATGGCATATACCGCTTTATACAGAGAGTGGAGACCAAAAAGCTTTGCTGATGTTGTAGGTCAGAAGCATATAACCACTACTTTAAAAAATCAGATAATAAACAATAGAATAGCTCACGCATATCTTTTGTGCGGCACTAGAGGTACAGGCAAAACTTCTACAGCTAAAATACTTGCAAAGGCGGTAAATTGTCTTGAACTAAAAGATGGTGAGCCCTGCAATCAGTGTGAAATGTGCAAAAACATCAACGCTGGACTTGCAATAGATGTAGTTGAATTGGATGCTGCTTCACATAATGGAGTAGGCAATATAAGAGACATTATAGATGAGGTTCAATATCCTCCAAGGGAAGCTAAATATAAGGTCTATATCATGGACGAGGTTCATATGCTTTCAGATGGAGCTGTTAACGCCTTTTTAAAGACTTTGGAGGAACCTCCAAGCAGGACAATTTTTATTTTAGCAACCACAGACCCACAAAAGCTGCCTATAACAATACTTTCACGCTGTCAGCGCTTTGATTTTACAAGAATAAGAAGCGAAGAAATTTTTGAAAGACTTAGAAGAATAGTTAAAGACCAGGGAGTTTTTGCGGAGGATAAAAGCCTTCACCTAGTAGCCAAGATGTCCGATGGAGCTATGAGAGACGCATTAAGCGAGTTGGATCAGCCTATATCCATGGGTAATGGAAAGATTGAATATGATGAAGTTATAAATATGCTTGGACTTGTGACTAATGAGCATCTTGTAAGGCTTACAGATGCCATGATAGATAAAAATATTGAAAAATCCATGAAAATAGTTGACGATATAGTTTTCAGTGGCAAGGACATATATAATTTTATTAAGGAAATGATTAACCATATGAGAGATCTTATGATGGTTAAGGTAAGCAATAATCCTGAGGATATTTTAGATATGTCCGAAGAAAATATAAAGACTATAAAGGAACAAGGACAGAAGATAAGAATTGAGGAACTTATGAGAATCATAAGAATTCTTCAAGAAACAGAAGAACAGTCCAAATGGAGCAAGCAAAGCAGAATTTATCTTGAGCTTGCTATAATAAAAATATGCAAAATTGAATATGATACTTCTAAGGAGGTAATCCTTGCTAGAATAAATAAGTTGGAGGACGCCTTAAGAAATGGTCAGGTGA
>CAZMQY010000482.1:0-2278 GCA_964568335.1 uncultured Clostridium sp.
TGCAGACTACAGAGCTGTAGATATTAATCTTCATGAGGATAGCATAGGATTTAGAGTTGTCGATAAAGCTGGAAGTATAAGTTCTGAATTTAACATTTCTATACCAGGTAAGCATAATGTTCAAAACTCTCTGTTAGCTATTGCTTGCGGGAGAAAGCTTGGATTAACTTATGAAGAATTAATAGCAGGAAGCTCTGCTCTTGAATTTACATCAATGAGGTTGGATGTAGTCAAAGGCAATAAATTTACAATAATTGATGACTGCTACAATGCTAGTCCTGATTCAATGAAGGCTGCTATAGAGGTTTTAGAAAATGCCTCTGGACATAGAAAGATAGCTGTTCTAGGAACTATGAAAGAATTAGGAGAAGAAGCTTATAATCTTCATAAGGAGGTTGGAGTGTATTGTGCAGCTAAGAATATAGATTTACTAATAACTATTGGTGAATTCAGTGCTGCTTTTAAGGAAGGTTTTAATCGAGATGGCGCATTTATAGGTTTTGAGAACTGCCAGGATGCTGCTGAATATTTAAGTGACAGCATATTGAATAAGGACGTTGTGCTAGTAAAAGCATCTAGGTCTATGAAATTTGAGACAATAGTCAATAAGCTGAAGCTGATAAATTGCTAAAGAGGGGATTTTGTTATGTATAGAATTGTTTATTCAGTTTTAATAGCATTTTTTATTTCATTAATATTAGGACCTATCCTTATTCCTCTTCTACATAGATTAAAGTTTGGTCAAAATATTAGAGAAGAAGGTCCTAAAAGCCATCAAAAGAAAGCCGGTACACCTACAATGGGAGGGCTTATCTTTATTATTTCCTCATTTATAACAATGGCAATACTTATAAGAAAGCCAAGCGATGAAGCTATGATAGCTCTTTATGCATTTATTGCCTTTGGTATAATAGGTGCCCTTGATGATGGTCTAAAGATAATTCATAAAAAAAACTTAGGACTAAGAGCGGCTGAAAAAATGATACTATTAATTATAGTATCAGGAGTCCTTGGATACTATGCAGCTACAAACTCATTAATAGGTACAAAGATTTTAATACCTTTTACACAGATCAGCTTTGATATGGGCAAGTGGTATGTACCTTTTATGGTTTTATATTATGCAGCTACTACAAACGCTGTAAACCTAACGGATGGATTGGATGGACTAGCTACTTCAGTAACTTTGCTGGTTATGACCTTCTTTGCTCTTGTTAGTTTAGGAATGGGTCATTATACGCTATCAATCTTCTGTGGTGTTATTGCAGGTTCCTTGCTTGGTTTTTTAAGATACAATGCCTTTCCAGCACAGGTTTTCATGGGGGATACCGGTTCTTTGGCTCTAGGAGGGGCTATTGCAGCAGTAGCTATGATATTAAAATTACCCTTATTGGTTATAATAGTAGGTGGAATATATGCTTTAGAAACTTTATCTGTAATACTTCAAGTTGCCTCCTTCAAGCTTACTAAAAAGAGAATATTCAAAATGAGCCCAATTCACCACCATTTTGAACTATCAGGATGGCATGAAACTAAGATTGTTTCTGTGTTTTCCATTATTACTGTTATTTTGTGCCTCGTTGCATTTTTATCCTTGCCAGCAATTATCTAGGAGGATACATCTAGTATGAAAAAATCTAATTTAAAAATGGGAGCTGTAGATTTTATACTTTTTGCAGCTATAATGATATTAGTTGCAATCGGAGTGGTTATGGTATTTAGTGCAAGCTCCTATAGCTCGTTTTTTAGTTCAAATACTAATTATGACAGCATGTATTACCTTAAAAGGCAGGCTTTGTTTGCTGTAATTATCGGCATGTCCTTCATGATAAAAACTGATTATCATAGACTAAAGAAATATACAAAGCTTTTAATGCTTGCAACATTAATACTTTTAGTAGTTGTATTATTCTTTGAGGATAGAAAAGGAGCTAGTAGATGGATACCTTTAGGCCCTTTTTCTTTACAGCCGTCTGAAATCGCAAAGTATATGATAGTTTTTTATATGGCAAAAAGCGTTGAACATAAGGGTGAAAAAATTAAAAGCTTTATATATGGAATATTTCCATACCTGCTGGTGTCTGGACTCTATGCCGGGTTAGTTCTCATTGAACCTAATCTTAGTATCGCAACTATTATAATGATAGTTACTATGATTATTTTGTTTGTGGCAGGCGCAAGATGGCTGCACTTCTTTGAAATACTTGGTATGATTGGAGCTTTAGGAGTATTAGGTATACTGCTGGCACCTTATAGATTTAAAAGATTTAAAAGTTTT
>CAZMQY010000483.1:0-2278 GCA_964568335.1 uncultured Clostridium sp.
GAAGCTTAAGAGTTTCAAAGGCAAAGTTACTCATCAAAGCGACAGTCTCTGTTCCATAGCCCTTGCCCCAATAGTCTTTATCAAAAACATATCCAATTTCAGCTTTGTTTGCCTCTTTATCAAAATTAAAAATCATGGCTGTACCTACGATTTCCTCAGTTTCTTTAAGAACTATAGAAGCATATAGATGAGTTCCTGCATTCTCACGTCTTAACATTTCTTCTATGTACTCACGAGTTTCCTCTAAAGCAAGCATCAGCCTCCAGCCAATAAAGCGTTTGACATCCTTGTCTGAAGCATATTTGTGAATCCTTTCAGCATCCTTTGTATCCAGGGCTTTAAAATAGATATTCTCGCCTGTCAGCTTATGAAACAAACTTGCTTTTAAAAAGTCTTCATAATCATCTTTAGTAATTTCTCTTGGATAAGTTTTTTCCGTTTCTAGAATCTTTGTCATAATCCATCTCCCCCTATTTGATATATTTATCTTCCAACCTAAAAAACTTTATTCATCTGACTTTTAACTCTAATTTCTTATTGGTATATTCTGTGCTATAGTGAAAAATCCTTCTAAATTTAGAGCCACATAAAATAAAAATCCTGCTAAGTTTTGGGCCTTACAGCATTCCTTATAGCAAATTTAGATAAAATTCGGGCGGCTCCTGATCCCTTTGCGAGGAGTGGAATGACGAGTTGTTATATTATCTTTCTCTTATTGACTTTCCGTAAATCTATACTTAGCATAATATTATACACAGTATAATATTTTACACTGTAAAGTTAAAATAAATTTAGTGAGTGTTTCACTATGAGCAGAAGAGAGCGCAAAAGCATAAAAATTTAGGAGGTGGATGGATCATGGAAAAAAGCTATACTCTATTCTTTGATGAAACGAATAAAAAGGACTTGCCTCTTGTAGGTGGTAAAGGTGCAAACCTAGGAGAAATGACTCAAGCAGGTTTCCCTGTACCTTTTGGTTTTTGTGTAACAACAGAAAGCTATAAGGAATTTGTACATCATAACAACCTTTCAGAATTCATAGCTCAGGCTATTAAAGGCGCTAATCTTGAGAATATAGCTAAAATCGGCGAAGAAATAAGATTAAAAATACAGCAGTCAGCAATACCTGAAAATGTAGAACAAGAGATAATAAAATCAGTTAATAAGCTGGGAGTAGACAACTACTATGCAGTTAGATCAAGTGCCACAGCAGAAGACTTGGCTTTTGCCTCCTTTGCTGGTCAGCAGGACACCTATCTTAATATAAAGGGTGAAAGAGCCCTTTTAGATTCAGTGAGGAACTGCTGGGCGTCACTGTTTACAGACAGAGCCATATTATATAGAATTCAAAATAAAATTGAGCATGAAAAGGTTCATATGTCTGTAGTTGTTCAAAAGATGGTACTGCCTGAGGTATCTGGAATTATGTTTACAGCTGACCCTATATCAGGCCACAGAAAGATTATTTCCATTGACGCCAGTTACGGCCTTGGTGAAGCCCTTGTTTCCGGATTGGTATCACCTGATATATATAAATATAATAAAAGCAGCAAAGAGATAGAAAATAAAACAATTGCTGAGAAAAAGCTTGCTATAATACCGATTGAAGGCGGCGGCACAAAAAAAGTCGAGATAACAGCTGAGAAAGCAGCAAGCCAGGTTCTTCAGGACTCACAGATAAAAAGTCTTGCTGAATTAGGCATAGCAATAGAAAAACACTACGGCAGCCCACAGGACATTGAGTGGTGTCTGGAAAATGGCAAACTGTACATAGTTCAAAGCCGTGCTATAACCTCATTATTTCCTATGCCGCAACCTATGCCAAAGGATGAGGCTCTGCATGCCTATGTTTCCTTTAACCATTTTCAAGTTATGACAGCTCCTATTTCACCGCTTGGAATAGACATGCTTAGAATGATTTTTCCTTTTGACAAAGGAGCTAGAAGTGCCGAGGAATATAGAGTAATAAAGTCAGCAGCAGGCAGAATATATCTTGATTTAAGCGATATTCTTCAATATAAAAAGCCTAGAGAGGTTGTATCTTCATTTCTCAAAAATGCTGATGCCTTGATGTCACAAGCTTTAAAAGAGCTTATAAACAGGCCTGACTTTGAAGCAGCAATTAAAAAGAACAAAAACTCAGGGAAAGCCTTAAGAAAATTCTTTAAGCCTATAGTTTTTAAAGCGGTAAAAAATATTACCTACAGAAAACCTGAGGGTACTGTGGAATTTGTGAACAGCTATGTAAAGAAGCAAGTAAAAGAAATATCTAAGATAA
>CAZMQY010000484.1:0-2265 GCA_964568335.1 uncultured Clostridium sp.
CCATGCAGACTGTCTGGCAGATTATTATAAGGTGGAGGTTTTTAGTGACAAGCATTGGCAAATAATAGACAGCTTTATAAAGACAGCAGTAAAAAACGGTATCAATATGCTTTTAACACCTATTTTTACCCCACCTCTAGATACTTTAGAATATGGTGAAAGAACAACTATACAATTAGTGGATATTGATTTAACAAACAATGAATACATCTTTAATTTTGATAAACTGAAAAAATGGCTTAAAATATGTAAGGATAACGGAATAAAGTATATTGAGCTGTCTCATTTATTTACTCAATTGGGGGCAAAGTTTGCGCCTAAGATAATTGTGAAAGAAAGTGGAACATATACTAACAAGTTTGGGTGGAAGGCAAAATCAGATGCAGAGGAGTATAAAGCTTTTTTAGGAGAGTTTATTCCTAGGCTAACCAAAGTTTTGGAAGAATGCTGGGATAAGGATAATATATACTTTCATATATCTGACGAACCTAATACAAGTCATTTAGAAAACTATACTAAGGCAAAAGAAATATTAAAGCCTTTAGTAAAGGACTATAAGATAACCGATGCATTAAGTGACTTATACATTTATGAAAAAGGCACAGTAGATATTCCTATTGTTGCTACAAGCAATATACATGAATTTATTGATTATGGAGTAAAGGATCTTTGGGCCTACTATTGCTGCGGTCAATATCTAAATGTGAGTAACAGGTTTATTTCCATGCCTTCCTATAGAAATAGAATAATAGGAATTCAGCTTTATAAATACAATATAAAAGGATTTTTACATTGGGGCTATAATTTTTATAACTCTCAATATTCAATTAAAAAAATAAATCCATTTGAAATTACCGATTCAGGAGAGGCATTCCCAGCAGGAGATGCATTATCTGTATATCCAGGAGAAAATGGAGTGCCGTTAGAGTCTATAAGATTGAAGGTTTTTAGCAAAGCTTTGTCAGATATAAGGTGCATGGAGCTTTTAGAAAGCTTGACTAGTAGAGAAAAGGTAATAAGCATAATAGACCAAGGACTTAACTCAGAAATAACCTTTAAGGATTATCCTGCTTCATCCTCTTATATATTGAATTTAAGAAAGAAAATAATTGATGAAATTTTAAAAATTCAGGGTATAATTATATAGGGGGTGACATGAATATGTTTGACAGCCATATGCATACAAGCTTTTCTACTGATTCTAAAATGAATATTGAAGCTGCAATAAAAAAGGCTTCAGAATTAAACATGGGTATTATTACAACTGAACACATGGATTTAAACTTTCCAGATAAAGATCAGTTTAGATTTGACCCTAAAGAGTATTTTAAAGAGTATTCAAAGTATAGAAGCAATAAGGTTTTGTTAGGTATTGAAATAGGAATGATAGCGGATCAGGCTTTGGAAAACAAAAAACTTATAGAAAGCTATCCCTTTGATTATGTTATTGGATCTATTCATATTGTAGATAACGTTGATGTAATGACAGAAGAGTTCTATATAAATAGAAGTAAGAAAGATTCCTATGAGCATTATTTTAAGTATATGCTTGACTGCATAAGAACACATAGCTTCATAGACAGTCTTGGCCATATTGACTATATTTCAAGATATTCAGCCTATGAGGATAAAGAAATTTACTATGAAGATTTTTCCGAGTACATAGATGAAGTTTTAAAAGCAGTGATTGAAGCTGACAAAGCACTGGAATTAAATACGAGAAGACTTGGAAATAGTGATGCTGTAAATAACTTAAAGAAAATATATAAAAGATTTTATGAGCTAGGAGGAAAAATGATAACTGTTGGCTCTGACTCACACTATGAAAATTCCATAGGCTTTAATTTTGACGCAGCTAAGGCTATTGCGGAAAGCTGCAAATTGAAAATAGTATATTTTAAAGAAAGAAAACCTGAATATATATATTTCTAAGATAGGGATAAGAGTAATAATATAAATCATATTTAAGGCAGCAGCAACATGTTAGATAAAACTTTGCAGCTGCCTTATTTCATATCTTTTAGTAAAGTCTAAATAAACCAACTCAGCAAATGCTTGTACTTATAATCGCTGCCATAGGCTAGCTGGTTAAGCTTTATTATAGCATCCTTTACGGTGCTGTGATAGGCTGAATAATATTGATTAGTTTTGCTAAATGGATTTGCGCATAGATCTGGACTATTGAAAACTAGGTATTTTCTGCATATGAAAGGTCTTGCTTCGTAAATACTGCAGCGGTTATCCTTGTCTAAGAAAGCGCAGGGA
>CAZMQY010000485.1:0-2253 GCA_964568335.1 uncultured Clostridium sp.
TGCTTACAGATAATATCTATTGCACCAATGACTAATATTGCAGTGGCGCTTCAAAAAAGTCCAAAGATGAAAATTGACCAAATTATAACTTCTACGGGTTTCTATAATACTTTAGGTGAAAACTTTAAAGGTAAGCCACGCTGTTCCTGGAATGTTGCAGTAGATCCGGAAGCAGCTAAAATAGTTTTTGAATCAGGAAATATAATAAAAGCTATAGGTATTGATGTTAGTGCAGAATTGAAAGATGAGATGGTCTATTACATAATAGAACAATCTAGTCATAATGAGTTTGTGGACTTCTTGAAAGATGCTGTAAAGTTTAATAGTTTATCTAAATTATCGCCATTTAGTCTATTAGTTGATGCTACGGCAGTTGCTTATGCAGTGAACCCTAAGATAGCAGAATTAATCCCTGGAAATGTATTTATTAATTGTACCGATATAATAGATTTAAAATCTTTTGTATTTTCACAGGATGAAAGAAAAGAAAGTTTTGTATATCCTGCAAATAAATTTGATTTTGATGAGTATGTGAAAATGTTGTTGGAAAGGGTGTTTATATGAAATTAGCAACATCAACAAATATTGTGTGTGATAGACCAGACGGAAGTGTGTTTGATCTGGAGAAGACACTGAAGATTGCCAGTGATGCAGGATTTAAGCGATTTGATATAAGCTTTTATGATTGGGCTCTACCGCACTCTCCGTTTTTAACTGATAAATGGGAAAGCTGGATTTATGGAGTTGCAAACTCAGCTAGTAAACTTGGCGTGGAGTTTGGGCAAAGCCATGCTTATACTTTTCAATTTTTGAAAAGCAATCAATCAGAAGAAGAATTTAAATATCATCAGGGTTTAGTAGAAAGATCTTTGATATGCTGTCATATATTGGGATCCAGGATAAGTGTAACGCATCCTGATACAGACAGGAGCGGGGCATGTATTTTTAAAGATTCAAAAGAAAAAAATATAGAATATTTTACAAAGCTGCTTGAATTTGCAGACAAACTTGGAATGTCATTGGCTATTGAAAATATGTGTGATGTTTCTAGTTACCCTATTCGTAAATACTGCAATAATGCTGAAGAACTTGTAGACTTAGTTTCCGCTGTTAATGATGAAAGACTTGGCATATGCTGGGATTTTGAACATGCAGATATTATGAAGCAGGACCAAGCAGCAGCTTTAAGACTAATAGGAAAATATTTAATGGCTACACACGTATCTGATACTCATAGTTCCACTGATGATACACTTATGCACGTAATGCCGTTATTTGGAACAGTTAACTGGCATGAGGTAATGCCAGTACTTACCGAAATAGGTTATACTGGTGACTTTAGTTTTGAGGCACATAATTATGCTAATAGGCTGCCAGATAAGCTTTTACCAACAGCAGTGAAATTAGCCTATGAAATAGGTGAGTATTTAATGGAACTTGCTCATTAATTATGGGCTTTATTACGCATAATGAATAGGAGGGCTTGAAAAATGACGGAAACAATCAAAAATATGCCTAAAATAGACTTACACTGCCATTTAGATGGCTCTTTATCAAAAGAAACTATAAGGGATTTGGCTGAACAAGCTGGAATAAGCGTTCCAGAAGGTGATGCTGAACTTAAAAATTTATTAGTTGCACCTGAAAACTGTGGAAGTCTTATAGAGTATCTTGAGAGGTTTGATTTGCCAATTAGCTGTCTTAATATTAAAGAAAATTTAAGAAAAGCAAGTTACAGCGTGGTAGAAAATGCGGCAAGGGAGAATGTAACTTATATAGAAGTTCGATTTGCTCCATTATCGCATATAAATAGAGGACTCAAATTATTTGAAGTCTTAGAAGAAGTTATTTCTGGAATGAAAAAAGCAGAAAAAGATTTTAACATAAATGCCAACATAATAGCTTGTGGAATGAGACATGAGCTAGTAGATAAAAATATTGAAATGCTGAAAGCTGCACGAGAATTTTTAGGATACGGCCTTTGCGCAATAGATATTGCAGGTAATGAAATGCATTTTCCACCATATACACAAAGAGAGTTGTTTAAAGAGGCCAGACGGCTTAATATGCCATTTACAATTCATGCAGGCGAGTGTGGAAGTGCTCAAAATGTCATAGATGCCATAGAGCTTGGAGCGAAACGCATAGGTCATGGAATTGCAATAAAAGATAATAAGGAAGCAAGAAAGCTTTGTTTAAATAAAGGGATTGGTCTAGAGATGTGTCCAAATAGTAATATGCAGACTAAGGCAA
>CAZMQY010000486.1:0-2238 GCA_964568335.1 uncultured Clostridium sp.
ACTAAACTATTATTGCTCAATATACTTGAATGAAAAGCTCCATTAGAAACTATCTCAAAGCCTCCCAAAGCATCCTTTATTATTCTTTCCTTATCTACGCAGTAATTTATAGCTCGTCTTGCAAACTTGTTTTTTATAATCGGATTGCTGCTTGTGTAATTAAAAGCAATAAATCTTAAGCCTATGCATTGTGCTAAGTTGATATTATAGCCCTTGCTCTAACCTTATCTACGTTTGCAGCATTTACCGTTATATAGTCCAAGCTGCCCTTTTCAAATTCCTCAAAGGTATCCTCTACATCGCATAAAATTTTTATACTATCTACAAGAGCTTCACCAAGTGTATATCCTTCAAATTTTTCTAAAATAATTTCATTGTTAGTCTTATCCCAACCTGAGAACCTGTATGGCCCTGCTCCTATAGGCTTTATCTCTATGCTATCAAATGCTTCCTTAGGCAAAATTGAACAAGAGCAGTGTGCTAAGTTATTTATAAAGGAGCTGTATGGATATTCTAAAACAATTTTAAGATTGTAATCCCCATTTACTATAATGCCTGAAACCTCACTTGTCCTTAGATTATAAAAATCCTCAGAACCTTTAATCATGGATAAAAACCATCTATTAGGAGAGTCTAGCTTTTTGCCAAGCAGCCTTTCAAAGGTATACTTAACATCCCTAGCAGTTATGGTTCTTCCATTATGAAATTTCATGTTTTTTCTAAGATTAAAACTCCAGGTCACATTATCACTTTCAATATGCCAAGTCTTTGCTATAGCGCTTACAACTTCTGTTCCAGGACCAAATTGAACCATCCAAGGTTAATTGGGGTTATAATGTTTGAATCATTTATCTGAGTAGCCATTGCAGGATCTAAGGTACTAAGTGCTGCTGCAGCCATAGTAAAGCTTATTGTATCTATATTCTTTTCTGAATTATCTAGAGCACAAAGTTTATTTAAATTTGCAATTGTATGTCTTAAATTATTTAATGCTGCCTTTTGCCTGTCTGCATTTATAGATATGTTCTCATTAAAAGCTTTGACCTTTTCTGATACCTCCACCATATCATCTATTACTGATATCAAATTTTGATTTTTATTAACCTGCTGTTTTACAGCACCGCTTATTTTACCAGATAGCATCCTAGTTTTCTCTACAGATTTCATCATATCATTAATAGCTTGTCCTGCATTTTCAGCTATGGATGTACTTGCAAATACCTTATCTATACCACCAATAATAATGTCCAAAGTATCTTGTGTTACCTTTGTAATTTCACAAACTATACGGTCAATTTCATCAGCAGACTTGGAGCTATTCTCAGCAAGCTTTTTAACCTCTCCTGCTACAACTGCAAAACCTCTACCAGCGTCGCCAGCTCTTGCAGCCTCAATATTTGCATTTAATGAAAGCAAATGAGTTGTTTTTGCTATTCCCTTTATGGTGTCAAGTATTCCCTTTATTTTATTGGATTTTTCCGCAAGCTCAACTATCGTTCCCTTCATATTTTCTACTGTACTTTGTACTGTCTCTATACTTGAAATTACATTATTTACTGATACTTGCTCTATTCTAGCCTTATTCAAAGTATCCTCAATAACCTTCATGGTTTCATCTGCTCCAGCATGAACCTCTTCTGAAAAAGCCCCAACCTCCGAAGAGACATCTACTGTTTTTAAAATATGCTCACTGTGCTTTTCCATTTCCATATTTATGTCTTCTACAGACTTAAGTAGTATTTCTGTAACTTCAAGAGCTTCCTCAGCTTCATTAGAAACTCTTTTAGCAATTAATCTTTGATATATCTGCCTGTTAATATTCTTGGGTTTAATTGATTCTTCCATTAACCTTGTTAATACAAGTTCTGATTCTTCCAAACTCTTTCTTTTAAAGAACATCCCAATCCCCCCTAAAAACTTTAAACTCGACTCTAAAACTTAAAATATATCAATCTAAATTTTTATATTCATATAATATCACATTTTTTTACATTTCACTATAATGCCTTTAAAATTAAATCTTTCACATTCTTGAACTCATAAATAAAAAGCATAAGCTTTCAATAGTATATTGAAAACTTATGCTTAGTTAATCTAACAATGCAGTCTTCGTCCACTAGGTACTTTAATGCAGCCTGTAAAAGTCTATTTGTGGATTTGTTTTCGTCCAATCATTATCCTAGGCAAAAAACAAATAATGCTAGGCAATAACCTAGCATTATTTATTGGCGACTATCT
>CAZMQY010000487.1:0-209 GCA_964568335.1 uncultured Clostridium sp.
AGAAATTATTTAAAAAGATATGTAAAAAGGATGCGCTTCCCATTATTGTTGGTGCAATTGGACTAGGCATGATTCTAGTTATAATACTCCCAATTTGGGTATGGATTGTAATTGTTTCATTGGCTTTAATAGTTTATGCCCTTCAACATTATAAGTAAAATATAAGTTTGTGATATTTAGGGATAAAATAAAAAAATGTGCAGTAAAGC
>CAZMQY010000487.1:253-2190 GCA_964568335.1 uncultured Clostridium sp.
TAACTCTCTTTAAGTTTGGAGCCCAAGTTCTGTTTGACTTACGATGTGAATGGCTGTATTGAATTCCAAAAGTTAATCCTTTATTGCATATTTCGCATCTTCTTGACATATTGTAACACCTCCTTACGATGAATAGAACAATAATACCGCTTTCAAACAAATTATATTTTATCAGATGTATCATGTATTTGCAATAATAATATATTTCATGCAAAACTTAATACGATTACTATTATATATATTAATTTTAAGTTTGTAAAGGGTTCTTACTTTACACCTTGCTATAATATTTTAAATATATACAATTTATAGTATAAAATCTTAGCTTTTCCATTATATTAGAGATAAACATCTTGAAGAAAATACATCTTTAATATAAAATTAAAGCAAGAATATAGTTCCCTGTATAAAATAATTTTAGGGAGGGTTTTAGATGTCAGTTAAAATAAATACTGATCATGGATTTGTTGAATATTCAGATGAAGTTTTAGCCAATATTGCAGGAATTGCGACAATGGAGTGCTATGGAGTAGTTGGAATGGCTTCTAAAAGGGCCACTGACGGTCTATGGGAGCTATTAAAGAGAGAGAATCTTAGCAAGGGAATTAAAATAATCTCTAATCAAGATGATGTTTCTGTAGATTTGTATATAATTGTTGAATATGGCACAAAAATTTCTGTTATTGCAAATAATATAATCCAAAAGGTAAAATATACAATTGAGGGTTTAACAGGTCTTAAAGTAATAAAAGTCACTGTCAATGTTCAGGATATAAGAGTGTAACGCAGGGAGGTACGGAGATTGAAATATAGTACTATTGATGGAGAATTGCTTAAAGAGATGCTGCTTAGTGGAGCCTATGAACTTGAAAATAATAAGGAACTCGTAAACTCCTTAAATGTTTTCCCTGTTCCAGATGGTGATACAGGCACAAATATGTCTGCTACAATTGTGTCAGCAGCCAATGAATTAAAGAGTTTAAAGAATATAACACTTCAGTCTGTAGCGGATTCAGCTGCAATGGGTGCTCTTATGGGAGCCAGAGGTAACTCTGGTGTTATTTTATCTCAGATATTAAGAGGGATATCAAAGCACTTGAAAAATAGAGAAAGTGTTGATACAAAGGATTTTGCTCTTGCTTTAAAGGAAGGCGTTAGTACTGCATACAGGGCGGTAATGAAGCCAACAGAGGGAACTATTTTAACTGTAGCAAGGGAAGCGGGAGAAAAGGCTGTTGATATTGCAAAAACAGAAGAAAATTTTACTGATTTTATGAAAAAAGTATATGACCAATCTGTTATAACCTTAAACAAAACACCAGAGCTACTTCCAGTTTTAAAGCAGGCTGGAGTTGTAGATGCTGGGGGAAAAGGTCTATGCTTAATTTATCTTGGAATGTATAAGGCCATTAAGGGAGAAGCAGTGATTCCGCAGCATGAAACAGAGAATGCAGAGCCAATGTCCATGCCAAATATAATGGATATTGAAACTGGAGATATTAAATTTGGATATTGTACAGAATTCTTTATAAAGACTAAAAATGCGGACCCTGATAAATTTAAGGATCAAATAATAAATTTTGGAGACTCTCTTGTTGTTGTTGGGACAGATAGCTTGATAAAAGTTCATATTCATACGAATAACCCTGGTACGGTCCTTGATGAAGCTGTTAAACTTGGCGAGCTCTCAAAAATTAAAATTGACAATATGAGAGAACAACACAGGCATATAATTGATGATAATTCCAATGAGGAACCTGTAAAAGAAGCTCAGGAAGAAGAAGTTTTAAAGGAATACGGAATTATTACAATAGCTATGGGGGATGGAATATCAAATATCTTTAAGGATCTTGGTGTTGATGTTGTAATCGAAGGCGGTCAAACCATGAATCCAAGTACCCAGGACATACTTGGTGCAATAAATACTGTTAATGCTA
>CAZMQY010000488.1:0-2186 GCA_964568335.1 uncultured Clostridium sp.
GAATAGAAATTATATTGGTATAGAGTTATGTAACTATAATGATAGAGATAAGTTTGAAGAAGTATGGAAACGAGGAGTTTGGCTTTTTGCTTGGCTCCATGTGAATGTAATAAATAAAACTATTATAAATAAAGATACTTTAATGTCTCATGCAGAAGTTAGTGAAAAATGGGGCGAAACAGATCATACAGATCCAATTGCATATTTTTCAAAGTATGGAAAAACTGTAGATATGTTTAGAGATGAAGTGCAAAATGAAATTAAGAATATGCTAGGCTGCAATTATTCTTATGAACCTTATGAGCCGAATTCCCAAGCAGAGCCAGGGATGGTTGCAGGTGCTAGTACTGATGTATTAAAATTGCAGCAGGCTTTAAATAGATTAAAAATAAGAGATAACAATGAAAATGCACTTGCTGAAGATGGAGTGATAGGCAGAAGAACTAAAGAGGCAACAAGCAACTTTCAAAGAATAGCAGGCATAGCAGTCGATGGAATAGCTGGACAGCAAACACTCAGCGCTATTGATACCATATTCTCTAAGCCAATGCTCAGAGCAGGTTCGAGGGGATTAACAGTTAGATATCTGCAATATAGAGTAGGGACATCTGTGGATGGCATATTTGGCAGTAATACGAAGGCTCAAGTTGTTAAGTTTCAAAATAATAATGGATTGTCAGCGGACGGAGTTGTAGGACCTTTAACCTGGGTCAAGCTGATAGACTAATATAGTATATGGTATATGGGGACGGTTATCAATTTTCATGCTTGAAAAGCAGAAAAAGTTGTTAACCGTCCCTTTGTTAGAATCATATTATATTACGTAATGCTGAATAAGGAGAATGGTTATGTTTAATTATAATTTAAGTAGAGCTTGAGGCTGCGCGCCTTTGCCTGTAGGCAGAGTTGTGCAAAATTCTCCAGAGGCACCTAAGGGACCGCCGCCAAACTTTATACCAGACAGGGATAAAGCCCACGCACTTGGATTTACAAAAACCCCTAGAATTAATTTAGTACTGCCTGCTACAGTTGCCCCCTGTCTGTATAATCTTACTTATATATGGTTAAATAACAATACTGGATTTTGGAGCAAACCTGTGACTATAAATAATAATTCAATTACATGTTGGATCTGGAATGGAACTAGCTGGAATTCTCGCAAATTGGATTTAAAGGATATTGATACTTTCATATGTAAGTATTTCTAAAAGGGGCGTGAAACATCTTATAATGCTTCTATACTTAAAAAGAAAACTAAGCTGAAATTTATAGCTTAGTTTTCTTTTTAAGTATATGAAGTATTTTCTTTTGTTTAGGATAACATACTAAAAGAGAGCATTTAACTTTTACTTTATAAGCAGGAGGGTACAAATGAGTTGGTATAGAGACTGTAAATTAATTAAAGAAAATAATAGCTATATAGTAGAAATTTATTTAAATCAAACATCTACAGAGTTTTCCGAAGAATTTTTATTAGGTGTTAAAGAGAATATATTGGCTTTAGATAAGGAAATTGAAAAATTAGTACAGGAGAAGTTTCCTGATGTTAAGGTTAATACAGTAAAATTAGTGCTAGGCGCATTAGTGGTAGGAAGCATTCCCTTTATGCCTCACACAAAGGCTCATGCAGCACAAGTAACACCAGGCATGGAACAGGGCACTAATGCTGCTGATCAAAAGCTAAATACTACAGGAGTGGTAACGGCAAGCAAGTTAAACATGCGAACAGGACCTTCAAAGAGTTATTCAATAATGCATATATTATGGCAGGGGAATAGAGTTAAAGTAATAGGTCAATCAAATGGATGGTATAATATAAGACTTTCTGACGGAAGAACAGGCTGGGTCAGCGGTGCATATTTAAAGCTTGACAACCAGGTGAGCAGCAGGCAAGCAAAGATAGATACAGTATTAACCAGTGCAAAATCCTTACTAGGCACTCCATATGTTTGGGGTGGAAGAAGCTTTGCAGATGGAGGCTTTGATTGTTCTGGCTTTACTCAGTATGTATATGGCAAGGCAGGCGTAACTCTAAATCGTATATCTGCTGATCAAGCAACTCAAGGTATAGCTGTAGCTAGGGCTAATCTGCAGCCAGGAGACCTTGTTTTTTATTCTTTTGCTAATGATGGCCGTATCTCCCATGTAGGTATTTATATTGGAAATGGAAAGATGATACATAGTCC
>CAZMQY010000489.1:0-2185 GCA_964568335.1 uncultured Clostridium sp.
ATGAACATGGGCAATGGTACAGCACGTGTAGAATTAAATCCTAAAAATGGATTGTTCTACAGGGTATTAAGCGAAGTTTGTGGTTATGATGTAAAAGGTGAAAATGAACTGCTTTCAATAATGCAGGATTTACACAAGGCTAAAGTTGAATATGACAAGGTGGAAGCTGCCCTAAAGGATGTTAGGGAAACTGGATATGGTTTAGTTGCTCCGCAGCTTTCTGAAATGAAGCTTGAAGAGCCAGAGTTTGTAAAGCAAGGCAGCAGATGCGTTGTTAAACTTAAGGCCAGTGCACCATCACTGCACTTTATAAAAGCTGATATAGAAACTGAAATATCTCCAATTATGGGCACTGAAAAACAGAGTGAAGAGCTTATGAAATCATTGCTGGAGCAGTTCGAAAATGACAAAGCTAAAATTTGGCAGAGTAATATGTTTGGCAAGCCATTAGAAATTCTTGTTAAGGAAGAGCTTCAAAATAAGCTATATAAAATGCCTGAAGATGTTCAAGGAAAGCTTCAAAGAACTCTTCAAAAGATCATTAATGAAGGCAATGGCGGCTTAATTTGTATAATACTGTAATTCTATGCTTTACATTAGATTAGGCATACCCATCAATGTATGCCTAATTTATATTGATTTTTAATAATCTTATGCTATAATAATATTGTTATCTGGGTATAGCGCAGATGGTAGCGCGCATGAATGGGGTTCATGAGGTCGCAGGTTCAAATCCTGTTACCCAGACCAAGAGATAAGCCTATAATCTTAAAAGATTATAGGCTTTATTTTATATTTATTAAGGAATATGAACTTATAAGCTTGGGTATTATATTATAGAAGGTGGTGATAGTATGTCTACTAAAGCTGAAAAAAATAGAAAAAATGACAATAAAACTAAAAATGAAAAGAAAGCAAATCCTATTACCTTGGATGTAAAGTCAGAAGCAACTGAGCCTGTAAGAGGGCTTCCTAAAATATAAAAGAGCTCATGTAGCTCTTTTATTGTCTTTATTAATAAATATGTCTATAATTAAATTATAATCTGCTATCGTAAAATTCAATAATCTTTGAATAGTTTCCACCAAGCTTAGCCGTTAGATTCTCATTATAATCATATGAATTACCGCTATCAACTACATCTTCACTACTATTTTCACTTGATGTATCCTCTACAGCATTTATTAAAGGTCTATTGTTCATATATACTCACCTCCATTCAAAGGTATGGTTCTAAGAAAATATATATTGCTTTTAAATCTTATTAACTTTATTTTTATCAAAGATAATTATTATATGCACTAATTATTATGTTTTAGAAAAGAGGGATAATATGGAAAGAATTTATACTAAAACTGGAGATAAGGGCTATACAACAAATCTGCTTAATAAAAAATATTCAAAAGCTGATGTTGAAATGGAACTTCAGGGTGGAATTGATGAAATCAATGCAAACATAGGCTTGCTGAGAAGTATTTTAAGTTCTATGGAATTAAACTTTTCATCTAGTATGACACTTGTGGATGAAAAGCTTAAACGAATTCAATATGATTTATACTTGATTGGAATAGAAGTTTCTACAGAATTTACTGAGGTTTACATAACAGAGGAGGAAGTTAAGTTTCTAGAGAATGAAATAGACTATATGGTGGATAAGACAGAGCCTATGAAATCCTTTATATATTATTCAGGATGCACTTCAGCAAACCTATCTCATATTATAAGGACAATAACAAGAAGAGTTGAAAGAGTATTTGTGAGAGCTTTAGAAGGCTCAAGCTATCCTAAGAGCTATGAATATGTAAATCGACTATCGGATTACTTTTTTACTTTAAGTAGATTTATAAATCAATTGAGCGGTATTCAGGATGAACCAATGGTACTAAAGTAGTCTAAAATAAACATTAAAGCTGTTGTTACAAAATTGATGACTTTATGAAATTTATATTGTAAAATATTATATGAGTGAAAGAATTATTTCAATTGCATAAGGTTAATCAATTTGCTCTAAGGGGTGTTAAAAGTGTCAGGGAACAACAAGGATAATATTAAAAAGGTTGCAGTAATATTTAATGGTGGGACGATTTCAATGAAAGTAGATCCAAGAATTCAAGCAGCAGTTCCAACTCTTACAGGAGAAGAAATAATGTCTATGGTGACAGGCATAGAAAAGTTTGCCCACATT
>CAZMQY010000490.1:0-2172 GCA_964568335.1 uncultured Clostridium sp.
CACACCATATCCATGATCCATGACTATTAATTGATTTTCTTTTATATTTAATTCTCCATAGTTTATTTTTGCCCTTTAATCTATTGCTTCTCCAGATAAATAATGATTTATATAGCCTTTACTGGATTCAGAAAAAACTGAGCTATAATATTCGATGGCATCTTCAGCTTTACCGCATACATCACCTGCAAATAATAATGTAGGTCTTATTTTTTGATGCTCTTCCATATTTTCAACTAACATTATCTGCCAACTAAGCCCATACCTGTCTTGTACCCATGCATACCATTTACTGAAGGGATATTCGCCAAGCGGCATAAGTTCTGATCCGTTGAGAGATAAACTTTTATGTAATCTATCAACTTCCTCTCTAGTACTGCAGGCTACCATTAAAGATATGGATGGATTAAGCGAAAAATACGGACCAGCACTGATTGCTGAAAATCTAAGATTAGCAAGTTTAAAATCAATAATTTCTGTATCACCTGATGGGGTATCCGGAATCACAGAGATGTTAATGATGCTTGAATTCTCAAATAAACCAACATACAATTTAGCTGCATCTACAGCTTCTTTGTCAAACCATAAATATGGAATAATATTCTGCATAGTATTTACCTCCTTAGTGTGTCTATTTATACTCATCCTCTGAATAAAACCAAATTTGATTTGTCTTACACAATATTCTTCTTTATATACTCTAATACTGTATCTCTTCCATTCATATAATCTGCTGCACTCTGCTCCACATATACATCAGGAGCTGTATGGGCATCTTCGTTTATGCTTCTGTCTGCATTTATTCCCATACTCATGGCAAATCGTATAACAAGACCTGAATTTTTGAGAGCAAGCAGGCAGGGATCAATATTTACTCCATCTCCACCTGTTGTAGTCCCCACAATTGTTGCAATGCCTGAAGCCTTTACAAAAGCCGCGAAGGTTTCCGCTGCTGAATAGGTGTGGTGATCAGTTAAAACATACAGCTTACCTTTAAAACCCGTATACTTTGATGGGCTTATCTTCCTTGTATTTGTTATGAAAAACCCAAAAGCTTTTCTATACTCTTCACTTATACCCAGTGCGTCTGGAAGCTCCTCAGTTAATTTAATATCCTTATCCTTTGATATATTTCTAATGCCTCTGTCTTTTAGAAATGTCTTAATGTAGTCTCCATGCCTAAAAACAAGATAAAAGTCAGCACTTTTTTTCTCAGATATAATATAGGGAATAATATTTTCCATATAGTATTCTTCGTTCCCTCCGCCATTACCCCTAACATCTATAACTATATTCAAGCAGTCTTTGAACTTAATAAACAAATTTTCTAAAAGGCTGCTGTCAGGTTTAATGTGCCTGGATGCAAAGCTATTTATTTTGATATATGCTGTGCTTCCTTCCTCAAAAACCTCTGCTTTGATATTGCTTTGTTCCTCTTCACAGTTTCTACTCTTGTCCTGTAAGTTTGGATAATATTTATAGCTCTTTACCCTCCTAGAAAACCTAACCTCTGAATTATCTACAAAACTAAAGGTTAAAGTTTTTGTTCCTTCAGTGAATATTCTAAGACTTTCAACTATAGGCTTGCTTCTCTTATAATCATAGTACAAGTACCTGCTGCCAATCAAGGACGCTACATATTTATCAACTGGTATGCCAGATATTTTTTCTAATATGCTTCCCTCTGCTAAATCCTTTATTCTCTGCTGCTGACTTAATGCTTTACTGAAATATATATATTTTCCCTCAAGGTATTTGAATTCCCCCGGAAGCACATAAGGATTAGGAAGCCTCATTTGAAGCCAAGCCTTATATTTTTCAACAACTCCTTTATTATTAAGAAGCTTGCTCCAGCTGTCCTTTCCATCGTACACTTTCCCTAAATGCTCCCTATACCACGGATTTACCAGCTCTGTATGATTATTCTGCATTAAAGTAACAATCTTCTTTACTACTAAGTAAAACTCCTCGTTGGTGCCGCACTCCTTGGCCCACTTAATAAACTGCTCTCTATCTGCAAGCCAATCATAGCTAAGCCTCTTCTTTTTCAATGAAAAATAGGGATAATTTTCACTAAGCACATTATACAGCTGATCAATATCCTCGATTCTTTCCTTTTCTGAAAGGGGCTTTAAAGGGCCTGTTTTAACCTTTATATTTGATTTGTTAGTT
>CAZMQY010000491.1:0-2161 GCA_964568335.1 uncultured Clostridium sp.
TCTACTAATGGTCCTCCCTTTTCCTCAACATCATCCCAAAATTTTTGTAATGCATCACAATTCATAAGTTCTATTTCGTTTTTCAAGTTTGTAATGATTGTACTGGTAAGCTTTTCATCATTCATCTTTATTATTTACCCCTTAGATTTACTTTAGAAAGTTATTTTAACTAACGTTTCTAATTTCCCACACCGAGACACTTAGCCAGACTTGGCTTAGTGTCGCAGGTGTAGCTTGTCTGTCTTCTCAAGCCAAGCCGGACGGAAATTTATTGTTATATGTAGTTTTTAGCTAATACACTTTGAATAATGGCTCTAAAGCCTCTTCAGCTCACATTTTCCAAGTTAATTATAATACTACTCCTGGTTCTTCAGCACTAGCGGAGCCCATGCTGCACAATTCCTTCAGCACTTCCGCAAAAAGCTCGTATAATTCTTTAAGTCTATCAATATCCTTTATAACGCCAGTCACCTGGAAGTATAGCTCATCTACTCCTTCAGGAAAATGCGCATTGAAGAATCCCTCATCATCTTTTATCTCAAGATTAATCTGGGGCTGCTCTTGTATTAAATACCTGATGCTATTATTTGAAAATAACTGTTTTACCTTTTCTTCACTATTGCTTTTTATAACGAAATCCTCATCAAACTCTTCATAACCAATATTTATGTCTTCCATGCCAAGCATCTTACCGAGCCCGCTGAAAATTCCAGTTCTATATATTTTGAAATAGAAATTATCAAGATTTACAAAAGGTGCTCTCATCCTTGTATAGGTTATTGATGATTTTCCTGTGGATACAGTATAGGTATCTAATACAACAACCCAATTATCTACGTGGGCTTCTACTCTATCCCCTGCCCAAAAGCCCTTATTTACATAATCAGCCTGAATTTCCCCTGCCAGCTGCTGCCAAATTTCTTTTTTGCTTGGTCCAAATAATCCCATAAAATTTCCCCCTCTTAACATTTTAATCATTTACTAATAAACATTTATGCGTTATTAATATATTTATAATACTTGTTCGATACAAATACTCTCCAAGCCGAGGTGAATGGCAACATTTAGTTTATTTAATGTGTCAGGTCTTTTACTATCTATGAGCGTAAGCTTACCCCTTCCGAATCTCTTCCTGTATTTAAAAATTTACCATCCAACTTTTCAGAATATGTATTAGAATCAAAACATCTAATTATATTGAATAAAATACCTCTTTACCCTCTAAAAAATCTTTACAAATTGTATCACATATTTTTAGTGCACTAGTTTTAATCCAGGAATTTCTTTGATTATCCTTCATAAACATGACATAACTTATGAAAGTATCCATAAATATTTGTCCTTCTACATATTTTAAATCATCAAAAGAAAAAGAGTATTTTGATGAGTATCCACTTAAAAAGGTTTGCCTCAAATTACTAGGAAAAATAGTTGCAGCACTTCCTAAATCAAATACGTAGTATCCAAATCCACAAAAGCCTAAGTCTATTATGCAGGGATTATCATTATTAATCACAACATTTCCCAATTGTATGTCTGCATGAATAATTCCAAATGCATTTTTTCGTAAATTTAGTTCATTAATTTGATTCTTAACTAAAATCAACACTTTTTTAATAATGTCATAATGTTCCATGCTAAATAAATTAACTTCTACACAATATTTTAACTCATCAATAGCAAAATCAATTCTATCAACATCATATATTGGTCTTATGAAATCTTCTGACGGTTTAAACTCTTTTAAGCATTTATGAAATAGTGCAAGATTTTGTCCAAGTTTAAAGGCTATTTCCTTGATGTTATCCTCTTTGAGAGTAAGAGTAGAACCCTCTATCCATTCTAAAACTGTGGCATAGCAAGGATGGTTAAAATTATCTAATTTATATTCAGTTATGTATTCTCCTAAGTTATTAGTAATAGGTATTTGACACTTAAGCAAATTTTTATGCTTAAGCTCTTGAAGAATCTTAATTTCAGATTTTATGCCCTCTAGTGTATGCTGTAGTCCAAATAAACCTTCAGTAGCAGGTTTATGTATACGTAATAAATAATGTTTATTACATACCTGATCAATTATTTTTAAAGTTATATTTTCATTATGCCTAATAAATTGGATTTCCGGCTCAGAAATAGGGTATAATGAAAGAATTTCTTTGGC
>CAZMQY010000492.1:0-611 GCA_964568335.1 uncultured Clostridium sp.
AGGCCTGACTGGTATGTGCTGGGGAGATCTAAAAATGCAGGTTACGAAACCTACAGGCAGGACAGTGACAGGATTGACAGTATAGGAAAGGCTTTTCCTTTAATATTTTTCCTTGTGGCATCCTTGGTAAGCCTTACTACAATGACCAGGATGGTTCAGGAAAAGAGAATAGAGATTGGTACCTTTAAAGCTTTAGGCTATTCAAGAGCTGCAATAGTATCTCACTATCTTATTTACTCGCTTTCAGCAAGTGTTATAGGAAGTCTGATGGGCATTTTCGTTGGATTTAGATTATTTCCTACTCTAATAATGAATGCCTATGCTACACGTTATACTATAGCTGACAAGGTAGTACCCTTTAATACAAGTCTTGCGCTGCAGGCATCTGTAATAGCGGTATTGTTCACAGCTGCAGCAGCGGTGGCATCAACCCTGGATGAATTAAGAGAAGTTCCAGCCTCTTTAATGAGACCAAAACCACCTAAGTCAGGTAAAAGGATACTGCTTGAGAGAGTTAATTTTATATGGAAAAGACTTAACTTTACAAAGAAGGTTACTGCAAGAAATATATTTAGATACAAGCAGAGACTCTTTATGACAGTAGTAGGCAT
>CAZMQY010000492.1:621-2153 GCA_964568335.1 uncultured Clostridium sp.
CAGCTTGTACTGGACTTATGATAACAGGCTTTGGATTAAAGGAAGGAATAGTTGGTGCAGCAGAAGCCCAGTTTGGTAGTATCTACAGATACGATATGCAGGGTACTCTAAGTAAAAAGATAGATGATGCTGATAAGAATGATATTAAAGCCAAGGCTTTGAACACCTCAAATGTTAAGTCTATATTATTTTCCTATTCAAAGAACGCTTCAGTTAATCAGGGGAATAATAAAAGTCAGGATGCCTATGTGGTTGTTCCTGAAAACAAGAATGAACTTAACAACTACATTAATTTGAATAATAATGGTAAAGAGTTAAAGCTTGATGATGATGGTGTTGTTATAACTAAGAAGCTATCTAAGCTCTTAAGTAAAAAAGCTGGAGATAATATTGAGATTACCTTGGAGGATAAAGTTTATGAAGCTAAAATCTCTGCGGTGACAGAGCATTATGTTCAGCATTATATCTATATGAGCCCAGCTTATTATCAAAAGATAACAGGCAGCAGCAACACTTTTAACAGCTTCTATGGACTCTTAAACAGTTTATCCGAGGAAGAGGAAAATAACACCTTAAATACCTTGAAAGGCTTTGGAGACATTAATTCCGTAGAATTTAAAAACAACGTGCATACTAATTTCAATAAGATAACTTCCGCTATTAATTCCGTTATACCGGTGTTAATAGTATCTGCAGGTGTTTTGGCCTTTGTTGTAATATACAATCTCACAAATATAAATATAGAAGAGAGAAAAAGAGAGCTTGCAACCATAAAGCTTTTAGGATTCTATAATCATGAATTGGCAGCTTATATATACAGAGAAAACATCATATTAACCTTCTTAGGAAGTCTAGCGGGAATACCTATGGGTATAGTGCTTAACAGGTTTGTCATGACTACTGCAGAAACTAACGATATAATGTTTTTCCAAAAGATTAGTCCAGTTTATTATCTGTTTTCAATTTTGCTAACGTTATTGTTTTCTGTAATTGTAAATTTAGCTATGTATAAAAGATTTGATAAAATTGACATGATAGAATCACTTAAGAGTGCTGAATAAATTATGAGAGCCATTGCATAAGATTATATAAAATTTGTATAAAGGTGAACAATTTATGGCGGCGGCTGAATTAAAACGTAAACTAAGACAGTTGAAGAAGCTTGAGGCTCAGATTAGATTTAAAAGTCTGCAATCCCCTCATAAGGGCCAATATGTATGGGATGAATTTTTTTCCACAAAAGATGAGAATGATAGCTCTGTAAAATATAATATGAACTGCTTATTCTGCATGGACCATGAAAAGTTAAAAGAGGTATTCAATGAATATTTTTATCACGTCTATTTTCAATACTATAAAGAGAAAGGAATAATGGCTGAAGGTATGTATGATACTACGCTTCTGTCAGTTTTAGGGCTTCCTTTTGATTCTTCCATTGAAACTATTAAGAGTAAGTTCAGAGAATTAGCTAAAAAGTATCATCCTGATCTTGGCGGCGATAGTAGTAAATTTATTGAACTTGTAAATACTTA
>CAZMQY010000493.1:0-2147 GCA_964568335.1 uncultured Clostridium sp.
TGACACCAGGAATACAGGCTTCCTTCATTGCTTCTGTTATAGATTTCAGCTTATCACCTTTAATAAAATATTCCTCACGAAGACCATTTTCAACTTGTCCAATATATTCTTGTTGTGTTTTCATATTTTCCACCTCACTAATTATTAGGATTTTCAATATGAGTCTTATTGCTTAGAATCAAAACTTTCTTGAGTATAATCTTTAAGCTTTATAGCGACCTCACTTAGTCTGGGTAACGCGCCTTGGAAATGTATTGATATTCTCTTCATGATTAGATAGAATATTTCTTTCAAAAAATTGTCTAAAACCTTTTGTGATTTCCTCCTCGTTTTTGCTTCCTCTATCTATATCAACAAAATATTTTCCGGTCTCAATATCTAATGAAATTGAATCCATTGGAAATCCATGTTTTCTTTTGTAATGAGGTTTTGATGTAATTAAAAAGTTATCCGCAATATCATCTCCATCATATTCAAAGACTCTTTTTTCATCTAGAACTAAGCATATTGCATTTTAAATTTTGCCCTTGTTTCTTTCCTTATTGCCAATACAAGATTAGAGTAATATTGAATAAATTCTTCATCATTCATATATTTATCATTAACTCTTCTCACATTAACACCTGGTTGTTTATTATCTTCTATCCCTTCAATATATAATCCTGAATCACAGGAGAAAGTAGGTATACCAGTAGCTCTATAATACGCCAATGCTTTAATTTTAGCATTTTCTAAAGGCTGATTCCCGCTTTCCTCAACATCAATGTATAATCCAATATCCTTTAACCCAATTATTTCAATATTTAAACCACTTAGCATTTCTTTCATATGTTCTAATTTCGCTAGATTTGTTGTTCCATATAACAGCTTCATAAATTATGCCTCCAAATTATTATTTAAAATTTAGGCTATAGTTAATCATTCTGTTGAAGTCAGCATGTTCTATGATACTGTTCATTTTTGATATGTAATTTTTTTCTTTTATTAAGTGATACAACCATAAAAGAAAAAATAATGATAACCATAGTAGTATAAGTCTTAACGATCAAATCATCAGTAATTATCCATGATGCAGACAATGAATTTATCGCACTATGAAAGAGAATGCACAGCCATATGCTTTTACTTAATCTATATATTGATGCCATATTGCCCAAATACAAGCCGTCATAGAGGTTGAAACGCCAAAAGAGAAGCGTTTTTCAAGCGAAGGTTGAAGTATATATCTCCATCCTAATTCCTCTAACCCCCCAAACAAAATCATTACAGGAATAAACGACACTCCTATATACAGCTCAGCACCTTTAACAACACCATGTATCAATGCCGGAATACCAAAATAAAGTACTAAAAAAGCAACTACAAGAGCATAATACTTTGTTTTTTGCTTAACAGCAAAAATCTCTCCCATAAACTGCTTTAGTGATTTTATTTTACCTGCTTGTTTTAAGACCATATATGCAATGATAGGTGGTGCATTACCACCTATCATATACAATACCATACAAATAGGCGTATTATATTTTAGGTATCCAAATTGATTTGCAATTACAATACCTCCCCACATCATATAAGTCAGCGCAAAAGTCCAAATTAAATACTTTATTGTTACACGTTTATCCACTTTGTCCTCCAAAAATAAAAAATTCCTATTTCAAATAAAATTTATATTGTGTCTAAATAACTTTTCGGGCCCTATTGTTAAGTAATAAAAAAGAAGAGTGCGAATTACTTTTGAGTTAAATATTCTTCTAAAACCACACTCTTATTTTTAATCTGCATAGCAGCAGTTACACCTACATATCTAAAGTGCCAGGGTTCATAGTTGAACTTAGTTGTATTTTCTTTACCCTTAGGGTACCTTAGTATAAATCCAAACTTATGGCAATTATTCACAAGCCATTTGCCCTCTTTTGTGCTTCCAAACGAATCTGGAATTACAGCACCCTTGGAGTGCTTATTAATTATATCAATGGCCAAACCTGTTTGATGTTCGCTTCTGCCAGGTCTGGCAATGTATCTTTCTGTATAATCCTTTCCTCTCTCCCTGATTCTTTGATTGTAAAGCTGTGATTGGAGATTATAAGACCTATAGCCAGATAAGCAATAAAGATAAATACCATTTTTCTTCGCAGAATCAATCATTT
>CAZMQY010000494.1:0-2147 GCA_964568335.1 uncultured Clostridium sp.
AGTCAATACTTCCTCAAATCAAGTATCCATACACACAGGCCGTTGCCTGCTACATGCTTGGAAAGATAGGCACGGAGGAGCATATAGAAACTCTTTATAATTACTTTAACGCTTTTAAAAAGAATTATAAAAATGAAGCTTATTATGAAGGCCCATTGGTAGGGCTTTATGAACTGAAGAGAAGGTATGAGTTTTAATAATTAGACTAGAGCTTTTATACCCCATTAAAGCATTGCAGTCCGCCTTTGAAGGGCGGATTTTTAGCTGCATGTGGCAGCATATTAGGTATATGTTAGCACTATGCCGCGTTTTGTAAATTACATTGACACAGCCTAGTGCTTATTATATTAATAAAGTTTTTATAAATCAAGGTTTACTATAGTTCTGCCTATTATTATTCCTTCAAGAATCATCTGGATTTTTGAATCCAAATCCTTCAGGCTTACTTCCTTATGGTTTAAAGTTAAATTATCAGGTTTCCATTCCTTTGAAAGCAAGTTCCATAGCTTTAATCTTAATTCTCTAGGGCATTGAACAGAATCCACCCCAAGAAGAGATACACCTCTGAGTATAAATGGAAATACAGTGGTTGAAAGCTCGGGAGATGCTACATTTCCACAGGAGGTTACACTTCCGCCATACTTAGTGGATTTAAGTGCGGTTGCTAGAATATTTCCGCCAACTGTATCTATTACTCCAGCCCATCTTCCCTTTAGAAGAGTTCTTCCAGACTTATCCTCTAGTTCTTCTCTGAGAATTATATCCTTTGCGCCTGTTTCCAATAGCATCTCCTTTGCCTCAGGCTTGCCTGTAGCGGCAATAACATTGTACCCAAGCTTGCTTAGTATGCTTACTGCAATGCTTCCTACTCCACCCGTTGCACCGGTTACTAATATTTCTCCATCAGAAGGATTAATACCTGATGCTATTAGCTTATATACGGATAAAGCAGCTGTAAAACCTGCAGTGCCATATATCATACTTTCTTTTAAGGAAAGATTTTCAGGCAGCTTAACTACCCATTCAGCAGGAACTCTGATATACTGACCAAAGCCTCCTGAGGTGTTCATGCCCAAATCGTACCCTGTAACTAGTACATAATCTCCAACCTTAAAATTTTCATTTATGCTTTCAGCCACAACTCCAGCAGCATCTATTCCAGGCGTATGAGGATATTTTCGAGTTACGCCTTTATTGCCCGTTGCTGAAAGAGCATCTTTATAATTTAAAGATGAATACTTTACATTTATTAATACATCTCCCTCAGGAAGACTAGAAATTTCTTTATCTGCAATGTCTCTTGAATATGTATTACTTTCATGTTCACTAACTACCATGGCTTTAAATTTTCCCATTATCATAAATATAGTTCTCCTCTCAAAAATAATAGTTTGATGCAAAACTAATTATATACACAAAATAGTTTTGCGTCAAACTATTTTGTTAAGTATATATTGACTTATACTTTTCCATAAGATTATAATTTACATAATTATTTAAGTTAACCAGTTGTGCCAGATAGATCTAACCTAGCGAAAATATACAAAATATGCTGCATGAGCTATTCGCTGCGCAAGAAGTTCTAGGCTTGGAATAGGCAAAAAACCAAGTGTTTTCGTTAATATCGCTGCGCTCAAACGAACAACACTAAGGTTTTATGCCTATTCCAAGCCAATAACTTCTAGATGCTCGCTTAATGCTCATTACACATATTTTGTATATTTTCGCTGTGGCTATAGTCTAACTAGTACGACAGATTAAGTTGTATACTAAAATCTAAGGTTATTTTAAAAAACAACCAAATCTAAAGTTGAGGTTTTTATATGAATGATAAATATATAGTTTATTTTGTAAGCAGAACTAGAAAGAAAATGATAAGTTTTATCGAGAAGAAATTACTTGAGAACGGCCTAGATGGACTAATTGCTTCACATGGGAACATTCTCACTGCACTGTATGAGAATAATGGAAAGCTAACAATGAAGAGAATCGCTGAAATAACCGGAAAAGACAAATCAACAATAACACCACTCGTAAATAAGCTATTGGAGCTTGGATATATAACAAAGGAAAAAGATGAAACAGATAAAAGAATTACTTATATAATACTTACAAGCCAAGGCAGTCAGATAAAAGACAAGTATAAT
>CAZMQY010000495.1:0-2117 GCA_964568335.1 uncultured Clostridium sp.
TTGCTGCAGTCTTCTTGTTCAAGCCTGTCTTTTACTGCCGCTATTGTTATTTCATCAGGTACTAACTCACCCTTATCCATATAACTCTTTGCTTGTATTCCCAATATTGTATTTTTACTTATATTACTTCTAAATATATCGCCAGTTGATATATGAGGAACTTTTAAATTTTCACAAACCAGCTTAGCCTGAGTTCCCTTCCCTGATCCTGGCGCACCTAATAAAATTATTCTCAAAAGATTGTCCCCCTTTTGCTTCAAATCATCATGTCAAATATTTATGCTACATTATATATTATATATAATACTCTATATAATGCAATATATTATTAATAAATTGCCAAAAGTTATTTTTTTGTCATATTATATTACTAAAATGTAAACGTTGCATCATATTGCGCTGCATTAAAGCATTACTTCAAGCAATTGAAATGATTAAAATAATTTCTGTTGAATCGCGGTATAAACAAATATTGGGCTCTTTTGCATTAATGTAAAATAAGACTAGCAGCTGTCATCTCCATTGGTTTATCTAATTTTAATATATCCAAGATTGTCGGTGCTATATTTGTTAGCCGTCCTCTCTCAAGTTGTACATCTTCACCAATTAGAATTAATGGCACAACATTAGTTGTATGTTCGGTAAAAATATGGCCTGTACTGTAATCAATCATCTGTTCACAGTTTCCATGGTCTGCTGTAATCAAAACTATCCCATTTTGTTTTTGAACAGCTTCAACTATATCACCAACACATTTATCTATAGCTTCAACAGCTTGTACTGCTGCATAAAAATTGCCAGTATGACCAACCATATCACAATTTGCATAGTTTATTAAAATAAAATCATATTTATTTGAGGTTATTATTCTTTTAACAGCTTCTTTTGTTATTTCAAATGCACTCATCTCAGGCTTTCTGTCAAAAGTAGCTATTTTAGGCGAAGGTACTAGCAGCCTATCTTCCCCTTGGAAAGGCTCTTCTATTCCTCCATTTAAGAAAAAAGTAACATGGGCATATTTTTGTGTTTCTGCTATTCTAAACTGCTTATATCCCTTCTTGCTCAGGTACTCACCCAAACTATTTGCTAAGGATTGAGGCTTAAAGGCAACAGCTACATTAGGCATATCTATATCGTATTGTGTCATGCAAACAAATTCATCTGTTAGTCCAAGATTATATGATTTTTCAACTTCCAGAACTGCAGACTCGCTAAGATTACCTTCCCCCAGAACCATTGAATTATATGCTTTTTCTATTCTATCCCACATTCCATCCCTGTCCATTGCATAATATCGTCACATAACTATTTCTACACTCCCACCACCAATCGAATGGGTTCTTTCGATGAAAGCTTTAATAAATTCTATACCTGAGATGGGTGAAACATCACGTCCGTCTAAGAAGCAATGAATATATACATCATTAAATTCATGCCTTCTGGCTAATTCAAATAGTGCAAATAGGTGAGAATTATGGCTGTGCAAGCCTCCATCTGATAGTAGTCCCATTAAGTGCAGCTTTGAATTATTTTTCTTACTGCTGTAATAAACTTATTATACTTATTCTTTTATTGCAAAAGGCCTGATATTTAATCATATATGCACCCTAAAAAATATTTGTACTCCAGCTCTTATATCAATTATACTCACCAAAATTTTAATGCCTCATATTATGTACTACAAAAATGTATCTTGCTTGCAGCTTAACTATTTTCGTAAAAGCTTAGAGGTGATTTAAGTGATTAAAGAATATTATGCAGAGGGAAACGACAATCAGTCCTATTTTACTCAACTGAACCCTCATACTCCACCAAATAATACAGATCATTACTCTGGTTGTGGCGCAACTGCATGGATGAATTTATATGGATGGCATAGTTTAAACTTTACTCCCGGTCTGTTAAAAGGTGCGCCTATTGAAAATAACGACTATACAGATACCTTAACTGTTAAGCTAAATGACTACCTACACACCTCAAGGATGCCTTTCTCTGATAATGGTTTAACCTTGCCTTGGCTTATGAAAAACGGAGATAATTTTGCAAGAGAAGTGCTTTCCCATGCTGCAAAAGGATATAAGTACAGAATAAGAAGTTTTGCTGACGCTGTATTTGGT
>CAZMQY010000496.1:0-1065 GCA_964568335.1 uncultured Clostridium sp.
AAAAGAAAAGAAGAGGAAATTAGGATACAGAATATAAAAAATTATATAATGAGCGCACTTAACATTGAAGAGAAGAATATAAAAGCTTTAGAGCCATTTGGTGGAATGACTAACAAAAACTATAAGGTTGTAATAAATGAAAAAGACTATGTCGTTCGTATTCCAGGATTGGGAACAGAAGATATGATAAACAGAAATGATGAGAAAATAAATTCAACCATTGCTTATGAATTAGGAATAGATACTGAAGTAATATACTTTAACGAGACTTCAGGAGTAAAAATTGCTCAACTGATAGAGAATGCTGAAACTCTCAATGGGAAGACCGCTAAAAGAGAAGACAATATGAAGTTTACTACATCCATATTAAAGAGGCTTCATACATCAAATATAAAGCTTAACAATAGGTTTGATGGTTTTGAGAGAATAGAACACTATGAAGGGTTATTAAATAAAGTAAGAGGAAAGAATTTTGATGATTATTTTGATGTGAAGAAAAAGGTCTTAAGTCTGAAGGATATGTTATCTCATTTAGATGTTGTTTTGGTTCCTTGTCATAATGATACAGTTCCTGAGAATTTTATAAAGAGTGGTGAAGAGAAAATTTATTTGATAGATTGGGAATATAGTGGTATGAATGACCCTATGTGGGACTTGGCAGCACATTCCTTGGAGTGTAGTTTCTCAGAAGATGATGAAGAATTGTTTCTTAAACTTTATTTTGGAAAAGCACCAGAAGAAAAATATAAAAAGAGAATAATTATAAATAAAATATGTCAGGACCTTTTATGGAGTTTATGGACTAATATTAAAGAAGCAAAAGGTGATGACTTTGGGACTTACGGTATAGATAGATATAACAGAGCAAAGAAAAATCTTGAAACTATATTAAGATAGTGTTAAATAAAGTAATGAAAGAGGATGATATTATGAATAAAAAAGGTAATATAGTGGGACTGTTATCTGGTTTCACATGGGCTATGTATACAATAGTTTTGTATACAGTGTTAAATCTATATACTAATTCAAGAGGAGATTTGCTCAGCGTAAAAGGAGTAATGTTAA
>CAZMQY010000496.1:1085-2095 GCA_964568335.1 uncultured Clostridium sp.
TGGATTTGTCATTTAATGTGGTATTTGAAATGTTTGTACTAATTAAAAGTAATTTAATAGGAGAATTTAAAAAAGTATTTTTCTCAAAGAAGGGTTTTGGAATAATTCCAGCTGCTATATTAGCTGGACCATTGGGGTTAATACCATACGCTGTAGTTAGTGCTATATCAGCCCCTGTAGCAGGAGCTTTTTCAGCATTATATCCTGTAGTAGGTGCAGTAGCCTCCTTTCTAGTATTTAAGGAGAAGCTTTCAAAAGTAAAAGCTATTGGCGGCATGATTTCTGTTTTAGGAGTAATCCTTACATATCAATTAGAGTCAGTCAGTATAGCTGTATATATAATAGCATTAATTCCAGCATTCGGGTGGGGATTAGAGGCTATATTTGGTTATAAATTGATAAAGGATGATGTAAATCCAATCGTAACAATTACAATTAGACATATTTATTCAATTATTATATTAGCAGTATGTTTAATAGTATTTTTGTCTTTCAGTGGAGAATATTCATATGTTATGGAATTTTACAAAGGGATTGAATTTGCAGAAATATTTGCAGGTTTTAACAGTTCATTTATTTGGCTAATTTTTGCAATTGGTTCATTTATTGGAGCCACTTCATATATTTTATGGTATGTTTCGATGAAATATATTAGTGTAGCACCAGCTATGATTTTAAATATCTCTTATGTGTTGTGGATACCAATAATATTAACGATGCCACCATTCTCACAAAAAATATCACCTAATGTTTTATTGGGATGTGTTGTAGTTTTCCTAGGTACAAGTATGGTTATACTTGGAGATAGTTTAAAATTGATAAGAGAGAAGAGACTCACTCAAATGTAGATATATTAAATCACTATCTTTACAGTAGGGCTATTAAAATAATTTCTAGAGAAACTAAAAGATATGTATGTTATGAGGATTGTCAAGTAAGAAGCAAGAGAGGTATCAAGTTTTACTGATAGATCTCCACAAGTCATTAGTATAAAATGGAACACGAGAGGA
>CAZMQY010000497.1:0-2092 GCA_964568335.1 uncultured Clostridium sp.
GAAATACTTTCCGCTTTTATTTTGTTGTTCATTAGCCAAGTTAAATAGAATAAAACCATTGAAGCAAGAATAAGAAGCGTTGAAACCAATAAGTTAAGGTTAGAGAAATATTCATATATTAAGTACATGAGAGATTTGTATTCTGCAGAGCCAAAACTTAAAGCACCAGTGCCAAAAAGAAAATAACCAGATAGGCTTAAATAATCTCGTAAAGAACCTAACTTTCTGCTTATAAAACCACTAGCTGCACTTATACTTAAAGATAATAAAATCCACATAATGCAGGGCAGGAGCAAAGCAGCCAGGCTTTTTCCGAAACACATTTGGAAAAACTGTATAAGCATTGTGATAAAAGTAAGTACTGCTATAATACATAAAAAGCTTAGAAATAGCCTTGAGATTACTTGGTTATAGTATTTGCCCACAAAGTCTCCGTCAATATAATCCTTAAAGTAAAGCCTCTTGTTAGTTAGTACCAATATAAAAGTAATTACTGTATATATAGCAGTTGGAATTATATAGCTTATCATAAAGCTTATAGTCTTAGTTATAAGTATAGATGCTCTGCTATAGGATTGGGTCAGCATAAAATAATATTTCTTGTCCTTTTCAAAATATGAATATACAACAGAAGTTACGCTAATAGCTATAAAGAAAAAATATAAACTATTAAAAAACTGAGTGGGATCTGGTGTCATATAATTATAATCCCTTTTGCTTACATATAACATTTCCGTAAAATCAAGCATTCCAAGTAAATATAAAAGCATATAAGCTGCAAAGGAATTAATCATATTTTGCTTTTCAGTATAAAATAGGGCCTTGCTAAAATATTTATTCATCTCCATTCCCCCCTTCGCCTTCACCTAAAAGCTCAGTATAAAGCTCCTCCATAATATTTTTAATATCTATTTTTTTTATGCCCATATAGTGAGCGTCCATAAGTATCTTCTTCAAGTCCTCCTTTAATTTTGCCATTTTATCCTCCTCTAATTTCGGTTTATAGTCAGTGGATACAAAGGTTCCCTTGCCTCTTAAGGTTTCTATTATTTTCATTCTTTCAAGCTCCATGTAAGCCTTGCTCACTGTGTTTGGATTAGTAGTAAGCATGGAAGCGAGTTCTCTTACAGAAGGCAGCTTGTCACCAGGCAGAAGTATGCCTTTAATTATACTTTCTTTAACGGAGTGTATAATCTGCTCGTAAATGGGAGTACTGCTTCTTGCATCTATAATAAACAAATGATTCCCTCCTTTGATGTATTGAGTGTATTAGTATAACTAGCACACTCTAATTGTATAATAGAGTAACAAAATAGACAATAAATTTATTTCGACAAAATTTGGAAGCATTTTGTTGTATAATAAATATAGATACTAACTGCATAACAACTTGGTATGAAAATTGCTTATAATTTTAGTATAAAAACGAAGGGTGGGAAAAAATAGTTAAGAAAAGCGCTTAAGTTATTATGTTTTATGAAAAGGTTTAAATTAAAAAATAAATTGAAAGGAAGTAATAATAATGAGAGAAGTTGTTATTGTAAGTGCAGTTAGAACAGCTATAGGAGCTTTTGGAGAAGCTTTTAAGGAGGTCACCGCTGTAGATTTAGGAGCCACAGTTATTAAGGAAGCAGTAAGTAGAGCTGGTATTAAACCAGAAATTATTGATGAAGTTATAATGGGAAATGTGCTTCAGGCAGGACTTGGACAAAATCCAGCAAGACAAGCTATGATAAAGGCAGGGCTTCCAGTAGAGGTTTCTGCTTTGACTATAAACAAGGTTTGCGGCTCCGGACTTAGAGCGGTAAGTTTGGCAAGCCAAATCATAGCATCAGGTGATGCAGATGTTATAATAGCTGGCGGAATGGAAAACATGTCTAGAGCACCCTATGTTTTGAACCAAGCTAGATGGGGACAAAGAATGGGTGATGGAAAATTAGTTGACGTTATGATTAATGATGGACTATGGGACGCATTTAATGAGTACCATATGGGAATAACCGCAGAGAACATAGCAGAGCAATGGGGAATAACAAGAGAGATGCAGGACGAGTTTGCAGCTACTTCCCAGCAGAAGGCTTGTGCCGCACAG
>CAZMQY010000498.1:0-2086 GCA_964568335.1 uncultured Clostridium sp.
CCTTTTCAAATTATGATGCACAAAAGGATAAAAAGAAGGACATAAGTGTTGACAACAACGGAAAAACAAACTCAATTACTCTTCCGGACAAGCAGTCAGAGGTTGTAGACATACAAATGTCTACTTTGACAAATATGATTTATATTAAAATAGATCATAAAGGCAATAGAAATAGCATCTATTCTATGAATGTTATGTCACAGATTGAAAAACTTAAGTTAAATAGCTATTTTACAGGAAGTATACTGACTTTTACTCATGAAGCTAGATTGGCCTATGAGGATGCAACCTATAACAAACTGTATGTAACTGGTGAAAGTAAGCCTATAGCTATAAAAGGTGTGTTAAAGCCAGTGCTGATAGCTACTGACGAAGAGAATAGAATGTATTTAGGCGAGCTGGAGGGAAATAAGGTTAAAAAAATATATTATGGTTTAGTTAAGGAGCCTACAGATAAATGGAAAAGCATAGAGCTTAATACCTTAGCAGACGAAAAAGATATTTACGTGTCCTTAGAAGGCAGTATTTATGTAAATAATAGCTTAAAAGGTATAGTTACGAATATAACAACAGGAAAAGAAACAACTTATACCGGAAGACTATTGCAGATGTATAACGGCGGTATTGCAACTGTTTCTAATGGAAAACTTATTAAGATTAATTTAGACAAATAGAGCAGAGTGTATGCTGTGCTCTATTTTTTACTTTCAATTCCATTATATTCTGATATAATATTAATAAATGTTTTTAAATTATATGGAGGAAGGGATTATTTTGAGATTTGATATATTATTAACTGTGCTTCTTATACCAGGAATATTAGTGGGCCTTACCTTTCATGAATATGCCCATGCATATATGGCTGACAAATTAGGAGATAAAACACCAAGGTTTCAGGGAAGGCTTACCTTAAATCCTTTAGTACACATAGATCCAATTGGATTTATAATGATTTTAATATTTGGATTCGGATGGGCAAAACCAGTACAGGTAAACCCCAGTGCGTTCAAGAAATATTATAAGGATGATTTAAAGGTTTCTTTAGCAGGACCAGTTGCTAATTTAATAGTCGCTTTCTTATCAGCGGTTTTGCTTAGTTTGTTCTCAAGGTTTATGGGAACAGGTTACGGATATTCATCTATACAGTGGATTATTTTAATGATTTTTAGACAATCTTCAATAATAAACTGTGCACTGTTTGTTTTAAATCTTATGCCTATACCAGGCTTTGACGGCTTTCATATTTTAAGAGACCTTTTTCCTGAATTCTTTTATAAATTTGCAGAGCAAATTTATAGATATCAATTTTTAATAATGATAATATTTATTGCAAGTCCAATTGCTGAAATAGTGATAAGAAAACCTTCAGCATTTATTGTCAATATTATGTTTAAAATAGTAGGATTCATTTAATTATCTAGGCGAAAACATCGAGGAGGCATAATAACTAATGAGACTTAGAAAAAAATGGTGGGCAAGACCTGAGCTTGAAAGCAGCTCCTTATTTATAACTAAACCCCATGAGTATGCAGGCAAGTGGAATGAGGTTTTTGGAAACAGCAATGAAATAAATTTAGAGCTCGGCTGTGGTAGAGGGAGTTTTATAAAACAAAAGGCTAAGCTTGATCCCAATAAGAATTATGTGGCTATTGATTTAAAAGATGAGATATTAATATATACTTTAAGGGGTATCATAGATGCAGAACTAGAAAACGTAAGAGTAGTGCCCTTAAATATACAGATGATTGAAGGTGTATTTGAAAAAAATGAAATTGCGAAAATTTATATAAATTTTTGCAATCCTTGGCCAAAGGATAGACATAAGAAGAGAAGATTGACTCACAGCGGCTTTCTAGCACGCTACAAACAGTTTTTAAAATCTGAAGGAGAGATATGGTTTAAAACGGATGACACTGGACTTTTTGAGGAATCTATAGAATACTTTAAAGAAAGTGGTTTTGAATTAAAATACTTGACCTATGATCTTCACAATAGCGATTTTACAGAAAATATAGTCACTGAATATGAGGCAAAGTTTACAAGTCTTGGTATGAAGACCATGTTTTTGATTGCAAAGCTTAAATAA
>CAZMQY010000499.1:0-2086 GCA_964568335.1 uncultured Clostridium sp.
AGATGGTAGAGCAACTGACTCTTAATCAGTGGGTCCAGGGTTCGAGTCCCTGAAGGTGCACCAAGATTTAAGAACCTTGTATTTATAAAAATTACAAGGTTCTTTTTTTAGTTTTTGAAACTACCTCAATTTTATCTTATTAAAAAACAGCTTAAATTTGAAAGACAATTATTTAGTTTATGCCAAATGAGATTTCAATATTCAAGATTTTAAGAATTAATTGACTATTCAGCAATAATATATATAATATATTATATATGAATTATTTTTATAAGAATTAAGGTCTTAATATAGTATTATAATTCCATAAATAAATCCTTATTTACATATAATTGGGAGTGTGCATCGTGGTATCACTTTACCTTACGATATAGCAAACATCTAATTTCTATATTTTTTTATTAATGACAAAATAAAAATTAGGTTGAAATTTCTTACAATATGTATTAGAATGTAGACAAGACTTTAGTTAAAACAAGTTGTCGCAAGCTAAAGTAACGAAACATAATTTCTAAATCATAGGATAGTATATTAAACAATACATTATTAGTGGGGACAATTAATTATAATTGTTTTTCCTATAAAAATTCTTTTGTTTATAAAAGTAGATATATTTTAAGTTGTATCTGCTTTTTAAAAAAATAAATTAAGGGGGAATAAAAAGAATGATGAAAAAGAGTATTATTTTTTTATTAGTTCTAACTATGGTAATATCAGCTTTTTTAGTTGGCTGTAAACCAAAAGACACTGCAGTTGACACACCACCTGCTGATACACCACCTGCTGAAGATACACCAGCTGAAGTAGTAGAAGAACCAAGTGGTACTTTAGTAGCAGGTATTACTGAAGCATCAGGTAACTTTAATCCACTATATTATTCATCAGCTTATGATGGATACGTAGTTGATTTAGTATTCGAAGGATTAATCTCTAGAAATTTTGAAGGAGAATACGAAGGTATTCTTGCTGAATCATGGGAATACTCAAATGATGACAAGACTATTACTTTCAAAATGAAACAAGATGCAAAATTCTCCGATGGAACTCCTGTAACAGCTAATGACCTAGTGTTTACTTATCAAGTACTTGCTGACCCATCCTATACAGGAAGATATGGTTCAGCTGTTAAAGACATGAAGGGTTATAAGGACTATTTTGAAGGAAAAACAGAAACATTTGAAGGTGTTGTAGCACTTGATGATTACACAATTCAATTCAATTTTGAAGAGGCACTAAGAGTTAACTTTGCTAACTGTAGTTACCCTGCAATGCCAAAACATTACTATGGAGCAGATTTTGCATATAATAACACTGCTGGTGTTGAAGCAATAACTGGTGAGCCAATGGGTTCAGGTGCATACAAAGTTGAATTATTCCAGGAAAAAGAATATGTATCCTTAACTCGTAATGAAAATTATGTTGGTGAAGGTTATTTAATTAAAGATATTATATTGAAATTCGTTGACCAAACTACAGACATAGTTGAATTAACAACTGGTGGAGTAGATCTACTTGCTGGCGTTATTGAGCCAAATAAAATAGCAGATGCTAAAAAAGCTGGTATGCAAATGAATACATATCCAAGATCAGGATATGGCTATGTTAAATTAAACTGTGAATGGGGTCCAACAGCAGATCCAAAAGTACGTCAAGCTCTATACTATGCATTTAACAGAGAAGAGTTTGTTAACTCCTACTTCAAAGATGAAGAAACAGGAGAAGTTTTAGCAGTAACTCAAGCTCATCCATTCTCACAAATTTCATGGGCTTTAGATGACAAGGTTAAAGCTGAATTAAACAACTATGATTTCGATTTAGAAAAGGCTAAGGCACTTCTAGAAGAAGCTGGATGGAAATTAAATGCTCAAGGCTTACGTGAAAAAGATGGTAAGCTTATGGAAATGAATATAGCTGCAATGCCAGACCATGATATTCTAGCTACTCTTATTCCTATGTGGGAAAGAGACTGGCAACAAGGATTAGGAGTTAAACTTAATGTTGCATACTTAGAGTTCAACACTATTCTTGACTATGTAATCTATAACTCAGATGCAAATGTTGACAAATGGAGCTTATTCTTCTTAGC
>CAZMQY010000500.1:0-2069 GCA_964568335.1 uncultured Clostridium sp.
GAGTCGGGAACCCCTATAACTATGTCTGCTTCCACAGGGTTTTCCATAAAAAGCTGCTTGCCTGCTTCTATTCTGGATGTATAAACATTTATTCCATCAATTATACTGTCAGGTCTAGCAAAATAAATATATTCAAAGGCACAGGTCTCAGGCTTTATTCTCTCTGCAAAGCTTATGGATCTTAAGCCCTCTTTATCTATAACAACTATTTCTCCAGGTCTTACATCTCTGATAAGCTCTGCCCCTACTGCGTCTAATGCACAGCTTTCCGAGCAAAGTATATAGCTGTCTTTTATCTTGCCAATGCAAAGAGGTCTAATTCCATTTGGGTCTCTTACTCCAATAAGCTTGTCTTCAGTTAAAAGCACAATGGCATATGAGCCTTTAACTGCTTGAATAGCATCCACTACAGCTCTTTCAATTCCTTTTTTTGCACCCCTTGCAATAAGATTTAAAATAACCTCTGTATCTATTGAAGTCTGAAATATGCAGCCTGCATCTTCTAGAAGCTCTCTTATAACATCTGCATTCACAAGATTTCCGTTATGAGCCATAGCAAGTTCACCCAGCTTATATTTAACCATTATTGGCTGAGCATTAGTTGCATTGCTTTCTCCTGTGGTTGAATATCTAACATGCCCTATAGCTATAGAACCCTTTAGTTCTTTTAAATTCTCCTGATTGAATACATCAGCTACAAGTCCCTTATCCTTATGGCATGTAAGCCTTTTGTCATCTGCTACTGCAATGCCTGCGCTTTCCTGTCCTCTGTGCTGAAGAGCATAAAGTCCATAGTAGGTTATAGATGATACATCAAGCTCTTCCTTTGCAAAAATCCCAAATACTCCACATTCCTCTTTAAATTTATCCCCATCTTCAAGTATTCTCATAATTTTATTCTCCGCAAACTCTTTTTAATATTTCAGTGTAAGCTTCTCTCACATTTCCTAGGTCTCTTCTAAATCTATCCTTGTCTAACTTCTCATTTGTTACTGCATCCCAAAATCTGCAGGTATCTGGAGATATTTCATCTGCAAGAACTATTTCTCTGTTTTTTGTCTTTCCAAACTCTAATTTAAAATCTATAAGCTTAATGTTATGTCTCATAAAAAACTCTCTTAATATATTGTTGATATTTGCAGCCATTCCGTATATAACTTCAAGCTCTTCAAAGGTAGTAAGTCCAATAGAAACTGCATGATAGTCATTTATCATTGGGTCTCCCAGGCTATCATCCTTGTAGCTAAGCTCGAAAACCGTGGTGCTTAATCGATAGCCTTCCTCAAGTCCAAGCCTCTTTGCCATACTTCCTGCTGCAACGTTTCTAACAATAACCTCAAGAGGTATAATATCTACTTTTTTACATAGCTGCTCTCTTTCATTTAATTTTTCTATAAAATGTGTTTTAACCCCTCTATCTTCTAGCATTTGAAAAATAGCAGAAGTAATATTATTATTTAACACACCCTTGTCTTCAATTTGCCCTTTCTTTTCTCCATTGAAAGCAGTTGCATCATCCTTATAATAAATAACAACCTTATCCTCAGCTTCTGTGCTAAATACCTTCTTTGCTTTTCCCTCATACATCATGTTTAACTTTTCCATTACAGCTCCACCCCTTCATTATTTTCACTTATAAATTTTTCTTTCATATTTCTTCTATACTCTACAAGACCTTCCTTTAACTCTGGATATTTAAGCGCCAGCATCTGCACCGCAAGCATTCCTGCATTATAGCTGTTATTAATGCCTACAGTAGCCACTGGAATTGACTTTGGCATTTGAACTATTGACAAAAGGGAGTCTAATCCATTAACTGCAGCATTTATAGGAACTCCTATAACTGGCAATGTTGTATGAGAAGCTATAACCCCCGGCAAATGTGCTGCAAGTCCAGCCCCTGCAATAATACACTCAAAACCGTCACTTTCAGCCTGCTTCAAAACCTCCATAAGCTTCTCAGGTACTCTATGAGCTGAAAGTATGAAAGCCTTATACTCCACCTTGAACTCTCTTAGAGCCTGAGCAGCCCCCTTCATCACTTCTTTATCCGACTTGCTTCCAAAAAT
>CAZMQY010000501.1:0-2062 GCA_964568335.1 uncultured Clostridium sp.
TCTTACTAATTTTGGTGTAGAGCCATTTTTACAATACTTTTTAGATTTAACTACTTCACCGCTTCCAAGACAATCTGATCAAGGTGAGGTTGATGTATTTAATCCTGAGTTTTCTGCTTTTGTATTTAAAATTCAGGCTAATATGAATCCTGCTCATAGAGATAGAATTGCCTTTATGAGAATTTGTTCAGGACAGTTTAGAAGAGGTATGGAGGTTCATCATATTCAAGCTGGAAATAAGGTTAAGCTTGCACAGCCTCAACAATTTTTGGCGCAGGAAAGAGAAATTATTGATGAAGCTTATGCCGGAGATATAATTGGTGTGTTTGATCCAGGTATATTCAGTATAGGGGATACTTTATGCGAAAGCTCAAAAAAATTTAAGTTTGAGGGTATTCCTACCTTCGCCCCTGAGTATTTTGCAAGAGTTAGAACTGTAGATACTATGAAAAGAAAGCAATTTATAAAGGGAATCACCCAAATTGCGCAGGAAGGTGCTATACAGGTATATAAAGAGCTTCATATTGGAATGGAAGAGATAATTGTTGGAGTAGTTGGAGTACTTCAGTTTGAGGTTCTTGAGTATCGATTAAAGCATGAATATGGCGTAGATATCAAGATGGATAGACTTTCCTTTAGATATATCAGGTGGATTGAAAATACTGAGATAGAAGTAGATAAGTTAAACTTAACTAGCGATACAAAAAGAGTTAAAGATTTTAAAGATAGAAATCTTTTATTATTCCAAAGCGATTGGGCAATCAGCTGGGCTCTGGATCATAATAAAGGCTTGATATTGTCAGATATAGCAAAGAATAATGAGTAATCTGAAATGTGCAAATGAAATGAGAACTAACATAAAAAAGATGAAGGCTTACAGCTTTCATCTTTTTTATGTTAGAGGATTACATAGTTTTTCTTCTGCCAAATAGTGCATCTATTATAAATACTATAGCAGCTACTATGAGTAATAAATTGATTAGGCCGCCGCCTACTCTGAAAATAAGGCCAATTAGCCAGAATAGCACTACGAAGCCGCCTATCCAACGTAATATTGTCATAATAATCATCCTTTTATTATGTAACAAAAACAAATCAGTATATTAGTTCTAGGTAAGTTTAGTATTTACAATAAAACTATAATTATAACACAAAGTGTACCCATACACTTTGTGTTTTTGCTTATCATGTATATAATGATATTAGATAAGTATGCTCATGATAGGAGCAAAGCAGTATTTTAGGAGGGGTCTTAAAGAATGGAAAGTAGGGAAAAAGCATTAAAAAATAATGCAGTATTAGAGCTTGTGCAAGTAGGCTTAATGGCAGCTATTGTATTTGTTGCAACTTCAATTGTTCATATCAAAACCTTTATGGGAGTAATGCATGCTGGAGATAGTATGGTATTTTTAGCTGCAATACTTCTTGGAAGGAAAAAGGCTGCCATAGCATCAGCTATAGGCATGGCTTTATTTGATTTAACTCACGGCTATTTAACTTGGGCGCCTTTTACATTTGTTATTAAAGGAATTATGGCTTATACTGCAGCGGTTATTGCCTACAGAAGTGATTTTAAAGGTGAAAAATTTATAAATAATATTATTGCATTTATTGCTGCGGGAATTTTTATGATAGCAGCGTATTATTTAGGAGGAGCCGTAATATTATCCTTCCTGCAAGCGGATAAGCAGTCCTTTTCTGCAGCTTTAATAATGTCTGCTAAGGATATACCGACAAACATTGCTCAAGTAGCAATAGGAATATTAATTGCTGTGCCTTTACTTGGAGCGCTTAGAAAAGCGGGAATTAAAAATATGTTATAAAAGAAATGGTATTGGAATAAAATCCAATACCATTTCTTTTATAACAAAATAAAAAGAGAGGTTAAACCTCTCTTATAATTAGTATCTTCTTTCTCTGCTGTTGTTCTTTTCGTTCTTTCTAGCTTTTCTGCACTCTGGGCATCTTACTGGATCATTTTCGAATCCTTTTTCTTTGTAGAAAGCTTGCTCGCCTTCTGTGAATACGAATTCTTTTCCGCAATCTTTACATACTAATGTCT
>CAZMQY010000502.1:0-2060 GCA_964568335.1 uncultured Clostridium sp.
TAATACCTGTTAGGAAAGAAACAAAAGCTGCTGAAATCATCATTCCAGCTATCTTCTTTCTATTTTCCTTCTTAGCAGCTGCAATCATTGCTATTGCTGCTCCTGGAAGTCCAAACATCAATATTGGATATTCAGAAGCCATGAATACCCCTGCAGTAGGGTCTCCCTGGAAGTATCTAGCTGAGTCTCCAAAGTAAGTTACACCATTTGAAACATACTGACCAAACTGATATAAAAATGGTGGATAGTACATATGATGCAGTCCTACTGGTATTAACAGCCTCTTTCCAGCTGCATAAAATGCAGGACCAAATACTGAAGTGCTGGCGTACTGTGCAAATACATTTATAGCGTTTTGTATTGGAGCCCATACAGCCACTCCAAGCATAGCGAAAATTAAAGCTGAAATTGAAGTTACTATGGGTACAAATCTTTTACCGCTAAAGAAACCAAGCACTTGCGGCAGCTTTATATCATGAAATTTGTTATAAAGTGCCCCGGCAATAAGACCTATAGCAATACCGCCAAATACACCCATATTTATAGGAGCAGTTGCATTAGCGCTTGCTACAGTTATAATTCCTTCAAGAATCAATTGACCTACAACTGCCGCAAGAGCCGCGACCCCTTCTCCGCCTGAGAAACCGATTGCCACACCAACTGCAAATATCATTGGCAGGTTTCCAAAAATAACATCACCAGCCTTAGCCATGTATGCTATATTCAGCAGGTCTGGCTGTCCAAATCTAAGCAAAAGTCCAGCAGCTGGCAAAACTGATACTGGAAGCATTAGAGATTTGCCTATTTTTTGTAGTACTGCAAATAGTTTTTTCATTGTTTTTCCTCCTTTTAGTTATAAACATTGGCTGTATTGCTGTATAGATACACAAAAAATAAAGCACGAGCATAAATACAACTTAATTAAATAAGTCATAATTTAAGCTCGTGCCTAATTTAATAGTAACACTACTTATGTTTCCCATAGTCTCCTAAGATGCAACGCTATATAACCTAGCTCATCTTCAGGAAGTTTAATAGAAAATAAATTTTCAATTTTAAAAGCAATCTTCACTGCTAAATCATACTCATTGTATAACTCTTTTTTTATATTGTCAAGCAGGTAATTTTTAATGGTCTTTTTATTAATTACTCTTTGAAGCATCAGGTTTATATGGGTTATAGTTCTTACATATTCAAGAGAACTTTTATCAAAATCCTTTTTTAAAAGCCTTGAAATAAGCTCCATAATCTCTCCAACTTTTTTAGTATACACTAAGGAACTACTAACTTCTTCCTTCCTCATTGCGGCATTTATATGCATGCAAATAAATCCTATTTCATCCTGAGGCAGCTCAACAGAAACTCTCTTATTTATCATATGCAGCGCTTTTTCCGCCAGCTTATATTCCTTTGGATACAAGGCCATTAACTCATGTAAAAACGGATTTTCAATCTTTACTCCCTTTTCAATTCTGTGAATAGCAAAATTAATATGGTCTGGAAGAGAAACATGTATGGCCTCGCTAAGCTTTGCACCAAGCTCCTTTTCGCATAAGGATATAATTTCTTCAGAAAGACCTACAATTTCGCTATTAATATCCTGCAGAACTTTATCAAACCTATCTTTATTTTCTGTCTGCTTGACAAACACGCTTTCTACTCTGTCTTCTCCAAGTTTGTCGCCCTTTTGCGACTCATAGCCAATAGCCTTTCCAACTAAGACATACTGCCTTTTATTTTTTTCGCCTATTACTACATTGTTATTTAAAATTTTCTTTATAATGTACTTTTCCATGTTGACCTCCCAGACGCCTTGCTTCATTAATTAGTATTTACATCATTTCATATGTTTATATCCAATATCAAAGGCACTAAGATTTATATCTATTGATTTAGCAGGAACATTTTCTCTTATGGTTTCCCGCCAGCTATCTATATTAAAATCTAAAAATTTTGCTAAAACACCTAACAGCAATACATTGCTTACTTGTTTTTTACCTAGCTTTACTGCTTCATTGCTTGCATTAATTTCTACTAATCTATACTTATCCTTTATTCTT
>CAZMQY010000503.1:0-1092 GCA_964568335.1 uncultured Clostridium sp.
CTATAGATGTTCTTATGTTTCTAGTGTCATTTAATGCATCAAATACCCTAATAATATCTATTCCATTTTCTATTGATTTTTTAACAAATTCTTCTACTACATCATCTGGATAATGTCTATATCCTAAAAGGTTTTGTCCTCTCAATAACATTTGTAATTTTGTCTTTTTAAAAGCTTTTCTGAGTGTTCTAAGTCTTTCCCATGGATCTTCATTTAAAAATCTCAGACAAGAGTCAAATGTAGCTCCTCCCCATACTTCTAATGCATAAAATCCAACATCATCAAGTTTTTCTGCTATGGGTAGCATTTCCTCTAATCTCATCCTTGTTGCTATCAAAGATTGATGAGCATCTCTTAAAATCGTGTCAGTAATTTTTACACCTGCCATTTTACTCCCTCCTAGTTTTGGATTTCTCCACCCCGTATAAAATAGGTGGATAATTCCTTTGATTGATAAAATCATATTTTATTACATTATATTTTTTTTGATCTAAATCTTTTAAAAATTCTTCCACTGCATTTTTTTCTTCAAGTCCACCTTCATGTCCTATATAACAAGTAATAAGAACTATGCCATTATCATTTAGCAAATTTAGTGATTTTTTTAAAGATATTAAAGTTGTGTCTTTGTTAGTTTTGATACTCTTATCACCCTTAGGTAAGTATCCTAAATTATAAATGGCAAAATCAATTTTTTCATCAATATATAAATCAATATTTTCATGACCATCTTCTATTAATATTACCCTATTGTCTAGATTTTCACAAGCTAAATTTTCCATTGTTACTTCTAATGCCTTTTTTTGGATATCAAATCCATATACCTTTCCCTCTGAACCTACTAACATTGCTAATAATACTGTATCATTTCCATTACCTACAGTACAATCTGCCACAGTCTGTCCCTCTTTTACATACTTATAAATTATGTCTCTAGATATCTTCAAAGTATTTACGATTTCATTGTAATCCATTATGCCCTCCACAACCACTGCAACCTTTATTAAAAAAATCAGATATATTTAACTCTAACTGATTATCATCATTTAGAATAAATCCTTTTTTTATTAAATAAATATTATTTGTTCTATA
>CAZMQY010000503.1:1102-2058 GCA_964568335.1 uncultured Clostridium sp.
GTAATGCCCTAAGAAGAGAATCACCTAAACTTTGATTTCTTTTATCCTCTCTAATTACTAAGTATTCTAATACCCATTTTTCATCTTTTGACTTTGCCTTTCCTACACCAACTAAGTCATTATCATCCACAACTACATATACGATTCCATCTAAAACTAAATCCTCAATACCTTCTTTGTTTAAAATACTTATGATTTTATCAACTTCATCTATGGCATAGCCTCGTAACAATAACATATTCTCCTCCACTACTATTACAGTTTTTTCAGATATTCAATTTCATCATTCTCTAAATGTCTCCAGTTACCTATATCTAGACCTCCAATTTCCAATTCTCCTATGGAAATTCTCTTCAATTTTTTAACAGGATGATTTATAGCCTCGCACATTTTTTTAACCTGCCTATTTCTCCCTTCATGTATGGAAATATCGAGAATAGATTCTGTTTCATATCTTTTAGCTATTTTAATATAGGCTTCAGCCGTAGGACGTCCATCTATTATTAGTCCACGCCTAAATTTCTCTAATTCCCATTTATTTGGTACACCCTCTACAACAGCAATATACCTTTTTAGTATTTCCTTACTTGGATGAGTGAGCTTATATGCTAAATCACCATCATTAGTTAAAATTAATAGACCAGTAGTATCCGCATCCAGTCTTCCTACAGGATAAATCCTTTCTTTTACTCCCTCTATTAAGTCTGTAACTATTTTTCTATCCTTCTCATCTTTCAAAGTAGTTACAAAGCCTATAGGTTTATTCAGCATAATATAAACCTTTCTTCCTTCAATTTGAATAGGTTTATCATTAACTTTAACTCTATCTTTATCTGGATCTATAGTAGTACCTAATTCTTTTATCAATTTGTTGTTTACTTTTACTTTTCCTTCTAAAATTAACTCTTCTGCTTTTCTTCTTGAAGTTACGCCACATAATGCAATATATTTTTGTA
>CAZMQY010000504.1:0-459 GCA_964568335.1 uncultured Clostridium sp.
TAGTTCTTTGACCTCTTACTGGAAGGCCTCTTCTATGTCTAATTCCTCTATAACATCCGATTTCAACTAATCTCTTTATGTCAAGAGCAATTTCTCTCTTTAAGTCACCTTCAACTCTTACGTTCTTATTTATATAATCTCTTAAAGCATTTACTTCGTCTTCAGATAAGTCTCTAACTCTTGTATCAGGATTAACTCCTGTTTCTTTAAGAATTTTATGTGAAGTTGGTAGTCCTATACCAAATATATATGTTAGACCTATTTCAATTCTTTTTTCTTTTGGTAGGTCAACACCAGATATTCTTGCCATTAATTATTACACCTCCTGGTAAATATTAAGTACTACTATCTTAAATAGATTTTGTTATATATAAAAAGCCTTAGGTCATTAGGGAATAGCCTCCTTAACGTCAGCCGTACCTAAAACATTATTAACCTTGTTTTTGCTTATGCTTTGGA
>CAZMQY010000504.1:472-2053 GCA_964568335.1 uncultured Clostridium sp.
TCTTCCACGAGTTAAATCGTATGGAGAAAGTTCCACAGTAACTTTATCACCTGGTAAGATTCTAATAAAATTCATTCTAAGTTTTCCTGAAATGTGTGCTAATATTTTATGCCCACTTTCTAATTCTACTTCAAACATAGCATTAGGTAAAGCATCTAACACAGTTCCTTGCATTTCTATAACGTCTTCTTTTGACATAAGGTCTCAAACCTCCTTATTCACGTCGTGAGACTGTAAAATTTTTCTAATCATTGAATTGCTAACTTTTTCGCCTGATATTAATAAATTTTTCACTTCATCAGATTTTGTATTAGTAAAAGCTAGATGTCTTATTTTCTTTTTCTTAGGTTTTTCTATCAACCTTAAAGTTCCATCAGCAATATAAACATACTGTTCATCTAATACGTCTATAACTATGAATAACTTATCTTTATCTCTTCCCGCTTTAGAGTAGACTACAGTACCTATTTGGCCCTTATCTTCCAAACTTTTCACCTCTATTGATTTAATGTTAATATTTCAGGACCATTATTTAAAATTGCAACTGTGTTCTCATAATGAGCTGACAAGCTATTATCTACAGTTACAACTGTCCATCCATCAAGCTTCACATCAACATGATAATCACCTATATTGACCATTGGTTCTATAGCCAATATAATTCCATTCATTAATCTAGGGCCTCTTCCAGCCCTACCAAAATTAGGAACCTCCGGGTCCTCATGCATCTCTCTTCCGATACCATGACCAACGTAGTCTCTAACAACAGAATAGCCAAAGCTTTCAACATACTGCTGTATTGCAAAAGAAATGTCTGTAAGTCTATTACCAACTATAGCTTTCTCAACACCTTTGAAAAAACTATCTTTAGTTACACTAATCAATCTCTCAGCCTCTTTAGATACTTTCCCAACTGGAAAAGTTCTTGCTGCATCTCCATGATATCCATTTAACATAGCTCCACAATCGATACTTATAATATCTCCTTCTTGGAGAATTGCATCCTTTGAAGGGATGCCATGAACAACCACATTGTTTATAGATGAGCATATGGAGGCTGGAAAGCCATAATAACCTTTAAAAGATGGTTTAGCACCTCTTTTTACAATAAGTTCTTCTGCTATTCTATCCAATTCAGCAGTACTTATTCCTGGTTTTACTGCCTCTTCAAGTTTTGCAAGTGTTTCTGCTACAACTTTACCTGCCTGTCTCATGTATTCAATTTCAATATTGTTTTTCAATATTATCATTTATATATCGCTCCCTAGGATATCACAAAGGTTTTGGAACACCTCTTCTATTTCAAGAGTTCCATCTACCTTAGCTAAATTCCCTTGTGTAGCATAATATTCTACTAATGGCGCAGTTTGATTAGAGTATACTTCCAATCTTTCTTTAACTGTTTCTTCTTTATCATCTTTCCTTTGAATTAATTCTCCACTACACAAATCACATACACCTTCAACTTTAGGAGGATTAAACTTTACATGATAACTTGCTCCACAATCTTTACACATTCTTCTACCAGTCATTCTATCAAGAATGAATTCTTGTGGAACTTCAATTAATAAAGCTTTGTTG
>CAZMQY010000505.1:0-2049 GCA_964568335.1 uncultured Clostridium sp.
GGTTAAATTATACTGGGGTATTTCTTTGGAGTGGCTGAAAGAACTTCATCTAACAAAGTGTTGGCAACATGCACAGAAAAGCGGAGAGATGTCCACTTCGGCAACACGGGAGCGTTAGACAACAGCACCCTTCCGAGAAGTTTTTGGGGAAAGGAGAAAAAAAATGATACAACTTGGTTGTAATTATTCTGAAGAGTTAATTGAGTTAATAGAAAGAGAAGAAGTAGAGGTAAATTGGATAAAGCTTGCTAATGAAACTTTATATGATACTCAATTTAAAGCAATTGAATCCATAAGACCGGGGCTTTTTCATATAGTGCCTTATGTATTAGGAGATAAACACCTACAAGGATGGAATTTAGAAAGAGTGAATAAAGCGATTAGAGAATGTAAGTCTCCACATGTAGGAGTACATTTACGAGCTAATGAAAATGATATAAATGGTGTTATAAATAGAGAAATATTAAAAGAAAAAACACTATCCAAAATAAAGGAAGGTAAAAGACTAATTGAAAGTATATATTTAATAGAAAATATGCCTATTACTTGTTTGCCAGATGATTATAAGACCCTGGCTGATCCTGAATTCATAAAGGAAATATGTGAAGAAGCAGGTATAGGCTTACTGTTGGATGTCTCTCATCTTAAAATAAGTGCATGGTATAGAGGGGAAACTGAAAAGTCTTATTTAAAGAAACTTCCATTGAGCTTGGTAAAGGAGATACATATTAATGGTCCGAGAATAATTGAAAATGAATATTATGATTCTCACTTGGAAATGCGAGAAGAAGATTATGCCTTTTTATATGAGGTACTATCATTAACGCAACCAAGTATCGTAACACTAGAATATGGTGGAATAAGGAATGATGGCATAGAGACTGATATTAATCTGCTCCGAATGCAATTAGAGAAATTAGCTAATATTATAAAAGGATAGGGTGGCATCAGCTAACAATATGTTTGCGCAAGGGTGCACTTAGGCAAGTTTTTGGGGTAGTGTGCACCACATCCCTTCAGTGGGAGCGGAGCTCCACCAGGGAGTCTATCTTTCATCAAAATTAACAGGGGGGGTTAATATGAACGCAGAAATGAAAGTTCTTGGTGAAAACATGGATTTAGGAGATAATATAAAACTTGTTTATCAAGAACCTGAAGTGTTTTCTAAATATCATGTTGTTTATTATGGCCATAAGTATGGGCATTATTATTTTAGAAACTCACCAACTACGTCGTTGGAAAAAGCAAAATATATAGATTCAGGTTACTTTATTTTAAAAGATAATAACATTGTAGGGGGAGTTTTTATAAAGCCAAATTTTATGGCTGATTTATTTGTTGTACCACCCTATAATGATTATTCATACATAGCAGATAAGCTTTTAAAGTATTTAAAAACCATATCAAGTAAAAACGAAAAAATATTGCTTCAAGAAGTAATAGAAGATTACCTTCCTCTTTATGAAAGTAAAGACTGCGCAATTCTTGAAGATGGTTTTTGGATGATTAGACCTACTGAAGAAATGAATCCTATTGTTCCAGATAAGTATGAGGCAAGGAATATTGTTGAAGAGTACAAATATGAAATTGCAGAATTGATAATAGCGGCGTACACAGCTAATCCAGCAATAAAATCTGTTGCTAGTAAACAGGACTATGCTGAACATGTGGAAAGATTTATTCAATACACTAAAGATAATGCCGCGTTGTATAATAGTTCAAAAGTAATGGTTTATAAGCCCACAAATGAAATTGTAGGTTCATGTCTGCATATGGAGTTTGAAGGAGTACCGCTAATTATGAGCTTCGCTGTTAGACCAGATCATCAAGGTAAAGGCATTGGGAGTTACCTGTTGAAGAATTCAATCAGTTGCTCAAGCACTGCGTATTCAACTACTAGATTATATGTTTATAATAATAATTCAGCAATAAAAATTTATGAGCACATGGGATTTATTAAAAATAGAACACTAAATGATATGTATTTAAAAAATGACTAAGATAGTTGTTATTAATACATCGTCTAGCAATGCAATCAAGTTGACTTTG
>CAZMQY010000506.1:0-2030 GCA_964568335.1 uncultured Clostridium sp.
TAATTTCAGTCCCTCCAGCATAGTATATTGGCTGTTTTTTTTGTGCGCTTAATTCTGCAAACAGTTTTACTGCCTCTTCTTTTGAAGCTGGCTTAAAATATTCAAAATCAAAAGGAATCATAAATTTTCTCCTTTTTTAGTTTTCCAAATAAGCTCTGGAATTAGCGGCAGTTGATTGAGAGGAATCTTAGCCGCAATAGATAAGCTATTTGCTAAGGCAGCCGGCATACCAATTACTCCATATTCTCCAATTCCACGTGCACCATAAGGTCCTGCTATTTGAGGATTTTCCACAAAATCAACTAAATACTCTGGCTGCTCTCCGATATACATAACTTTGTATAACCTTAAAGAAGGATTTTCAATAATCCCTTTATCATTAAATAAAAATGCTTCTTTGCCAGCAAAGCTCAAGCCCATACTCATTCCGCCCATAATCTGACCTTTTGCAGCCATAGCATTAATTACTTTTCCTGCATCAATAACAGAGGCTGCCTTTAGTATCTTGTAGGTATACTCCTTAGTATCAAACTCCACTTCCACTGCTTGCGCGCCTACTGTCCACCCTGGCCCGGGATTTCCTTTTCCTGTATCGGGATCTAAAAAAGTTAAATGCTTTAATATATATTTTCCTCGGCCGATTACCTGACCTTCAATTGAATTTCCATTAGGGTAGGTATAACCATGGACAATTTCTTTTATATCTATAAAAACATTATTATCTTCTTTTAGAAATACTCTTCCGCCCCCAATATCTAAATCCTCTGGTGTACATCTTAAAACTATAGAAGCAGTTTTAAATAGCTGTCTAATAGCATCCTCTGCAGCATCTATAACAGCTCTTCCAACTATAAAAAGGCTTTTACTTGCGGCTGTTTTCCAGTGTTCCGGTGCAGTTTGAGTATTAACCTCCATCACCACATAGACATCATCTACACTTATCTTCATTCTCTCAGCTAATATTTGTGCAAGAGCAGTTTTTGTTCCCTGACCAAGCTCAACTGCTCCACATATAAGGTTTATGCTCCCATCTCTGTTAAAGGTTAAAATAACACCTGCCTCAGCATTGGTAGGAGTATTGGAGTTTTTCCAAAAACAACTAATTCCCTTTGCCCTTACTTTGCTGTTGCTAAGCTCAATTCTTTCTCCTTCCTGCCAGTCAATTAATTCAGATACCCTTTGGATGCACCTAGGAAGATTTCCTAAATTGCTTTTAGTAAGCTTAGTTTGGGTAGGACTGGTATCCCCCGGAACTATAGCATTTCTTAACCTTAGTTCCAATGGGTCCATACCTAGTTTGATTGATAACAAATCAAGAGTTCTTTCTATAGCAAATGTAAGCTCCGGGTGTCCGAAGCCTCTAAATGCTGTTGCATAAGTATGATTAGTATATACGCATAAAGAATCACACCATACGTTATCAATACTATAGGGTCCTGTACAATCAACTCCTGCGGCTTTGCTTATAATAACAGCTCTATCTGAATATGCTCCACCATCAAACAAATAGGTGATTTCAGCAGCCTTTAGCTGCCCTCTCTTTGTACAACCTAATTTAACCTTTGCCTCTAAGCCTATATGAACTGGAAAAGTAACCAAATCATCTTCCCTTGTGGCTGTAAGCTTTACAAGTCTTCCTCCAACAGCCTTTGAAGCCAAATAAGTTATAGGTTCCCACTGTACTGCTGTCTTTCCGCCATAAGCTCCTCCAACCAATGGTACATTCACAATGACATTTCCCGGTTTAATATTAAAGTAACTGCTTATTAATTTTTTTATTTCAAAAGGAGATTGTGAGGTAGAAGATATATTCACCCTTCCATCTGGTAATATTTCTACTTGGGCGCTTCTTGTTTCTATTGCAACATGATCAGAAGGCGGAAATGAAAAGCTTGCTTCTAAAGTTACTTCGCTTTCTCTCCATCCCTTATTTATATCTCCCTTTCGTACCTTAGTACGATTAGCTATATTAGCATTAGGTTCTGGATAAACATCCTCTTCTTTTTTATATGCTCCCAATTTTTCGTGAA
>CAZMQY010000507.1:0-2005 GCA_964568335.1 uncultured Clostridium sp.
CCTCCTTTAGTTATTAATATTGTTTTCATTATAGGAAGTAAATATTAATAAAAAACAAAGAAAAAGTTTCCAATTTGGAAATTTTGCAAATAAAAAAAGGAACTGCAAAATTGCAATTCCTTTTTGGTCGGGGTGACAGGGATTGAACCTGCGACCTCATGCTCCCAAAGCACGCGCGCTCCCATCTGCGCCACACCCCGTAGCACAAAAATTATTATATAAGGGAATGTTAAAAAAGTCAATAGGTTTTTATCTTCAACTTTAAAAGTGGGTAGGTAGTTTTTGTTTTTTCTCAAACTAAAGGACTACGGCGGGTAAGAAGCTGTAGTCCTTTATAATTATAAGGGAAAATTAAAATTACTTTTGGTTTTCTTTTTCCTTGTCTCCATAACCGCGGGTTGGAACTGTTGAAACAACGAAACCAACAAGAATTGAAACAAGAGCAGGGGCAATAATATTTATATACTGAATATATCTGGTTTTGTAAAGGATCAGAGCGGTAACACCTGTGATTATTAGGGATGCTAGAAATATTAGTATTATAAATTTAGCGAAGGAACTTAGGAATTTTTCATAAAGTCTGTGCCTTGTTGGTCCGCTTATAATTCCTCTAAATATAAAATATGAAACTAATATAATCACAATATCTGCAGCTCCGGCAATTAAAAAGTTTCTCATTATTCTTACCTCCATCAAGCGAAGTAATGATACCTGTTTATAGTGTTGCCATGTTTTTAATTTTTACGCGGTACAATAAAAAAATATAAAAATTTTATGCGAATATAAAGAAAAATATGCATAAGTATACAAAAAAGCATAAAACAAATATTTTTAATGAAGTTATCGTTTACAATAAGGATATATATTCGTCAAAATAATCACTGAATTAGCAGTATAACTATAATAATTAATCGAAATAAAATATAAAGTGGTATAATTAACTAAAATTTTTGTGTTGCATAATTATAAATATGGATGTATAATAATGCTTGTAGATTAAATGATAATAATTTAAGCTTTATAGGCTTAGGTTCATAATAAAGGGGAGGGAACATTAAATGAAAGCAAAATATTCAAAGCTAGTTGCACTATTACTTACAGGTATACTTACTCTTTCGCTATCAGCTTGCGGTAAAAAGGAAACAACAATTGATAAAATTAAGAAGAACGGAAAGATAGTTTTAGGAACAAGTCCAGATTATCCACCGTATGAATTTATTAATTCAAACAAGGAGATAGTTGGTTTTGATATAGAAATAGCTAAACAAATAGCTAAGGATTTAGGAGTAAAGCTTGAGATAAAGGATATGGAGTTTAAGGGATTGCTTTCTGCGCTTCAGGCTGGAAATGTTGATTTTGTTCTTGCTGGAATGACTCCAGATGAAGAAAGAAAAAAGAGCGTAGATTTTTCAAAGGTTTATTATAATGCTGTTCAAACTATCGTAGTGAGAGCAGAAGATAAGGATAAAATAAAATCAACTGATGATCTAAAGGGCAAAAAGATTGGTGTTCAAAAAGGAACCATTCAAGAAGATATTGCTAAGGAACAGATTCCAGGTGCTGAAGCAAAGGCTCTTGGCAAAATTACAGATTTAGTTTTAGCGCTTAAGAGCAAGAACTTAGACGCAGCTATTATAGAAGGTCCAGTTGCAAAGGCTTATGTTAATGCTAATAAAGATTTAGTTATAGCTGATATAAAATTAAAAACAGAAGATGCTGGTTCAGCAGTAGCAGTTAAGAAGGGTAACGAGGACCTTGTTAAGTCAATAGACAGCACTTTAGATAAATTAATAAAGGATAAGGTTATTGAAAATTGGGTAACTGATGCCAATAATACAGCTGATAAAATAGCAGAGTAAATAGAATGCGTCGCAATCAAATTAACAATTAATAATGAATAATTAACAATTGTTTGAAAAAAATATCTTTAGGACTTTCAGAAAATTGTTCATTGCTAATTTTACATTGTTAATTTGAAAAGTGCGGCGCACTTTTCATGAGGGAG
>CAZMQY010000508.1:0-1996 GCA_964568335.1 uncultured Clostridium sp.
TGGGATAAAAGAAAGTATTGCAGCCGGCCGTTCATTATTAAATGGCTTCCCAGGAGTTAACCATGGAGTTGCTGGCTGCAGAAAAGTTTTTGAAGCTGTAAATTTACCGCTTCAAGCTAGACATGGTACACCAGATGCTAGATTGCTTTCAGAAATAATTCATGCTGCTGGATGGACTTCTAACGAAGGTGGCGGAATTTCCTATAATATACCTTATGCTAAGAACGTAAGCATGGAAAAAACATTGCTTGACTGGCAGTATTGCGACAGGCTGGTTGGTTTTTATGAAGAGCAAGGTATTTCAATAAATAGAGAACCATTCGGTCCATTAACTGGAACCTTGGTACCTCCAAGTACTTCAAACGTAGTTGCTATTATAGAAGCACTTCTTGCAGCAGAGCAGGGAGTTAAAAATATAACTGTAGGCTATGGAATGTGCGGAAACATGGTTCAAGACGTTGCTGCTATGAGGGCGCTAGAGGAACAAGTAAATGAGTACCTAAGGGATAAGGGTTATGATGTTTATATAACTACAGTGTTCCATCAATGGATGGGAGGTTTCCCACAAGATGAGGCTAAAGCCTTTGGACTGATATCTCTAGGTGCAGCAACAGCAGCACTTGCTGGAGCTACAAAGGTTATAGTTAAAACTCCTCATGAGGCTATTGGAATTCCTACTAAGGAAGCTAATGGTCAGGGAATTAGAGCTACAAAGATGGCACTGAATCTTTTAAGAGGTCAAAGAATGCCGCTATCTAAGGAATTAGAAACTGAAATAGCTATAATAAAGGCTGAAACTAAGTGTATGCTTGATAAGGTTTATGAGCTTGGAAACGGAGATTTAGCAGTAGGAACAGTTAAGGCTTTTGCTTCTGGAACTGTAGACATTCCATTTGCACCAAGCAAGTACAACGCAGGAAAGATGATGCCTGCTAGAGATAATAATGGAGCTGTTAGATATTTAGAGTTCGGAAATCTTCCATTTAGTAATGAGCTAAAGGCTTACAACAGAAGAAAGCTTGAGGAAAGAGGAAAGTATGAAGGAAGAGCTGTAAGCTTCCAGATGACTATTGATGATATTTTTGCTGTTGGTAAAGGCGTGCTTATAGGAAGACCGGAAAAATAATTAACAATTAGGAATCCAATAATTGAATGATGAATTTAAATAAATTATAATGAACAGCTAGATAACTAGATAAATATTTATCTAGTTATCTAGTTAAGAAGTTAAGAAGTTAAGAAGTTAAGAAGTAATAGTGAAAGTACTTTAATTTTATGCGGAAGAAGGCGTATTAATATGAAAATAGTTGATGTGGTTTGTTCTGGAGGAAGAACAGGATTTTACTTTGATGATCAGAGAGCTATTAAAAAGGGAGCTAAGCATGATGGGTTTACTTATGTTGGCGAGCCTGTAACTGATGGCTTCAAGGCTGTGAGAATGGCTGGTGAATCAATTTCTGTTATGCTTATTCTTGAAGACGGTCAAGTAGCACATGGTGATTGTGCAGCAGTTCAATATTCAGGAGCAGGTGGAAGAGATCCTCTTTTCCTAGCAGGGGATTTCATTCCTGTTATAGAAGAAAAAATAGCTCCAAAGTTAATTGGAAGAGAACTAACAACCTTTAAAGAAATGGCAGAAGAATTTGACAAGATGAGCATAGATGGACAGAGACTTCATACTGCTATAAGATATGGTATTACCCAAGCTATATTAGACGCTGTAGCTAAGGCTAGAAAGATAACTATGGCAGAGGTAGTTAGAGACGAGTACAATACTGGAGTAGATATAAAGAGAATTCCAATCTTTACTCAATCAGGTGACGACAGATACGATAACGTTGATAAAATGATAATAAAGAGTGCGGATGTAATGCCTCACGCTCTTATAAATCACGTTGAAGAGAAGCTTGGTCTTAAAGGTGAGAAGCTTCTAGCTTATGTTGAATGGATGAGAGATAGAGTATTAAGGCTAAGAACAAGCGAATACTACAATCCA
>CAZMQY010000509.1:0-1328 GCA_964568335.1 uncultured Clostridium sp.
AGGATTTATATTTTTTATTTAATAAACATAAGAACTTACGTTTGCATTTATCTTATCACAAACTCAAATTTATACAAGAGAATTAAATAAATTTATTATATATTTGTCGACAAAAACTAAAGAGTGCTCTTTTAAAATAATAAAGGAGATTTATAGCATGGAATTAGAGGACTTAGTTATGAAAGCTAAAAATGGAGACAGCACTGCCCATGAAGAGATATTTAATAGGTTTAAAGGTTATATCTATAAAACCTGCATCGGGATTTATATTAGCGGTTACGATATGAATGATTTAATACAGCTTGGAAACATAACTTTAATTAAGGCAATAAAAAAATTTGACCCCTTAAAAAATAAAAGTTTCACCCCCTACGCCACTTCCGCAATTAGGAACAACTACTTTTATGAGATAAGGCAAAAAAGCAAGTTTAACGCAGAATGCAGCATAAATCAGGAAACAGAAGAGGGCTTGGAGTTTATCGAAAATATAGCTTCAAGCTGCAATATTGAAGAGGATTTATTGCATAAAGAAAAGCTAGCTCAACTAAGCACAGCTCTATCCAAGCTTCAGCCTAATGAGCGGGAGCTTATAGAGTACGTATATTTAAAGGAAGGCAAACTAATTGACTACGCCAAAATCAGAAATATGAAATATGCAACCTGCTTCAAACACAAAGACAGAATACTTAAAAAGCTTAGAAGAATGCTTAGTACCTAGTGCCACCCACGTGGCAAGTGGCAAGTTGAGGGATGTTTCAAAATAGCGTTGAGCATCATGTTCTTTGAAGTCTAGGAAACTTTAGCTGCACATATAAGACTAATAATTAAAATATTTATAAATCCTAAATCTTATAAACTCGCTGCGCTCAGACAGTATAAGATTTTTAACGGATTTATAAATATTTTAATTAAAGTCTTATTAATGCTCGCTCAAATGTTTCTACGACTTCAAAGAACATGCTTGTTAGCCCTATTTTGAAACGTCCCCTTCATCCATATAATACTTTCCATCTCTAAAATTGTGGATTAAATCTATCATCTTTTCTGTCAAGAGTTCAAAAATCTTTTGACCTTTCTCTACGGTAGCAAGGGTTGCGTCTCCCGATAAAGCATTCTCGTAAAGTACCCTGCCTCTGTCTTTAAAGTAAACTCTCATGAGAGGCTTCTTTGTGTTTTTCATAGCTTTATCCATTTGTACAAGCTTTTCACTATAATAAAGAACAGCTGAAGTTTCATCTTCACCTGCATGACCTTGTCCTTCAGTTATTGTTAGAATTTCCTTTGAAAAATCAAGCCACCAATTGATTATAATAACATCCATACCAAGC
>CAZMQY010000509.1:1338-1989 GCA_964568335.1 uncultured Clostridium sp.
TTAAGACCGTTGTCTAAAAGGCTTTTTCCAACATGAAACACATAGCTGGACATAACCTCTGTTGGAATATGTATTGTACCAGGATATACTGATAAATCATAGCTTTGCCCATATGGAATTTCTGGTGCTATCCATACTTCCTCCCCAATTCTGTCATTTAACATTTTGCAAAAGAGTCTTGGCGAAAAAACATCCGTACCCAATGGCATATGGTGACCGTGTGCCTCCACAGAGCCTACAGGCACAATAACAATTTCAGACTTTGCCAAATTAGCTTTAAAATCATCACTAGTATAATCAACCATGTACATAATACTACCCCCTATTCAGAAAATATTATACACCATTTTTACAATTTTTTCATTAAGTCTGCCAATCACCTTGACTGTGTTTTTTAATCTAAATATTTTTAGGGATTTCATCAATTATTTCTCTTTTCGTATCCTCTTTAGCAAAAACTGTACGCCTATAAGGTTTAATACAGCCAGTATATTCTAACTCTTAAATAATAAATACCGATTAAGGCACATGCTATACCTTAATCGGCTCAATCTGATTATTGCTTTCACAAGCTTTTATATCGACTTGCCACTTGCCACGTGGGTGGCACTTTAAATTTCCTTTAAGTCTGCAGAAATAATAAGCTCAGCA
>CAZMQY010000510.1:0-1951 GCA_964568335.1 uncultured Clostridium sp.
AATCCAGTAAATTCAACGCTTACACCCTTGACATCAATACTACCGTCTCAACGTGCTTTGTCTGAGGAAACATATCTACCGGCTGTATCTCTCCCACTCTATATCCATACTTTGTTAGATACTTAAGGTCTCGTTCCTGTGTTACAGGATTGCAGGAAATATAGATTATTTTTTTCGGCTTAAGCTTAACTAGTGAAGATAAAAACTGTTCATTACTTCCGCTGCGTGGAGGATCCATAAAGACTGTATCAATGTATTGCTTTTCTTTTGCTAAACCTACCATGAAATTACCAGCATCATCATTATAAAAACTAACATTGCTGATATTATTTCGTTTTGCATTTTTCATAGCATCCCTTACAGCATCTTTATTCAGCTCTACTCCAATTACGCTTTTAGCCTTCCTGCTGGCAATTAATGAAATAGTACCGATACCACAATAGGCATCAAGCACCACTTCAGTTCCAGTTAATTCTGCCATATCAATTGCCTTATTATATAAAACTTCTGTTTGTATAGGATTAATTTGATAAAAAGACTTTGGTGAAATTTGAAATACACATCCGCATAAGGTATCCTCGATATATCCTTTACCATAAAGCACTTTTTCGATATCTCCTAGTACAACACTAGTTTTGCGGTTATTGACATTCATAACTATTGTAGAAATATCAGGATGTTTTTTCAAAAGTGTGTCTACAAAATTATTTTTCCCTGGAAACACCTGAGAAGCCACCACCAGCACAACCATAACTTGATTGCTGGAAAAGCCTGTTTTCACCAAAATATGGCGCAGGAAGCCCTGTCCTTTATCTTCATCATATGCCTTTATTTTGTAAGTATTCATAATTTCACGAACAGATTCAATAATCTCATCAGCACGTCTGTCTTGAATAGCACACTGATCTATTGGTATAACACGATGAGTATTTTCTTCATATATTCCAGATACGACTTTTCCCTTTTTATCATGAGCTAATGTAGAATGAATCTTATTGCGATAAAAATATGGCTCTTTCATGGTCAATATATTATTAACCTTATGATATGGCTTCATAAGCTTTTCTATTAAATTCTGCTTAAACTCTGACTGAGCCTCATAGGATAAATGCTGAAGCTGGCACCCCCCGCAGTTATTAAAATGTGGGCATCTTGGTATAACTCTATATTTCGATTTTTCTTCCACCTTAACTACTCTGGCACTCGTAAAATTTCTTTTATACACTACTTCTACAACAGCAGTTTCACCTTCTATTAAATAAGGTACGTGAACCTCCTTGCCTCTTATCTTTATAATTCCTTTACCTTCCTCGTCCACTCCAATACATTTCACTTTTATTTGTTCCTTGTTCATATCTTCACCTTTTCTTATATAATTAATATTTAAAATCTATAAATTTCATCTATGAATATTAGTCTATGCATCTTTCAATGTTTCAATAAAAAGCATTCTTGAGCTCATGAAAAATAGCAGCTGAATTTAAACTTCATAATATTTAATAAGGCAGTACATAAAATCATGTATCAATTATACATAAGTATGGGCATTATCTCAATAAATCATTTAATTCTTTATATTATAAAATATTTTAAGAACACATGTTTGGGATTTGTGAATCTTGGGAATAATTATAAAAAAGGAGTTGATAGTAATGAACAAGGTATTTTTAACTGGACGTTTAGCTCAAGATGCAGAACTACTAGATCTTAATAAGGGTGGAAGAAAAGCCATAAAATTCACCTTAGCAGTTGACAAAAATTATAAAAATGCTAAAGATGGCAAGACTGCATATTTTATTCCTGCAATTTATTTTACTAATCATTCTAGTAAGCTTATGGACTATTTAACTAAAGGAAGATTCATATCTATAGAGGGAAAAATAAGTATTCGATCTGTTGAAGGCGAAGGTGGAACGAAAAGGCACTTTACAAACATAATAGTAGACAATAT
>CAZMQY010000511.1:0-1950 GCA_964568335.1 uncultured Clostridium sp.
TGCTTCCTTGTCGTTTTACTTGTTATTTTCTCTTGACATTTATGCCCTTCTTAAAACCAATAGCTCCAACCATTATTGACTAAAAGTACACTGCAAGTTATAATAATCACATGATTTAATCACTTGATTAAATCATGTGATTATTATTGTTTGATAAAATTGAGGTGTAAGCATGGAACTTTCTACAAAACAAAAGATAATACTGGCCACTATTGGGTGCATTGAAAAGGAAGGAATTAATGGTGTCACAATAAGAAGTATTGGAAAAGAAGCCAACGTAAACAGTGCAGCTATCAATTACTATTTTGGTTCAAAAGAGAAGCTTATTGAAGAAGCTTTTGATTATATACAAAAAGATTTCATGATGGATTTTACCGAAATTATTAATAAGGATATTGATTTAAGAAAAATAGTAGAAGAATTGCTTCTATATATTCTTCAAGGTACTATTAAATATCCTAATATTGTTAAGGCAGTATTGTATGAGCCATTTTTTAATAACAATTATAATGGTGTTTTTATAAGTAAAATAAATGCTTTGTGTGAGGAGCTTTACAGCAAGGTAAATACGCAGCCTACTTCTGATAAAGAGAAAAATAAAACAGCTGTGATCCAGTTAACAGCCTCAAGCCTCTTTATGGGAATCTTTCCATGTATTTTTAAAGATTTTGCAAATATAGATCTCAGAGATGAAAATGTGTTAAATGAGTATATAAGAAAACTATCAGATGCTTTTATAAATGCAATTAGCTAAATAACTTATCCTAATTTTAGTATTGAAAACATTAGGGGATTTTGTATAAAGGGAGTAAGCATTATGGAAGGAAAATGGTATAAATTAGACAATGCCGCAAAAATATACCCCGCTATTAGGGAAGAAAATTGGGCGCCAATATTTCGAATTGACGCAGTTTTAAAAGAGGAAGTAAATCCAGAGGTTCTTCAATCAGCACTTATAATGACTTACAAGAGGTTTCCAACCTTTGCTGTTAATATTGTGAAGGGTCTATTCTGGTATTACTTTGAGCCAAATGAATCTGAACCTAAAGTAAGGCTTGAAGATACCTATCCCACCTCACCCTTTTCAGAGCAAAAGGATGGAGGATATTTATTCAGAGTTCTACACTACAAGCATAGAATATCTCTAGAAATATTCCATTCTATTACTGATGGGTTTGGATCAACCATTTTTTTAAGGACGCTACTTTTTAATTATTTTACTTTACTAAATGGAAGAGAGCCTATTGATAATCCTCTTGATTTAGAGAGCTATGGCATTTTATATCATAAGGATTTACCAACACCTGAGGAAACAGCTGATTCCTTTCAATATTATGCGCTGGCTAACAATGAAATGAGCTTGAAGGAAAATTCAGCCTTTAAGATTCCTGGCACCAGAATAAAGGAAAACACATTAAAAGCTCTTCATGTTCTAGTTGATGTGAAAGACTTACATAGACTTTCTAAGGAATTTGATGCCTCAATTACTGAATTTTTAACAGCTCTTTTTATTTATGCCATACTGGATGCTAGGGTTTATAACTCAACTGATAAGAAACCTATTAAAATATCAGTGCCAATTAATCTTAGAAAGAGGTTTCCCTCCAAAACCTTGCGTAACTTTTCTTCATATATAAATGTGGAATTTACTCCTGAAGGAAGTATAGAAATGATAACTCTTAAGGATATATGTCAAGTTGTGAGGAAGCAAATTCGAGATGGTGTGAATATAAATACTTTAAGAAGTAAATTCAGCGGCAACGTACAAACAGAAAAAAATATAGTTATGAGAATAGCTCCCCTGGTCTTAAAAAATATAGTCTTAAAGACTGGATTTTCATTATTTGGAGAGCGCATTACAACCTCCACTCTGTCTAATGTTGGAAATATTTAGCTGCCAAAAGATATGGCTCATATGGTAGAAAGGTTTGATTTTCTTATTGGTGCTCC
>CAZMQY010000512.1:0-1943 GCA_964568335.1 uncultured Clostridium sp.
TAGGAGTTGAGCAAAAGAATTTAAGAGCTACTTATTTTGGATTAAATCACTTTGGGTGGTTCACAGAGCTTAAAGATGTTAATGGAAAAGACTATTTTGATGAGCTAAGAACATACTTAAGAGATTATGATTTCAAACCCTACAATGCAGAGCAGCGTTCTAAATCCTGGCTGGATACTTATTTAAGAGTAAATAAGTACATGAAGCTCTTTGATGAGTATGTACCAACAACCTATCTTCAGTATTATTTCTTCCCTGAGGAAATAGTTGCTGAAAGTGATCCTAACTACACAAGAGCAGATGAAGCAAGGGATTCCAGAGAAAAGGAAGTTTGGGAAATGTGCTCTAAGGCTGTTGGAGCGAAATCCATAGATGATGTGGAAATCATAACAAACAGCGTATTTGGAGACTTAATGGTGGAGCTTGCAGAATCCATAGCCTATGACCTGCATAATGAGTTCATCCTTATGAGCAGAAACAATGACATAATAACTAATTTCAGCAAGGATGCTATAGTAGAAGTAGCAGGCACTGTTGGAAAAGACGGAGCAAATCCATTTAAGTATGGAGAAATAAAGCCTTTCTACAAAGGTTTAATGGAAGGTCAGCATGCATACGAGCTTCTAACAGTTGAAGCCTTCCTGGAAAAGGACTATGTTAAGGCGCTGCAAGCCTTAACCTTGAACAGAACTATTGTAAATCCTGAGAAAGCAAAAGCTGTACTGGATGATCTAATGGAAAATAATAAAGACTACTGGTATTTAGAGAAGAAGAAATAGGTGTATTAACATCAGGCAACCCAATGCCTGATGTTTTTTCGTTGCAATATTTTTTGTATATTTGTCTAATATAGAAGGAATTTAAGTAAAGCTGTAGAATTTACTCTATATTTCGAAGAAGTAAACAGATGAATAGCTATCTGGTATGGGGGAATTATTTATGGATAAATCAGAAGACAATATGTTTGAAAGTAACAGAAAAAGAAAGGGTTTAATAATAGCTTTAGCTGGCATAGCGCTGCTTATAATGATAATAGGCTATATAGTTTATACAATTTTTGGAGCCACGCCAAGGTTAAAAGCTGAAAGCATGAACGCAAAAGAGATAAGCATAACCTGGAAAGCTCTTAGAAAATCAGAGCTATATAATATCTATAGAATGGATGAAAGCAATGGTGAGTATAAAAAGGTAGGGACGGTTAAGGAAAGCAAGTTTACTGACAGTAAGTTAAAACCCGAAAGTTCATATTGGTATAAAGTGGCTGTTATAAGGAACGGTAAAGAAGGAAAATTGTCATCACCTGTTAAAGAGACTACTAAAAGTCTTCCTGGTGCTCCCTCTGAATTATCAGTAGAAACTGTTACATTTGATTCTGCAGCCATAAAGTGGAATACAGTTAAGGAAGCTGAGAAGTACTATATTTACAGAGCAGAGGGTAACAACACTGATTTTAAAAAAATTGGTGAAAGCGCAAGCAATGCTTTTAATGATAACAAATTAAAATCTGCAACAGACTATAAATATAAGATTACCGCCATTAATAAGGATGGAGAAAGTGAATACTCTAACCTAGCTGAAACTGTAACTAAGGAAAAAATAAACCAACGTGGAAACAGTGGTAACAATCTAGTAAATAGTGGACTTGCTGCTGAGCAGGGTCAGTGGATTTACTTTGCAAATAAAAGTGGTTATAACGGCATATACAAAATGAAAAAGGACGGCACTTCTACTAAGAAGCTTTATGATGGCTATATTGAAAGCATTAATGTAATAGGAGACTGGGTATATTTTTCGAACCATTATCAGCTTTGCAAGATAAAGACAGATGGCAGCGGGTATACTGAAATCAGTAATGAAACCATCTCCAATCTTACTGTTATTGGTGAGTGGATTTATTATACATATGAAGGCCTTAACAAGATGAAGACGGATGGTTCTGGCAA
>CAZMQY010000513.1:0-1941 GCA_964568335.1 uncultured Clostridium sp.
CTTTTTCCGCAAAAACATAAAAACCACATTGCCCTAAAAGAAGATTAAGAACTATAGTTTTTAGGGATAGGGACTTTCCTCCCATGTTTGCCCCAGTTATAATGGTAGTTCCTGATTTTAAATCAATACTTATTGGAGTATAGCTTTTGCCCTTTCTTCTAAGTAGTTCTGCTGCCTCAGGGTTGAACATATGCTGAAAGCTAATATTCATCTCCTGTAAAACCTCAGGCTTAACTGCATTATATTTTAATGCAAGCTTTGCTTTAGCAACTAGAAAATCAAGCTCTCCTAGTGATTTTATATTTTCTTCAATTGTTATTGCATAGCTTGAAAGCCTTTCTGTAAGCTGTGTTCTTACCTTAAGCTCTTCTTCTTCCTCAAGGATTACGATATTTAGCCTTTCATCCTTTAGCATATTTTGCTTTTCAATACTTTTTTCTTTGTAAATCTGCTCTTCCAGCTTTCTTTTTTCGCTTCTTATGGCTCTTAAGCTTTCTGAGTAGCTGTCATATATATAAAAGGTTGATATTTTCTTGTTTTCTGGATCTAATAGTTTTATTGCCTCTTTTAAAGCTGTAAAGCTAATGTTATCAATACTCAAACCTACCATTTCATAGGCAGCTATAAGTTCTTCCATTAGCATTGAAAAATATTTTATCTCATAAAGTTCAACCTCATCTAAAGGAATCAATTTTTCAAGTCTATTTACCGTATTTCTTATATCTTTAACTCTGCAGAATACCCTTTCTATTTCTCCTAGAGCCTTCTTGTTATTTTTTATGCTGCCAATGAGAGCTTCAAGGCCATTTAGCTCTTTCTCTAAAGCTTTTTTATCCTTGAATGGACTTATGTTTCTTTTCTGTTCCAATCCAAATGCAGTCATGACTTCCAAGTTATCTATTATAAAAGAAAACCCTATTTGTTCTCTTTGATTGCTATCTAAAAATCTCATTTTATTCCCCTCCTGTTTATCTCTGTGGTACTGAAGAATTATTAATTCTTCAGCCCCCAACAACATCCAATACGGGTAAATTAATGTTTTCTCTTAAATTATTTAAAAATAAATCCTTATCAAATTCATATCCGTAAGGTGATGTAGGATTGCAGGTAACACAGGCTAAGTTTATGACTTCAATAGCCTTGAAGCTGCCTCCAAGACGTTCAAATTTATTAAAGGTTTCTTCACTTAAAAATAGCTTTGTTCCGTCTTCAACAAGAAAAGTAATACCTTTATATTTGTCAGTAGATTTAATTATGTCTTCTATAAGCTTATCTGAGACTGCTCCTCTAATAAGCACATGACTAACCTGATTATCTATATTTTGAGATATAGCTCTAGCCCCCTGCATCGAGGTTTGAACTTCTAGCGTCCTAGCACTTTTGTCCTTAAATAGGATTCCTATTCTTGAAGAATGAAGCTGAGCATTCGCTAGCCTTAGAATGTCCTTATCAACTTCCTTCTTCAAGGATAGGCATTTAACTGCATAGCTTGTCATCTCAACTACTTTATCCATACTCCTGTGAAGGGAGGCCCCTGTTGATAATATAGCAGCTTCTGTAACGGCAGGCGAGGCTGTGGTTCTTCTGCTTAGCGCTCCATCTACAAGTATAAGCTCGCCCCCCAGCTGGCTTAACCTGCTGCATATTCCTCTCATATATGCATTGATAGATGGACCTCCAAGCTCCACATAACCATCGCTTAATGCCTTTGCAATTATCACCTCTCCCATAGGAGTATGAATTCCTGTAGTTTCTATAATCTCTTTAGTAATATCTCCATTAAAAAGACATTCCTTTGCGGTGGCTATATATGTGCCACTTTCTATAAAAATCCTTGGCTTTTCTGTATTCGTAACTCTGTCCTTGTCTTCTCCATCACGTCCAATGGAGGTGACACCTAGAGTAAGACTCCCCCAAGCCTTACTCAAGATGTGGTTTAGA
>CAZMQY010000514.1:0-1941 GCA_964568335.1 uncultured Clostridium sp.
CCTTTATAACATTGGATGTACGCCGTGGAATTGTTTACGGTGGAAAAGTTAATTTAGTGTAAAATCAATGAAATAGCATATACAACCTATTTAAAGAACAGCTTTAACGCTGTTCTTTTTTTTAGTTTTAGTGAAATACACAGGTATAATAGCAAAAATACACTTCATATAATTAAAGGAACATTATTTTTAGCATTGGGGATGAGGAGGTTTTGAGAATTTCGAAAAAGCTTAAAGTTTCATTATTAATATTGATAGATACCTTGCTCATTAACTTAGCGTACCTTTTGTCTCTTTATTATAGATACCCCTCTAATATACCTGAGCAATTTATAAATGCCTATATAAAGAATATAGGATTTATGCTTATAATTTATGCAATTATTTTTGTGCTGTTTGGAATATATAAAAGCCTTTGGGCCTTTGCAGGAACAGATGAATTTTTAGCAGCAATAGCAGGAATAGCTATTGCTGGTTTATTAAATGCAGCAGTGAGCAGCTTGATTGGAAGAGAGCTGCCCTTTAGCGTACATACCTTAGCCATAGTTTTAAGTGTACTATTTGTTTGCGGCTTTAGAATAACCTTTAGAATATATAGAAGAATAATCATAATGCTTAGCGGACCTGAAATAAAACAGTACACAAGGGTTATGGTAATAGGGGCAGGATCCTCGGGAGCACTTATATTAAAGGAGATGAGGCTGCATAAGGAGATAAAATACAGGCCTGTGGCAATTATTGATGATGATCCTGTAAAAATAGGCACCACTATCTCAGGGGTAAAGGTATGTGGAAACAGATACATGATAAATAAAGTCGCTAAAGAGAAGATGGTAGAAGCTATAATCATTGCAATACCAAGTCTGGAGGGGGATAACAAGAGAGAGATTATAGAGATTTGCAAAGGCACTGGCTGCAAGCTGAAAATTGTGCCAGGTTTATTTGAAATACTTAAGGACAGGTATCTTTTAAGCAAGATTAGGGATATCGACGTTGAAGATCTTTTAGGAAGAAAAGCAGTTAAGCTTGAGATGGACGGAATATCTGGCTATATACAAGACAAGGTTGTTTTGGTTACTGGCGGAGGAGGTTCTATTGGCTCAGAGCTCTGCAGGCAGATAGTACGCTTTAATCCCAGACAGCTTATTATAATTGATGCTTATGAAAACAATGCCTACGATATTCAAGGGGAGCTTAGCCGTAATTACCCAGAGTTAAACCTGAAGGTTTTAATTGCAACTATAAGAGATAGAAACAGGCTGGATAAGATATTTAGTGAATTTAGGCCCCAGCTAGTATTTCATGCAGCGGCTCACAAGCATGTGCCCTTAATGGAGGACAGCCCTAGCGAGTCTGTAAAAAATAATGTTTATGGAACCTTGAATCTTTCAGAATGTGCTGATAAATACGGCGTGGAGAGATTTATTATGATTTCCACAGATAAGGCAGTTAACCCAACAAACATAATGGGAGCCTCCAAGAGAATCTGCGAAATGATTGTACAGGGTATGGATAAGGTAAGTAAAACTGAGTTTGTAGCAGTACGCTTTGGTAATGTTCTTGGAAGCAATGGCTCTGTTATACCGCTTTTTAAAAAGCAGATTGCACAGGGCGGGCCTATAACCCTTACTCATAAGGAGATAAACAGGTTTTTTATGACAATACCGGAGGCGGCGCAGCTGGTTATGCAGGCCGGTGCCTTTGCCAAAGGTGGAGAGATATTTGTGCTGGATATGGGAGAGCCTATTAGGATTTACGATTTAGCCTGTGATTTGATAAAGCTCAGTGGAATGGAGCCGGATAAGGATATTGAAATAAAGATTACGGGACTTAGGCCTGGTGAAAAGCTTTATGAGGAGCTTTTAATGAGCGAGGAAGGGCTAGGCTGCACAAAGCATGAAAAAATATTTATTGAAGAGCCCATGTATTACAGTATGGAAG
>CAZMQY010000515.1:0-1937 GCA_964568335.1 uncultured Clostridium sp.
TTTTCATCCATCCTACTAATATGAATAAAAAAAGTTTTCTCCTCAGCCCCTTCCACCCCAGTTTCATCCTTGCCTGCACCAGCTGCCAATGCTTAGAATATTGCGAAAACACAGTTTGTAGTATATTCTAATAATGAGGTGTATACTATGAGGTTGAATAAAGAAGCAAATAAATGTGAATACGGTAAAAGTCCTAATGCCTTTCTATATTTTATAATTTACTGTCTTTCTAAAGTATTTCTTAAAATAAAATATAGAATTAAAATGGAAAACAGCACTATAAAGTCTATGAAGCCGCCTTTTATAGTGCTTGGTAATCACCCTTCAAGTTTAGATCCTTTTATAATAACTATTACAATGTATCCTCACAAAATAAATTTTCTTGGGACAAACTACTATTTTAGAAATCAGTTATTAAGGCCTCTTTTAAGATTAGGCGGTATTATCCCCAAGATTCAATTTTACAAGGATACTAGAGCAGTCCGCATGATGAATAAAGTAATAGCCCGAGGGGGAGTTCTAGGAATTTGCCCTGAAGGACGACGTTCCACTGACGGCAGCCAATATGTCATTTCCGATTCTATAGCCAAGCTTATTAAGCTTTATAAGCTTCCGGTGGTGGCTGTAGTTGCACATGGAGCCTATTTATCCTTGCCTCGGTGGTCTGCCTTTTCACATAGAGGCTCTATTGAGGTCAGCGCCAAAAAAGTTCTTACAGCTGAGCAAATCCAAAAGCTTAGCATTGAAGAAATTAAAACTAAAGTATGCAGTTCTATTGACTATAATGATTATGACTGGAATAAAATTAGAAAAGTAAGCTTTAAACATAAAAGAATAGCTGAAAATATACACTTTGTTCTACATAAATGTCCAAGCTGTGGCGGTGAAAAAGCTATGTCCTCCAAATACAACAAACTGTATTGCAAGCTTTGCGGCAATGGGGCCCTAATGGACGAATATGGTCTTTTTAACCCTGAAAGGGAAAGCTCAATAATATTTGAGGATACAGTTAAATGGCTTAATTGGCAAAAGTCCAAAGCCAAAGAGCAGGTACAAAGCTGTAATTTTTCCATTAGCTCAACAGCTTCAAAGCTTAGAATAGCTGACTCCTTTACAGGCCCATATCATGACGCTGGCAAAGGTGAGCTACTTTTAAATAAGGAAGGCTTAATCTATAAGGGAACAGTTCATTCAGAATCAAAGGAGCTCTTCTTTCCACTACATGTACTCGCCTCCATCTCCTCTGAATTTGGTATAAATTTTGAAATTACTGACGGCAAAAACACTTATTGCTTCTTCCTAGAGGATAGACAGGATGTTATTAGAATTGAGCTTGCAATTATGGAGCTTATGAAGATTTAGTCTAATTAATATGTCCCATTTAATATATTAATTTTTACAAGAAGGCAGGTATGTAAAATGATAAATTTTGTTCCTTTTCCACTGCTTGAAACAAAAAATCTTCTACTTTGAAGAATGACTTATAGTGACACACAGGATTTAATAGAAGGTCTTTTTTATCCTGCAATTAATAAGTTATAAGTTATATGACTGCCATTCTTAATTTAATCATTCTAAAACTCAATTTAAAAACATAGTATGATATAAAGAAGCTTCTTTATATCATACTATGTTTTTAAATTTATTCCGTTTTTACTTGTAGGTGGTGCATTAAAAATGATAGAAAAATTGGCTGTACAGCTTACATCCTTCATTTGTACTGAGACTTATAACAATACTAAGGATAGAGCAAGGATACAGTATGGCTTAAGTGTACTTTTAAGTGAAGGTTTAAAATTTTTTTCTTTAATCCTATTTTTTAATATCATACATAAAGAGAAATACTTTTATTTTTCTTTACTAATACTGCTATCAATGAGGATATTTGCCGGGTGAGTACATGTAAAAGGCACACTTAATTGCTTGCTTTTAACCAC
>CAZMQY010000516.1:0-1936 GCA_964568335.1 uncultured Clostridium sp.
GGTGTTGGTAAAACGGCAGTTGTAGAGGGCTTGGCGCAAAGAATAGTATCAGGGAACATACCAGAGATACTAAAGGAGAAGAGAGTAGTAACATTAGATCTTTCAGCTATGGTAGCGGGTTCAAAATATAGAGGAGAATTTGAGGATAGACTTAAAAAGGTAATGGAGGAAATAAGAAAGGCTGGCAATGTGATTTTATTTATAGATGAAATCCATACAATTATTGGGGCTGGTGGAGCAGAAGGTGCAATAGATGCTTCCAACATATTGAAGCCGGCTCTTGCCAGAGGAGAGATCCAGTGCATAGGCGCAACTACTATTGATGAATACAGAAAATATATAGAGAAGGATTCGGCTTTAGAGAGAAGATTTCAGCCAATTACAGTAGGAGAGCCAACTAAGGGAGAAGCTCTTCAAATATTAATGGGACTTAGAGATAAATATGAAGCTCATCACAGGGTTAAGATTACTGATGAGGCTATAGATGCTGCTGTTAATTTATCAGACAGATATATTACAGACAGATTTCTTCCTGATAAAGCAATAGACCTTATTGATGAGGCTGCTGCTAAGGTTAGAATTCAAAATTTAACTGCACCGCCAGACTTAAAGGAGCTTGAAGAAAATATTGAAAAAGCCACTAAGGAAAAGGAAGATGCTATAAGGGTTCAGGATTTTGAGAAAGCAGCAAGGCTTCGAGACAAGGAAAAGGAATTAAAGGATAAGCTTGAAAGCCAGAAGGGAAACTGGAAGGCTCAAAATGAAGGTTCAACTCGTCATATAGTTGGTGAACCGGAAATTGCAGCAGTAGTTTCAAGATGGACTAATGTTCCTGTAGAAAAGCTTACTGAAAAGGAATCAGAAAGATTATTAAAGCTTGAAGAAATTCTTCATAATAGAGTAATAGGTCAGGAGGAAGCTGTTAAGTCTATAGCAAGAGCAGTAAGGCGTTCAAGAGTTGGGCTTAAGGATCCAAAGAGGCCAATAGGCTCCTTTATATTCTTGGGGCCAACAGGTGTAGGTAAGACTGAACTTTCAAAAGCCCTAGCGGAGGCCATGTTTGGCGATGAAAACAACATGATTAGAATAGATATGTCTGAGTACATGGAGAAACACGCAGTGTCCAGACTTATAGGGTCTCCTCCAGGCTATGTAGGTTATGATGAGGGAGGACAACTAACTGAAAAGGTTAGAAGAAATCCTTATTCAGTAGTTTTATTCGATGAAATAGAAAAGGCTCATCCAGATGTATTTAATATTCTTCTTCAAATACTAGAGGATGGCAGACTTACAGACGGTAAGGGAAAGACTGTCGACTTTAAAAATACTATAGTTATCATGACTTCAAACGTAGGTGCAAGTACAATTAAAAAGCAAAAAACTCTTGGATTTGCAGCTTACAGTGAGAGAGAAGCTGAGAATGAATACGAAAAGATGAAGGATAATGTTATGGAGGAATTAAGACGTTCCTTCAGACCAGAGTTTTTAAACAGAATAGATGATATAATAGTATTCCACCAGCTTGCGGAGGGAGACTTAAGGCATATAGTTAAACTTATGCTTAAGACAGTTGCTGATAGAATTAAGGAGCAGGATATAACTCTTCAATTTGATGAAAGTGCAGAAGAGCAGCTTTCTAAGGAAGGTAAGGATATTACCTATGGTGCAAGACCACTTAGAAGAGCAATAACTAAGGCTGTAGAAGATAAGCTTTCTGAAGAAATATTAAGAGGAAATATTAGCAGGGGTGATACGGTTAAGGTTACCTCACAGGATGATGAGTTGAAGTTTGAAAGGGTTTAAGATAAAATAATATTATCATTAAAGTTAGGGCATAAGACTTGGGTTTTATGTCCTTTTTATAATTTATTATGAAGGGTGTGAATGGGTTGAAGCATAAGAGAGGTTTATTTTTTTGTTTGATTTTATTAATTTT
>CAZMQY010000517.1:0-1936 GCA_964568335.1 uncultured Clostridium sp.
GATTGCATAGTATTTTCTTATTTTTCTAAATTTTCATCACATATCTCTTAAATGTTCGGTATAATTCCAAATTTCTCTGTTACCTATGTAAATAAGATACTGTATATCATTTTAATCCTGATATACAGTATCTTATTTACATATTTACTCTTTCAATATTTTGAAGTTTTTCTTCATAGCTTGAAACATCCTCTGTTTTTAGCTTTCTACAACATAATACAAGATGATAAAGAAGTGCCTTTGCAACTTTACCTCTTTTTGTTGATGTTTCATATCCATACCTTAATACATTATAAGCTGCTTCATACTTTCTTCTGCGCAGCAGTATCTGTCCAAGATAATCCCACATGACTGAATTACCTCCATAGGTTGCCAAAAATTCAAGTATGGACTTTTCAGCCATTTCAAGATTTCTATTTTTTATCATATATGAAATAGTCTCAACTTTATTCTTAATTTCAAAAGACATATTTTTATATATAAATTTGAGTATTTCGCAACCAAAATCACTTGCTCTATAAACCATTTTTATTGGACTCACAGGTATAATTTCAAACAATCCCATTCCTTCAAAGCATATATCAATGATTTTGCTGCCAAAGGGCATAGCTTCAGCCCTTGCAATTCTAAACCTGCTTGTTGACAGTTCAATTGCAACCCTATCTTCACTTATTTCATTTGAAGATTTAAGTTCAACCTCTACTTCTCTACTCGATTTAAAAACTGATGCAATTATACTTATTATATCTTTATAGTCTAAAACTGTATTACCTCCATAACAACTTCTAATTACTTCATCCCAGTTAAGTTGAAATAGAAATAAATAAAGCAATGCCGCATATCTTTCTTCAATGGGTAACCGTGATAAATTTCTACCCTTTTTTGTAGTTTCAAGCTGCATATTTTTTACTTCTAATAGCTCAAGGGATTTTAAAGCCTCTATTATGAGCATAATTTGATAATTATTTTCATTATTTTCTATAGGAACATCATTAAGTATTTTATCAATAATCTCTATTGTTGGATAATCGTATACATTTATATCCTCTATTAGTTGGATTACAAAGCGACTAAATCTGTTAGTAGTTATATTTTTGATAAAATCCTTGGTATCATCCCTTTTTCCTGTCATCATATCATATTTGTCAATATAATAATCTATGTTTGTAAACATTCTCTTATAATGAGCGATTTTCCCACCCTTTATCATCTTGTTAACCTTTAAAAATTCAGTTAACTCCTGCATGGCTTCCATTATTCTTGGGAGTCCTTCCCTGCCTCCAAGATATTCATCAATAACTCTTGTCATATCCGTAAACTCTTCAAAACTGTATGTATCGATGCTTTCTAAAGTTTGATTGAATATTACAAGTACCTCTCTAACAAGTAATTTAACTACAGTAAGATTATAATTAATATTCCTTTCTTCTGTTCCCTTATCCCTCATATATTTTTCAAACATTAAAATTTTTTCCTTATCAGTCATCTTCACAACTTACACCACCCTAGAAAAATCTTACATTAAGATTATTAACAAAATAATTTATTTTAAACAAAAAAGGTCCAGATAACAAATTATTTTTGTTATCTGGACCTTTATCAATCTATATTATCTTCTTTTAGCTTCCTCAGCCCTTACTCTTTTATCCTTAATTCTAATAGGTGTTTTACTGTGCAATATTTTTTGCGCAGCATGCTGGTTTAAGTTTACAAATGTAAATTTTTCAAATATATCAATTTTAAGTATATCACTACCTGCTATACCCTTTATATTAGTTAAACCTAAAACCACATCTTTCTTAGTAACATCGCCACTCTTACCTGTATTTAAGAAAATTCTTACTACTTCATTATCTACTTCAACTGCTTCTGCTTTCATTTCCTTAAGTTCTTTTAAGCCTATTTTGTTTTCCTTTTCAAAAACTAATTTTAATGC
>CAZMQY010000518.1:0-1921 GCA_964568335.1 uncultured Clostridium sp.
CTTTCCTAGATGTAATTCCCCTGCGTAATATCAACACTATTCTTAAACATAGCCAAAATTGAAGATTTCAGTTAAAGCACCCAAAACACTTTCCTGAGCCTAGCCAGATATAGCTTAGTTAAGTAAGATGCTTTGGGTGTTTGAAAGACTTGAATCCTTATTTGTTTGATTTCCTTTGAAAATCTATATTTTAAATTTTGAAGCCTCAGATTTTAATTTTTCTGCACTATTATTTGCTTTTTCCACTAAATTCATTACCACATTAGATTCATTAGTAACCGCCGATATGCTGTTAACAATGCCTGTGGTTCCTTCTGCTCCTTCATTTGATGCGGCTGCAACACTATCTATTGTTTTTAGTATGTCGCCTATGGATGCCAGAAGCTCCTCTGATGTTGAACTGAAGTTTGTCACAAGGTTATCCACGAACAGAGCATCTTCGCTATATTTTTCAGCGACCTCCAGCAGCATCTCATAATCTTTATGTACATCAGTTGACATAAAATTAAGAAGGCCATTGGAATTTTGGCAAAGGTTATAAACTGAATCTGTTACTTTACCTGTTATGTTTTGTATTTCTATAACCGCATCCTTGGATTGCTCAGCAAGCTTTCTAATTTCATCTGCTACAACAGAAAATCCTTTTCCTGCTTCCCCTGCTCTTGCTGCTTCAATGGCAGCGTTTAAAGCAAGAAGATTAGTTTGTGAAGTTATCTGCATAATAGAATTAGAAAGTATATTAATCTGTTCAACTACCTTGGATTCTTCTATTGATTTTTCCAATTTGTCTTTCACTGTAAATAAAATATCTAACGCTTTTTTCTGAGAAGCTTTTACGTTTTCTTTTGTTGTAAAAGCTCTTTTACTTATTTCATTTGATTTCTCTGCACCAACTCTTGATTTTTCTGCAATCGATTGTACAGCGCCCTCCATTCCTTGGGAAGTTGCTGACATTTCCTCTGCAGATGCAGCAGTTTCTTCCATTCCAGCCGCAAGCTCTTCTGTTGCAGCGGATACACCTTGAACATCACTGTTTAATTTAGCAAAATTGCCATTTATATTTACAACAATATCCGCAATAGCTACTGCCTCATTTTGTACATTTTTAATCAAAGCGTTCACAGAGCTCTGCATGGTGTCTATTGCTGCAACAAGCTCTCCGATTTCATCTTTTCTTTTATTAAATTTATTAGTTACTTCAGCAGTAAAATCACCTGTTGCAATAAGCTTTAGCTGGTTTACCACTAATCCTAATCCAAAAGTAATATTATTAGAAATAACATATGTAGCTGCAGCTGCAAATAATATGGAAACACCCAAAATCACTATGGATAATTTCACAGAAGCTGCATAATGCTTATTATTTTCGTTATTCATTTGTTCTGCAGCTTTTTGATTATAATCCCCTAAATCATGTAAGTTTTGATGAAAATCATTTAGCACACTGTTAGCTGAGTTAAATACCTCCATTGCTTCTTTTTGTTTTCCTTCCAATCCAAGCTTTACCGCTGCATCTCTCACTGTATTATACTTAGTCAAGTTATCTTCAAGCTTTGCAACAATATCTCTTTCATAATTATCAATACTCATTTTCTTATACTTGGCAAGATTATCGTTGAATATTGTTATTCTGTTCTCAATATCCTTGGCTAATGATCTTTGTTTATCTGGATTTTCTACATTAAGTAAAATACTATATAAATCAGCCTCTATAGCTCTATCTTGATTTCTATTGTCCAACAAATACTGTATTGCAATAGTTTTATCGGAATACAGTGAATTAAGATCATTATTTGTGCGTGTTAAGTTAACATAACCTGCAACTGTACTAATTAATAACAAAACAAGCATTATAAAAGATAAAAAGAAAATTTTTGTTCTAACTTTAAGATTATTAAGCATTCTGAATCCTCCTCCAATA
>CAZMQY010000519.1:0-1908 GCA_964568335.1 uncultured Clostridium sp.
TGCATTAACCTTGGAAGTAGGATTGCTTAAAGCATATAATACCTTTACTCCTTCTATAATACTCCATGAAACCATGTCTTCCTTATAGATTAAGTCCTCATAAGAAAGAGCGCTGCCTATAATTACAAGCCTTCCGTAATCCTGTCTGTTTTCAAGTATTCTAAGTATCATTGTTCTTACTGGTGCAAGTCCTACACCGCTTCCAACAACAATAACATCTCGTCCCTTAAATTTATCATCTTCAAAGCCTTTACCAAAAGGTCCTCTAAGGCCTACCTTGTCCCCAATTTTCATGTTATGAATTGCAGTAGTTACTTTGCCTGCTTTTTTAATGCAAAAATCAAAATAATCCTTTGTACTTGGTGAGAATGGGATAGATATAGCTATCTCCCCTACACCAAAAACTGTTATTTCAAAAAATTGCCCGCTAAATTTAAAATTTTTCTGCAATACTTTATCCTCATACTGCATTATAAACCGCTTAATATTCTTTGTTTCTTCAATAATATCTGTAATTACAGCTATTTGAGGTCTATAAATACTTTCACAGCTCTCAACATGATTGTGCTCCCAGTTCTGACTAACTGGCTTCACTTCTGTTGAGCCTTCATCAAAATTTTTCTCTTGGGATAGCTTATTAATAATACTTACAATATTGATATTTGCAGGGCAAACATTTATACACCTTCCGCAGCCAGTACAGCCTTTTAAATTAAATCTCTCTTCTATATACTTCATTTTATCATATATCCTGTACCTTACCCGTGAAACATGATTTCTTGGGTTGTGTTCTCCAGCATTTCTAGTAAAGGAATCGCTTTGACAGGAGTCCCAGTATCTTACTCTGCAGCCGCTGCAGCTGCTTGTGTTTTCTTCTACTACATTAAAGCATGTACAGGTAGGGCACATACTTGTGCAGCCAGTACATCTTACACAGTCTTTTGAAAGCTGCTCCCACAATGGATCATTAAAGTTTTCCTCAAGGAGCCTATGAACATCCTTTACTTTAATTTCTGTTTTAAACTCCTTGTTAACCTTATCTAAGGCTGCCAGCTTCTTGTCTAAAATATTTTCTTCAGCATTAGCAAATAAAGCTTCTCCCAAGACTATTAGTTCTTCACCTTTCTTGCTTAAAGCTTCTATTAAATAAAGGTCTTCAATAGGAGTTAAAAGAATATCACATCCGAATTCTGCAAAGGGACCAACACCCATTGAGCTGCAAAAGCAGTTTTCCCCAGGCTTTACACAGTTTAAAGCAGCTATATAGGTTGACTTTCTATTTTCTTCATAAACCTCGTCTTTATAGGCTTCTAGAAAAAACTTGTCCATGTAAGCAATTCCATAAGCATCACAGGGTCTAACTCCGAAAAATAACTTGCTTCTAATTTTTTTACTCGTACAAGCTTCTACTTTTATATCGCTTCCATTAATGTCCCAATTAAAAAGCTTTTCCTTTTGCTTGAAAATATACTCCTTTACAGGGAATGTGAAATTAACATAATCTAAGGTTAACTGTTCTTCTTCATAGGGAAGCAGCATAATCTGTCCATCTAACTCTCGGGGCGCATAAACCTCAAAGGCACTAGACCAAATATTTAGCAGTTCTTTTAAATTGCCTTTATTGATTGTTAACACTTATCTCACCCCTTCTATTCTTACTGCACAAACCTTGTATTCCGGTATTTGAACAGTTGGATCCAGATTTTTCCCAACAAGTTTATTTACTGCCGCTTCGCTAAAATGAAATGGAATAAACACCACGCCCTGCACTATTTTATCAGTAATTTTAACTTCTATAGTTATTTCTCCAATACTGGAGATCACCTTTGCTTTTCTATGTTCTCTTAACCCTAAAGCCTCAGCATCCACAGGGTTTATTTCCATAAATCCACGAGGATATTCTCTATC
>CAZMQY010000520.1:0-1872 GCA_964568335.1 uncultured Clostridium sp.
CTCCATCCCCTATAAAAATTTCACCCTCAAGGAAATGTCCGACGGCTACATCTTTACAAAGCCAATAAATAAGCAGCAGGGCTGCACAGTAGATTATTCATACTTAGAGGGTAAAAACTACGAAGAGGTCCAAAACAATTGGCCGGATAATGATTGGAATCCTATTCCTAAAGATGAGGAGGAGTATTGGAAGGTAATTGAAGGGTATGTGGATTTGAGGAAGAGGTATTCGATGGAGTAACTACCTTAAGGTGGATCTATGTCAATATCTTAGACACAAAAAGTTGAACAGTTGGCGTTCCTTAAAAGGTTTAAAGATGAGCAATATCGTTCACCTTTATTCGAAAAGCCAGTAGGTATAATTGACCATGGTGGTGGTACTGAGTTTCGAAAAAATAAGAGATACGTAGGCTCATAAAAAATAAAATCCATTGGAAGCTATAAATTAACAAAGCTACTGCACTTTTCAATTTATGCAGTAGCTTTGTTAAATAATAAGTCTTCGTTTTATCAAGGCTAATAATACTCTTCGAGAACCTACAATTCTATCTTATAAACATATCCCTAAGCTTTCTTAGCTCTTCTACACTCAAAGTAATACCCTTTCCCATCTTTCTATGCTCAGAGTCCCAATCTCTATTATCGTGCTTAGGCTGTTTGTCATTCCAGCTTATGAGGTTTAATTCTTTTTTCCAGCCCTTTGAACCTTCTGAGAGTATGCCTACAGTTTCTTTTATTTCAAAATTTAACAACGAACTACTAAACAAAGCAGCTGATTATTTTGGTGTAACAACAGATTTTCTATTAGATCGTACAGATAACTCTACTACATCTAATCCTATTGAACAGCCTCAAGTTAGGAAAATAATAGACACCCTTGGCAGAGCTAAGGATGTTTTAGATGAAATGGACTATATGAAATTGCAGATCAAGTAGAAAGGCTTGTAGAGTATGCTACCAAGAAAAAGAATAGCTTATAGCTTAGCACATAAACTAGGACATATTGTTTTAGATCACTTAGATGACTTTGAAAGGACTGCTTTAAGTAGAGGCGGCTTAAAGGGAAGCTGAGTACAGGATTTAGCTTGGTGGGGAGCTAAAGAGATTGTAGATGAATCGCAGCACTTATTTAGGCTGCATTTTAGTGACTATCTTAAGCCCCTTAATATTTGCTCCAGTTCATCTAGAATAAAACCTGGAGATGCGCGCTACTGTGAAATCTGCGTAGAGCAAGCCGTATTAATGCAAAAGGGTTTATTGTTTTCCTGGGAGGAAATTATAGCGGATGAAATTCCAATGGAAGAGTGCCTTTATCCTAAAGAAGCTGCTGTATTGAATGCAGAGGAAATGCCAACAGTTCCTGATTATATTCCTTTTTATTTATAGTTGTTAATGAAGAATATAAGAATATTATATATTAAATCATGTCATTAATAATATCAAGTTGTAGAATAGGTTTACTTTTAAAGTCACTTATTACCTTTCTTATTAATGTATGCGTTCTTAATTCATCGTCACTTAATTTATTAATTTCATCAAATGATAGCCATTTTACATTTATTATCTCATTATTATCATATTTTAAAATTCCAGTAGTTACTTGTCCAACATAGCAAAAAAATATAGCATGGTCATTATTGATACTTATAAAATTATATATTCCTAATAAGCCAGATATTGATATTTTATAGCCTGTTTCTTCTTCAACTTCTCTGATTGCGGCATTAAGTATTTTTTCATTATTCTCTAACCTGCCTAATGGAAAGTTCCACAATCCTTTTTCTACACCTTGACCTTGTTGTACCATGAGAATCCTATTATTATCTTGAACCACACAACCTGCTATTACATCCAATTCTACCCCTCCATTAA
>CAZMQY010000521.1:0-1860 GCA_964568335.1 uncultured Clostridium sp.
ATTATTAGTGTTCTGGATGCTACAATTGAAAGAATTTTTACAGGTCAAAATTCAAGATATGTTACAATTTCTTATGTAACTGTGGACGAAAATCACATGGTGCATAAAAATTTTGTTACCTTGATAGTTGGGCCAAATACAATAATTTTAGATCCATTTGGCCAAAACGTCCCGTTTAGTGATTTGAAAATGGGGATGATAGTAGATGCTGATTTTTCATCTGCTATGACAAAAAGTATTCCTCCTCAGTCAAGGGCTTTCAGGATAATTATAAGCTATAAAAATTGGCCTTTTAATGGCAAAATGGACAGAGTTCTAGAGGTTGATGTTAATAATAGATTTCTTTACACAGGCAAAGCTGATGACATATATAGTCAAGTGAGATTTGTCATAACCAATTCAACACAAATTCTAGACAGGGCCGGAAATAGAATAAGGTTAGAAGATTTAAAGCCTGGCCAGCTTGTAAGAATAGCTTATGCAACCTTTATGACGGCAAGCATTCCTCCTCAAACTACAGCTTTTAGAGTACAAGTTTTGTAGAAATAACTAATAGAATTTAGGCTCTGTTTAAGGATAGTGTTGAAATTACGCAGGGGAGTTACATCTAGGAAAGCTTCGCTACGCAAACAAGACTAAAACTTCTTTTAGCTTAATCTACTAAATCCAACAAACTCGCTTTGCTTAAACAGTGTTGGATTCTTAACGTAGATTAAGCTAAAAGAAGTTAAGTCTTGTAACTGCTGGCTCAATGCTTTCTACGATGCAACTCCCCTGCTTACTTCAACACTGTTTTAAAACAGAATCTTACTTTCTGATTTAAAGGGAAGTGATACATATGAGTAACGACTTTTTTTGGAAACATTATATCTTTACAAATTCGTAAATTACTGCAAATCTTGAATATTCATTTTATCCAGTTCTCTATTCTTTTTAAATTTCTCACGACAAGCAAAGTATATAGCAAGTAAAATAATCGTTGGAATATTGCTTAATAAAAACGCCATAACGAATTGGTATATAGTCTCGGCTATAGATTGATTTGCATAAACCATCATACTCAAAATTGTGAAGATAGAAAATATAAGGCTAATTATTGGCAATATTAAGCCGAGCCACTTGTTCTCTCTTTTGGACAAAAATATTTGAAGAGCAATAGTCCCTGCTAATAATATTGTAATGAATAATATACTTGGTAAACTTTGCATTTAAATCAATCTCCTTTTTTTGTTTTTTTATATTCTGAAATTAAAATTTTTGCTGTATCAAAATCCAACTTTTCATTGACAGCCAGCCTTTTTATGAGCTTGATAAAAGGCTCGTTTGTAGTATCTTCTGATATCTGTATCTTTTGAATTAACCGGTCTAATCTAAGCCTTACTGTAGGATAAGTTACACCATAGATATTGGCAACCTCTTTTAATGACCCTGAAGATAATATAAACTTTTTTATAAAACTTATATCTTCCTCATCTAAAGCCGCTAACCAATCAGGTATTACTTCTATAGACACCTTAAAATCACTCCTTTAATTTTATTTATAAATTTTATCATATATACTTTAATAATATTAAGTATATGCTTTAATATTATTAAAGTCAACCATAATTTAACAACTAATCATGATATTGTATGGTTAGTCATAACAAATGTAATTATTGAAAATATTAACAGTCATATAGACTTCTATAACATATTATTGATACAATTGTATTGTAAAATTGTGTTAAAGACAAAAGCTAATCAGGCAGGTTTATATGATGATGTAGAAAAATTTCTTATGTATCATAAGAAGTTGTTTTAGGCTGTAGATTATAATTAGGGGGTACATTTTGAGGTATTATTTTATCATTCTATTTG
>CAZMQY010000522.1:0-1850 GCA_964568335.1 uncultured Clostridium sp.
GGGAATAAGAATTCTATATCAGAGGTTGCATTACTATAGAAAGATAATTCTTCTGCCTTATGGTCTCTAAATCTTAAGTTACCCTCTTTCATTCCTAAATTGAACAAGAACTGTTTACAGTAGTCCTTCCAGTAATCAAACCACTCTAAATCTGTTCCTGGTTTGCAGAAGAATTCAAGTTCCATTTGCTCAAACTCTCTTGTTCTAAATATAAAGTTTCCTGGGGTTATTTCATTTCTAAAGGACTTACCTACTTGAGCTATACCAAATGGAACCTTCTTTCTTGAGCTTCTTTGAACGTTTTTAAAGTTAACGAAAATACCTTGAGCTGTTTCAGGTCTTAAATAAACTTCTGACTTTGAATCCTCTGTTATACCCATAAAGGTTTTAAACATTAGGTTAAACTTTCTTATATCTGTAAAGTTTTTCTTTCCACACTTAGGGCATGCTATGCCATGCTCTTCTATATACACTTTAAGCTGCTCGTTTGTCCAACCATCAGCACTTGCTACAGCTGCTCCCTGCTCTGTCATGTGATCTTCAACTAATTTATCAGCTCTAAATCTAGCCTTACAATCCTTGCAGTCCATAAGTGGATCAGAGAAGCCTCCTACGTGACCTGAAGCAACCCATACGTCGCTATTCATAAGTATTGCGCAGTCAACTCCAACATTATAAGGACTCTCCTGAACAAATTTTTTCCACCAAGCCTTTTTAACATTGTTTTTAAACTCCACTCCAAGTGGGCCGTAGTCCCAAGCGTTTGCAAGTCCGCCGTATATTTCAGAGCCTGCAAACACAAAGCCTCTTCCCTTAGCAAGCGCTACTATTTTATCCATTGTCTTTTCTACTGCCATGTTAACTCCTCCTTTAAAAATATGGCTAAAGAAGAAAAGAATTTAACAATATAAGAAGTTAAGAATTTAACCAGTTAACCAGTTATCTTATTGACTTCTGCATAAAATTCTTCTCTACCTTTGTTTTTTGGTTAAATAAAAAAGCTTTTGCCACTAAGGGACGAAAGAAAATCTTCCGCGGTTCCACCCTTGTTGGCAAAAGCCCTGCTTTACAAACTAAACACTCAAAAGCTCCCTTCATAATAGTATTCTAGTCATTTTCACCAGCCATGACCTCTCTATAAGACTGCTATTACTACTCTTCTTTATCATCGTGAAATATTTTATTATATATATCATTCTATCATATTAGAAAGTGTTGTCAATAATACGATATTATTGACAACACTATAAAATTTATTCAACAATTAAATTTTTCATTTTCTCTGCTGCTTTCTTTATATCTGCTTCACCCAAAATAGCTGAAATAACCGAAATGCCATCAATGTTTGCAAACTTTAACTTTTCTGCATTGCTTTCATTAATTCCACCTATTGCAACTACAGAAATTTTTACTCTTTCCTTAATTTCTTTTAAAAGCTCTAAGGAGACAGCACTTGCATCCTGTTTTGTAGTCGTTGGAAACATAGCCCCTACTCCAATATAGTCTGCTCCATGCTTTTCAGCAGTTTTAGCTTCCTCAATATTAGTTGCAGAAATTCCTAGTATTTTATTAGGCCCTATAAGTTTTCTTGCAACAGAAGTTGGCATATCACTTTGTCCTAGATGCACACCTGCTGCATCTACAGCTAATGCAATATCAAGCCTGTCATTGATAATTAGAGGAATATTATACTTGTCTGTAATTTCCTTCACCTTTAAAGCTGTATTATAAAACTCCAAGGAGCTTAAATATTTCTCTCTAAGCTGAACTAATGTAACCCCGCCTTTTATGGCTTCCTCTAAAGCTTGGCATAAGTCTCTATCTTTTAATATATCTCTATCTGAAACAAG
>CAZMQY010000523.1:0-1839 GCA_964568335.1 uncultured Clostridium sp.
GTTGAAGTAGAAAGATCTCTTCGTATCCTTGATGGAGCTGTGGCATTATTCTGTGCTAAAGGTGGAGTTGAACCTCAATCAGAAACTGTTTGGAGACAGGCAGACAAATATCATGTACCTAGATTAGCATTTGTTAACAAGATGGATATTCTTGGAGCAGACTTCTTTAGAGCAATAGGTATGATTAAAGATAGACTTAAAGCCAATCCAGTACCTATACAATTACCAATTGGAAAAGAAGATAACTTTCTAGGAGTAGTTGACTTAGTTAATATGAATGCTAGAATTTATCATGATGATTTAGGTGAAAAGTATGAAATAACTGAAATACCATCTGATATGTTAGATTTAGCCAAAGAATATAGAGAAAATTTACTTGAGAATATAGCTGAACACGATGAAGAATTAATGATGAAATATCTTGAAGGTGAAGAAATAACTAAAGAGGAGCTTATGAATGGCATTAGAACAGCAGCTAACAAAGTAGCTATAACACCTGTTCTATGTGGTTCTTCTTACAGAAACAGAGGAGTACAGCCTCTATTAGATGCTATAATTGATTATTTACCTTCCCCATTAGATATACCAGCAGTAAAAGGTATGGGATTAAACTCAGAAGAAGAGGAAGAAAGATTAGCTTCAGATAGCGAACCGTTTTCAGCATTAGCATTTAAAATAGTTACAGATCCTTTTGTGGGAAAACTTGCATATTTTAGAGTATATTCGGGTAGCCTTAAATCAGGTAGCTATGTACAAAACACTAGCAAAGGCAAGAGAGAAAGAATAGGTAGAATATTACTTATGCATGCTAACAAAAGGGAAGAAGTTGATGAAGTATTTGCAGGAGATATAGCAGCAGCTGTAGGTTTTAAAGATACTTCTACAGGAGATACTTTATCCGATGATACACATCCAATAGTTTTAGAAACTATGGAATTCCCAGAACCAGTTATTCACGTAGCTATAGAACCAAAAACTAAAGCATCTCAAGATAAAATGGCTACTGCTTTAGCAAAATTAGCTGAAGAAGACCCAACATTTAAGACTTACACTGACGAAGAAACAGGTCAAACAATAATTGCAGGAATGGGTGAACTTCACCTAGAGATAATTGTTGATAGACTTCTTAGAGAATTCAAAGTTGAGGCAAATGTAGGTAGTCCGCAAGTTGCTTATAAAGAGTCTATTCAGGCTCATGCAGAAGCAGAAGGAAAATATGTAAGACAATCTGGTGGTCGTGGACAATACGGTCACGTAAAATTAAAAGTTGACCCACAAGAACCTGGTGCAGGTTATGAATTCGTAAATGCTATAGTTGGAGGAGCTATTCCTAAGGAATATATCAACGCTATAGATAATGGAATTCAAGAAGCTTTAGAATCAGGTGTTATTGGTGGTTATCCAGTGTTAGATATAAAAGTAACTCTTTATGATGGATCATACCATGATGTAGACTCTTCAGAAATGGCGTTTAAGATAGCGGGATCTATGGGTGTTAGAGAAGCTATTTCAAAAGCTAAACCAACTTTACTTGAGCCAATGATGAAGGTAGAAGTAATAGTACCTGAAGAATACATGGGTGATGTTATAGGAGATATAAACTCTAGAAGAGGTAGAATAGAAGGAATGGAACTAAGAAGTGGTGCACAAGTAATTAGAGGTTTTGTGCCACTATCAGAAATGTTTGGATATGCAACAGACCTTCGTTCTAATACTCAAGGTAGAGGGGTATATTCAATGCAATTTGACCACTATGAGCCAGTGCCAAATAGTATTGCAGAGAAGATTACAGGTAAGAAATAAATCTATAATTAAGGAGGAATATTGAAATGGCAAAAG
>CAZMQY010000524.1:0-1836 GCA_964568335.1 uncultured Clostridium sp.
ATTACGCAGGGGAGTTACATCTAGGAAGTCCTTCGCTGTGCAAACAAGACTAAAAGAAGCTAAGTCTTGTAACTGCTAGCTCAATGCTTTCTACGATGTAATTCCCCTGCTTACTTCAACACTATCTTAAACATAGCCTGATTTTTATAAATATTTATGGGTTTAATAATATTGCGTATATGAAATTGGGAATACAAACATTTTCATGGCAATATATTGTAAGTAATAGATAAATTTGATATAATTAATTGTCTAAAATGTTCGGTATTACCGTTATAAGGGGTAATAAATATTACATATTGAAGGGGGAAACTAATGAAGATAATTGCAATTGCTTTATTTGTCTTAACTTACGCACTGTTACTTATTTTCCAAAGGGTTAGAGCCTATATAGCTCTTGCTTCAGCTGCAACCTTTGTACTACTTGGCATAATGCCAATAGGTAAAGTGTTTACAACTGTGGATTGGAATGTTATTTTAATGATTGCGGGAACAATGGGGATTGTTTCACTGTTCATTGAATCGAAAATGCCAGCCTTGCTAGCTGATTATATTATTGAAAGAACTCCTAATATTAAATGGGCAGTTATTTCTTTATCTCTGTTTGCAGGTATTATTTCAGCTTTTGTAGATAATGTGGCAACGGTTTTAATGGTTGCTCCAGTAGCCTTAACAATAGCGAAAAAACTTAAAATTTCTCCTGTGAGCAGTATAATCGCCATTGCAGTTTCATCTAATCTTCAAGGAGCCGCTACTCTAGTTGGCGATACAACCTCCATTCTTTTGGGTGGCTATGCAAATCTTAATTTCTTGGATTTCTTCTTTTTTCAAGGAAAAATCGGAATATTTTGGGTTGTACAAGCTGGAGCTTTAGCATCTACTCTTGTTTTGATGTATATTTTTAGAAAGGACAAGCAGCCTATAAATGCTTTAGAAAGAACAGTTGTTGAAGACTATTTCCCTACATTTCTTCTAGTTGGGATGGTAGTTCTATTAATATTGGCTTCCTTCTTGTCTAATATGCCAAGAACAATTAATGGGATTATATGTATGACTTTATTTGCTATTGGTCTTTTAAGAAGCTTTATAAAAACAAAAGATACTCAGGTTTTCTCAAAGGCGCTTGGAGAAATAGATTATTTCACAATCATGCTGCTGGCCGGGCTCTTCATTGTAGTTGGGGGCATAACTGAAGCAGGCGTTGTAGAGGATATAAGCAGGATTTTTGTAAAATTCAGCAATGATAATATATTTGTCATTTACACTCTTATAGTGTGGGCGTCTGTATTATTTTCAGCCTTTATTGACAATATCCCATATGTAGCTACCATGCTTCCTGTGACTGCAGGAATTGCAAGTATTTTAAACATTGAACCTTATATTTTATACTTCGGTTTGCTTTCAGGTGCAACTTTAGGAGGAAACCTTACTCCAATCGGTGCCTCTGCAAATATTACTGCTTTAGGAATATTAAGAAAAGATGGACATGAAGTAAGTGCAGGGCAATTCATGAAGATAGGTATACCATTTACCTTGGCAGCAGTAACCGTAGGCTATATAATAATTTGGTTTCTGTGGAAATAGCAAAAATATATCTCTTTAAATCCTTATGATAGCTTCACTAATAAAAACAGATCCATGTCAGCAGAAAAGTTGATTTCGGATCTGTTTAAGCTTAGTGTTGAAATTACGCAGGGGAGTTACATCTAGGAAAGCTTCGCTACGCAAACAAGACTAAAACTTCTTTTATCTTAATCTACTAAATCCAACAAACTCGCTTCGCTTAAACAGTGTTGGATTCTTAACGTAGATTAAGCTAAAAGAAGTTAAGTCTTG
>CAZMQY010000525.1:0-1834 GCA_964568335.1 uncultured Clostridium sp.
GTCATCAGTCACAAGCATACCTGCTTCTCCAATTGCAAGTGATTTACCGCTCATTAGTGACATCGCTCCAACATCACCTATAGTTCCGACCTTTTTACCTTTATATAATGAGCCCTGAGCATGTGAAACATCCTCAATTACCTTAATGTTGTGTTTTTTAGCAATTTCCATTATTGGATCCATATCTGCAGGATGTCCCATATAATGTACGACTACAATAGCTTTAGTACGTTTTGTGATTCTCTTCTCAATGTCCTTAGGATCTATGCAAAGTGAATCAGGGTCAACGTCAGCAAAAACAACTGTTCCACCAAGTGAATAAACCTGAGCAGCTGATGCCCAATATGTAACACTAGGGCATATTATTTCATCGCCTACTCCAACCTTACATGCAAACATAGCAGTGTGGATGGCTGCAGTACCTGAACTAAAACCTACTGCATAGTCTCTGCCAATCCATGTTTTAAACTCATTTTCAAATTTTGCAGTTACATCAGTACCTGACATTCCGCCTTTTCTAAGTACTTCGAGAACCGCATCCTCATCTTCCTTTGTTATGATCGGCCAGGTAAACATATTTCCTACGTCACTTTGAACAGCCTTTGGTCCTCCAAACAACGCTAATTTACTCATTACAAAACCTCCTAAATTTAAATGTACTTTTATTTCTATAAAAAGCTGCTTTTAAAGCTTTTATAGAAAATAACCTTTAAATAAACATTTGAGTTAATAATATCATTTAAACGCAAAGCATTCAATTAATATACTTAGCGAAATCTACTAATTTTATATGCTTTTTTTATAATTATTATAATATACATTTTATTTGTAGCGGATTCATTGTAAATGTCCCCATTTTCAACATGAAGACATTATAGTATAATATTAATATTCATGAGCTGAACGGTACCTTTATTTGAAGGATTTATCAGCTGGAAAGTGTTTAATATTAACTAATTACTTTTTGTTTTACTGTAATAATACTTATTTAAGCATTTAAATTGGAGGCGGCATGCTTAGAACAATTTTATGGGTAATATATTTTTTAATAAGGCTTTTTCTAACAATACCACCATTATTTAAATTAAAATACCTTTTGAAAAAAGGAAAAAATAATGAAGCAGAAATACTTATTGATAAAGTTGCAAAGACCTGGTCAACGAAGCTTATAAAAGCCAGCGGTTCTACAGTCGTAGTTAAAGGTGAAGAAAATGTTCCTGAAAATAAAGCTGTTGTTTTTGTCAGTAATCACTTAAGCAATTTTGACATTATAGTGCTTATGGGTTATATAAAAAAGCCGAAGGCATTTATAGCTAAAAAAGAACTAAGCAAATTTCCTGTTTTTAGTACCTGGATGCGTTATTTAAACTGTGTCTTTATCGAGAGAGGAAATCCCAGGAAAGCACTTTTATCAATAATTGAAGGTGCTCATAAGCTTAAGCAGGGTCATTCCATGGTAATTTTCCCTGAAGGTACAAGAAGCATGGATGCCAGACTTAAAGCTTTTAAGCCCGGTAGCCTCAAGCTGGCGATAAAGGCAGGAGTTCCAATCGTTCCTGTAACATTAAAGGGAACAAATGATATAATGCCAAGAGATAAATTCAGAATAAGACCTGCAGAAGTAGAAATAATCATTTCTCCTCCTGTAATTGTTGAGGAAAATTCCGATTCAAATGATCTTACAGAAGCTGTCCGGAATGCTATTGCAAAAAATCTGGAACAGTAATATACACCATAAAAAAAGGGCCAGCCTATATGGCTAGCCAATGTAAAGGGGGTCAAAATGTATTTTGTGAGGTCATTTATATTATGACCCAGCTTTACAATTTATATA
>CAZMQY010000526.1:0-1820 GCA_964568335.1 uncultured Clostridium sp.
GATGTTATGATAGTTTTTGGGATGTCCACGGTGTTGTTGGTAGTTGCCCTATTATCGCAACCTCTTTTACTGATTTGTTAGAACACTTAATGTTGTATAAAGGTAAACATTTGTACTGGCTTCAAGATGATTTTATACCATTGGGAGATGCTTATGATGAATAATTATATGTGCCTGATGCACAACGTAGGCGATTCTTCAATAATGTAGGATCGCTTTTTTCCTTATTGAAGTAACGGGGCAGTTTAGCTTAATAAGGAAAAGTAATTTATATGGGGAATATTTTATATAGTGCAGTAATTAAATATATTTGTGAGGTCTTGCTTTATGGGGAATGATTTCATTGAAATAGAATCAAAGAAAATCAAATTATCCGATATTAAAAGTTATGAAATTATAATCGAAGAAGTAAATCAGCAATGGACAGAGGAAGTAAAGCCAAATTTGCTTGTTCGGATAATATTGTTTTTTGCAAGTCCTGGAACAACTGGTGTGAAAAGAGAAATCGTGAAAAGTGGAAAGCGTCCATATGATGTATTGATTATTAAAACTATTCACGGGGATGAATATAGGTTCTCTAAAAATGAGTATGTATTTGATGTTCAAGAAAAAGCGAGAGAACTGAATGAATATTTGAATTTAAAGTAACTAATAAGTCTCTGAAAAGAGATTTATTTGAGTGAAATTAATCTACAAAATGTTTATCCCCAACAAATATGTGAAGCAATGAACTTAAACTATTAGGGGCTTTACTTTTATAACGATATTGAGCAATCGTGGTCATTACTGGAACAATAGCAATGCATTTTTTTCTAAAAGTACCGGTCAGGACGGTACAAGATTATTGGGGATATCGGAGTAACAAATAAATTAAGGGAGTGAATATATGAAAAAATATTATTTTGCAGTGACATATGAGGTTTGTGAACACGAAAATCTTTATTTAGATATGAACGAATACATTATAAATTCCTCTGATGATATGGATAAGCAAATAAAGAAATTTGCAAAGTTAGATTTTGCCCCAGTGGTTAAGGTTTATGAATCGGATACAGCTGACTTTAAAGAATTTAGGTTTTACAAAGAATATAAATTCAAGGAATATGAGTGTGGTTGTAATAGTAGTAAATATTAATGTTATTCAACTTAAGGGTGCGATGCTTCAGTAACGAGGGATCGCCTTTTCTTATTGAAGTAAAGGTCAGGGAGTTCAAGAAGGATTTTCATTTCACTTTGTAGAAGGTAAGGGTAAATATTGCCCATTTCTTTATGAAAGTAGGTTGTTACATGGAATCTTATCCTTCTGAAGTTGATTTTATTTCCCTGTTTGAATGCCTTCCAATAAAGAAAGATGCAGATGAACTGTTTGAATATAATCAATCCACCTTTATGTTTGAAATAAATCAATATAAGTATGAAGTAATGGTTTGCCCGTTTTATAATCAATTTTCAATAATTGTACATGAAAGTGAAGGCAATCAGCTTATTGGGAGATATAACTTCCAAACGGTTAGTAAAATAGAAATACTTAGCGATAAAAGAAAAAAATCTTCCGTGCGGTTGTTATTAGAACATGATAGGGAACGATTTTTAATGATTGTCGAAATAACCTTCAAACCAAGTTTTAAGATTGAAATTAAAGAAACGTTTTTTTGATGTTATGTGCCCACCTCAACTAAAGCGAGAATTACTGGAATACCGGCAATACCTTTTCTTATTGAAGTAACGATACAGTTGAACTAGAAATTTTAAAATAGAGACAAAAAGGGGGGATGTCAATGAAAAAGATAATAGTTGTTTGGGTAGTTCTTTTGGGAGTA
>CAZMQY010000527.1:0-1814 GCA_964568335.1 uncultured Clostridium sp.
GTGGTATAAGCTGTGATGATTTAAAAGACGGAAAACTATGTTTAGACAATTAACGTAAGAGAATAGATTTTGGAGGTAAGTTTTATGAAACCTAAAGTTGCATTTATTTGTGTCCACAATTCCTGTAGATCACAAATGGCAGAAGCACTAGGAAAACTATATGCATCAGAGGTATTTGAAGCTTATTCAGCAGGAACTGAAACTAAACCTCAAATTAATCAGGATGCAGTAAGAATAATTAAAGAATTATACAATATTGATATGAATAAAACACAACACTCTAAGTTGCTTACAGAAATACCTGAGGTAGACATTGTAGTAAAAATGGGATGCAATGTTGTTTGCCCATTTCTGCCATCAAAGCATGAAGAGGATTGGGGGCTTGAGGACCCAAGCGGTAAAAGTGATGATGAATTTAAAAAAACAGCAGCTGCAATTGAAAGTAAAATAAAGGATTTAGCCCAAAGGATTAAAAACAATAAAATCAATTTATAGGGGGAATAACTATGTCATCTAAGAATAAAGAAGAAAATAAGGGGCTTGGTTTCTTTGAAAGATACCTTACAATTTGGGTTGCCCTTTGTATTATTGTAGGTATACTAATTGGACAATATCTGCCAATTATACCACAGACACTAAACCAGTTTGAATATTATAATGTTTCCATACCTGTTGCAATATTGATATGGCTAATGATATATCCTATGATGTTAAAAATTGATTTTTCAAGCATTGTAAGGGCTACAAAAAAGCCAAAGGGACTTGTAGTAACATGTGTAACCAACTGGCTTATTAAGCCTTTTACAATGTATTTAATTGCTTCTTTCTTCTTAAAAATTATATTTAAGGCATTTATTCCAGAAAACCTTGCAACTGAGTATCTAGCGGGAGCGGTACTTTTAGGTGCAGCACCATGTACAGCAATGGTATTTGTATGGAGCTATTTAACCAAGGGAGATCCTGCTTATACATTAGTTCAAGTCGCAGTAAATGATTTAATTATACTTGTTGCATTTACTCCTATAGTGGCATTCCTACTTGGGGTAAGCAATGTTTCGGTTCCATATGGAACATTGATTTTATCAACAATACTATTCGTAGTTATACCTTTAACAACAGGATACTTAACAAGAAGGTCTGTTATAGGTAATAAAGGGATTGATTATTTTAATAATGAATTTTTAAAGAAGTTTGATAATATTACAATTATAGGACTACTTCTTACTTTAGTTATAATATTTTCATTCCAGGGAGAAATAATAATAAACAATCCACTCCATATACTGCTTATAGCCATCCCACTAACAATCCAAACATTTTTTATATTTGGAATTGCTTATGGATGGGCAAGATTATGGAAACTTCCTCATAGTATCGCTGCTCCTGCAGGGATGATAGGAGCAAGTAACTTCTTTGAGCTTGCTGTTGCTGTTGCTATTGCTTTATTTGGTTTAAAATCTGGTGCAGCTCTTGCAACAGTAGTTGGAGTACTAACCGAGGTTCCAATTATGCTAGCCCTTGTTAAAATAGCAAACAACACAAGGGATTGGTTTCCGGTTGAAAATAAAACAAGATAGGTAAAAAAGGTCAGCGATGGCCTTTTTTGTTTTCATAAGATAAGTTGACAAATCAAAAAAACAGGTATACGATGAATATATACGCATATGAGTATATAAGTATGATGATGCGAATTCTTTTAAGAATAGGAAGTGTTATATTGGATAAACTAACGGATTTTTTCAAAATACTTTCAGATGAAACACGCTTAAGAATAATAATGCTGCTTTATCAGAAGAAACTATGTGTTTGTGAAA
>CAZMQY010000528.1:0-1801 GCA_964568335.1 uncultured Clostridium sp.
TGGATTTATTCAAAATGTTTTCATCCAAGCCTTCTCCAAAGGCTGTTGCAAAGGATAGGCTTCAATTGATATTGATACATGACAGAGCGGATGTTTCACCTGAGTTTCTCGAAGTTATAAAAGGAGAAATATTAAAGGTATTATCCGCCTATGCTGATTTTGACAATAACGATATTGAGGTAAAGCTTACACGCACTGAAGAGGGTGAAGGCTCTGCGCCTGCTCTTGTTGCAAGTATACCAATTAAAAATATGAAGAAAAGAATTTAGGCATTAAGCTATGTATAACTTAAAAAATTATACATAGCTTTTTTTTAGCTCTGTTGATATAATGTTATTGATGACTAGGTTAAGGTTCATGTGGACTTTAACAATAAATTTATTAGTGGGAGCTAGAGTCTTTAATTGCTCAATGTTCATGCCAAAAGGAGAATAGTAATGTTTGAAAAACTTAAGATAAACAGCAAGCTTTTAAAGGAGCTTGATTTTACAGCTATCATAATATGCATAATAATAGTTTTGTTTGGAGCAATAAATATTTACAGTGCTACCCGCTTAAAATTTGGAATTTACTATTTTAAGCTGCAATTTTTTTGGCTTATTATAGGGTTAGGTTTATTATATTTTATACTTCTTTTTGATTATTCACTTATTATGAATTATGCTAGTGTAATATATTGGGCCTCAATTGTTTTCCTTATAATAAATGATACAATGGGCAGTGTTACAAATGGAGCTAGATCTTGGATCTCACTTGGCAGCAGAGGTATTCAGCCTTCTGAATTTGCAAAGATAGGCATGATTATTATGCTGGCAAAAAAGTTAGAAGACATGGAAGGGAATATAAATAATATTAAAAACTTTTTTATACTCTGTTTTTATGCTCTGCTTCCAATGGCATTAATAGTTATACAGCCTGACATGGGCATGACTATGGTATGCTTCTTCATTGTGCTGGGAATTTTTTATATAGCTGGCCTAAACTCCAAGGTAATTCTATGGGGTCTAGGTGCCGTTGTAGTGCTTATAGCGGTTGTTTGGAATTCTCCTCTGATGGCACCTTATTGGAAGGTTAGACTTACTTCTTTCCTTAACCCTGAAGCAGACGAGCTAGGGGCAGGACTTCAGTTAATTTCTTCTATGACGGGCATAGGCTCTGGAGGAATTCTAGGGAAGGGCTTTTTAAAAGGAACACAGATAGCCGGCGGCTTTGTGCCTGAGGCTCATACAGATTTTATATTTTCAGTAGTAGGTGAAGAGTGGGGCATGATTGGAGCCATAATACTTCTAATTGTATATGGATTTTTAATTATTAGGTTTATAAGAATTTCCATATATTCAAAGGATATATTTGGCACCATATTATGTACAGGTGTAATATCCTCTTTCTTATTCTCTATAGTTCAAAATATAGGCATGACTATTGGAATAATGCCTATTACGGGAATAACCCTTCCGCTTATGAGTTATGGAGGAAGTTCTATATTAACCAATTTTATTGCAATAGGACTAGTTTTAAATGTTGGTATGAGAAAAAAGAAAATTAATTTTTAATAATACAAGGAGGATAAAGCATGAAAATAGCTTTAATAGCTCATGATAAAAAGAAAGATGATATTGTAGAATTTGTAGGAAGACACAAGGATATTTTTGAGCAGCACGAACTTTATGGAACAGGCACCACTGGAAGATTGATTTCAGAAATTTGCGGACTAAAGGTTCACAGATTCCTATCAGGCCCTTTAGGGGGAGACCAGCAGATTGGTGCAAGGCTAGCTGAAGGAAAAATGGATTTTGTAATA
>CAZMQY010000529.1:0-1784 GCA_964568335.1 uncultured Clostridium sp.
TTATTTTTCATCTTTTTTCCTCCTAATTGAACGATGTTCATTTGTTTATAAAAAAATATTAATGATTTAGGTATTGAAAAATCATTAATAAAGTATCTAAAGCTAGTAATGATACAAAAACCTAATGAACAATGTTCATTTAATAAATTAATTATAATACTGCATTTAAAAATATGCAATAAAAATTTTTAAGTAAAAATTGAAGAAGTATGGGAATTTTTCTCTATTAAATATAGATTTACTAATTGAATATTTTGATAGAGCAACTAAAATATTGAGATAAAACCCAAGTTTGTCTATAATTGATATTAGAGCTTATTTTGATTTGCTATTTAACGCAAAGATTCTAGTACACTAATGATGTCCTAAAAATCCTTGAAGATTGGATATTTTATGACATCATTAGTGTAAGAACTTTATTGCGTTATATATAAGAAGACATGAAGGAGAGGTAACATATTGAAAAACGATTTAACAGAAGGTAGTATTTTAAAAAAACTTATAATTTTAGCCCTGCCCATTATGGGAACATCCCTTATACAAATGGCCTATAATTTAACTGACATGATTTGGGTTGGGGAGTTAGGTTCAAGAGCTGTTACTGCAATAGGTACAGCAGGCTATTTTACTTGGTTTGCCTTTGCATTTATAACAATCCCTCAAATAGGCGCTGCCGTCGGGGTAGCACAGTCTGTGGGAAGAAAAGATTATGCCGAAACAAAAAGCTATATAAGGCATTCCATTCAGATGAATATAATTTTTGCACTTTTATATGGTGCAGCTATGATTGTGTTTAGAAAACAGCTTATAGGATTTTTCAACATTAAGGGTGATGATATTGTCAGTATGGCAACAAGCTATCTTCTCATAGTTTCAATGGGAATGGTATTTTTCTTTTTGCCGCCTGTATTGACAGCCATATTTAATGCTCATGGAGACAGCAGAACGCCGTTTATTATAAACACAATTGGGCTCATTGTTAATATTATCCTTGATCCTATGTTGATATTAGGGGTAGGTCCTTTCCCAAGGCTAGAGGTTGCTGGTGCTGCAGTAGCAACAATATTTGCTCAATTTGTTGTTACAATGGTATATATTTTTGTCATAAAGAAAAAAACGGATTACTTTAATGGATTGAACTTTTTACAAAAGCCTGATTGGAACCACATTGGTAAGATTGTAAGGTTCGGACTGCCTGTTGCACTGCAAAGCGGCGCTTTTACCTTTATTGCAATGATAATAGCTAGAATACTAGCAAGCTGGGGTTCCACTTCAATTGCGGTGCAAAGCGTTGGGTCTCAAATTGAATCCATATCCTGGATGACAGCTGGAGGCTTTCAAACTGCATTAAGCGCTTTTATTGGGCAAAACTTTGGTGCTAAAAAATGGGATAGAATATATAAGGGGTATTTCACGGCTGTAGGAGTTATTTCAGTTATAGGAATAATCACCTCATGCCTTCTGATTTTCTTTCCAGAGCCAATCTTCTCTATCTTTATTCGAGAGCAAGACGTTATAAAAGATGGTGTAATATACTTAAGAATACTTGGGCTTTCTCAATTCTTTATGTGTATTGAGATAACTACTGCTGGGGCTTTTAACGGTCTTGGAAGAACAGTTCCGCCTTCAGCTGTAGGAGTTGTTCTAAATGCTATGAGAATTCCAGGAGCACTTTTGCTTTCAGCAGTTCTTGGGCTGAATGGTGTATGGTGGAGTATAAGCTTAAGCAGCATTTTAAAGGGACTGATTTTATCAAGCTGGTTTATTATATATCTAAGCAGGCA
>CAZMQY010000530.1:0-1778 GCA_964568335.1 uncultured Clostridium sp.
TTTATTGAGTTTTCTACTAAGGGTTGTATTATAAGTGAAGGAATTTTAATCTTGATATCATCATCAATATCATAAGTTACAGTGAGCTTATCTCCAAAGCGAGCCTTTTCTATTTCTACATAGGCTTTTACTTGCTCCAACTCTCTGCTAATATTAACCAAAGTATGAATTTCTTCTATATTGTATCGTAAGTAGGTAGAGAGATTGATAATAAGCTCTCTTGCACTATTTGGATTAATTCTCATAAAGGAAACGATTGTATTTAGGGCATTAAAGAGAAAATGAGGATTAATTTGAGCTTGCAGCGCCTTTATTTCTGCTTTGTTAGCTAAATCCTTCAGTTTGCTTACTTTGCTTATTTCAAGCTGTGTTGATATTATTTGAGATAAGCCAATGGCAAGTTTTTCGTTTGTATAGGATATTCCGTTTTCTTTTGCATAGTATAATTTCAATGTACCAATAATCTCTTCTCCATCCTTTAAGGGCACTACAATTGCAGATTTTAAAGGGCAGTTTTTGCAAAAGCACTGTATTTCCTTAGGAGAATTAAGAATAAGCGCATGACCATCCTTTATAACTTGTTTTGTAGCAATGGTTTGAATAGGCTGCCCGCTTATATGATGATCAGAGCCTAAGCCAACATGTGCAGAAATTATTTCTTTATCCGTAATTGCAACCGCTGCAGCACCGGTAGAATTCTTTATTATTGAGCATATATTGCTTAAGGAATCATTGGTTATATCTCTAAAATAAGGTAGAGTTTTATTTGCTATTTCAAGAGCTAGCTGAGCCTGTTTAGCAGCTATTTGTTCTTTTTCATTAAAAATTTTTTGTATTATTAATATGAGAATGCATATCCCTATTGCATTTGTAAAACTCATAGGAAAGTAAATGCTTTTTACTATGGAAAGTGCACTGCTATAGGGCTTGGACAAAACAAGAATAAGAAGCATTCCAATACTTTCCATGATGAAGCCCCCTATAAGACCATAAAACCATTTTGGGTATTTGTTTCCCTTTTTATAGATATAGGCTGAAACGAAACCGGCTAGAATAGTGGTTACCGCACAGGGGAGAGCAGTTATACCTCCTATATCATATATAAACCTATGAATACCGGCAATAATGCCTGAGATTATGCCTACAAAAGGTCCGCAGAGAATTCCTCCAGCCATTATTCCTATTATTCTTGTATTTGCTATAGCACCATAAACGTCTGTACCAGTATAGGTACCAATTATTCCAAAGATAGCAAAGGTTATAGATAATATAAAAAGCTCTAGCTTTCCAAACTCATCCTTTTGTATTATTTTTTTAAACACTGACAAATTGGAAATTATAAAAGATACTATAACTACATAGCCTAAGTTATTTATAAGATTTCTCAATAAATTAATCATTTGTACCTCGTGAAGTCTAATGAAATATTTTTGTTTTCATTTACTCTTATCTTAATTTTAACTATTAGTTTAAATTACTGCAAGTCAAAATGAGGTGATGTGAAAATAAGTGATTTGAGTTATAATTAAGTTTGGATTAATTATACATGAGGTGAAGCAAATGGTTAAAAATAGAATTGTTTTTATTAGTGGTGCTAGCAGCGGCATAGGCAAGGCTGCAGCGAGAAGCTTTGCAAAGGAAGGTGCTGTACTTATACTTTGCGCAAGAAGCTTTGAAAAACTTCAAGAACTAAAGCTAGAACTAGAGGAGTCTTATTGTGCGAGAGTTCACATCTTTGAACTGGATGTAAGAGATAGAAAAGCGGTTGATAACCTTAT
>CAZMQY010000531.1:0-1775 GCA_964568335.1 uncultured Clostridium sp.
GAAATTAAGCACGACATAACAAGAGATATTCTCAGCTTAAACCTTTTAATACTTTGATTTTTCATTTTTTCTACCCCCTATAATTTAATTAGGTCTACAATTTCATTATAGGAGGTTTAGTCTGCCAGTTTAATTGAGTATTATCAGCATAAATATGATTATCGTCAGTAGTTTTCACTGCTTAGTCTGACCCATGTATTTTGATTGATCTTATTAGCATATAAACTTTTCCCTATATTCTGAGGGTGTGCAGCCCATATGTTTTTTGAACATCCTTATGAAATGAACACTGTCATTAAAGCCAACCCTGTCTAGTATCTCTGAAATAGGCAGCAGGGTATCCCTAAGCATTATAGAGGCAACCTTAATTCTTAGCTTCACAAGGTACTCTATTATAGAAGTACCTGTTGAACTTCTAAATTTCTCGGAAAGGGTAGTTCTATTTATATGAAACACTTCTGTAAGCTCTTCAATGCTTATTTTTCTGTTATAGTTCGTATGAAGGTACAAAATAATATCACCTACGTCCTCTGAGGCTTCCGGCAGCTCCAAAGCCGACCTGTCCTTGGAATCGGTTATCAAGTTTTGAATGAGGAACAGTACCTCAAGCAAAAAGCTTCTGGATCTGCAGGACCAAAACTCATTTTCTGTGAAGACAAGCTCCACCTCCACTCCCTTAAATAGCTGTGCCGCCCTCTTTGAAGTCATGGGTCCCAATTCTATATAGGGTATTCTAAATTCCTCTCTATTTATAAAGGGTATGATAAGGAAGAACTCCCTATACTGCGTCGCAGACAAATGAGAGTAGTCCTTTCTTATAATATTAAGCTGCAGGGAGTCGTCAATAATTACAGGGTCAAAGTATACAGACCTTGCTGCAAGATTTATGCTCTGCTGCAGTACCACATCATCAAGGTCATTAAAGCAAAAAATAGCAGGCGCAGAGAATATAACTGTCTGTCCATTCAATTTAATTATTCCGCTGCCCTCCGACACATAAACAAGCTTGAGCATGGACGCATTTTGCTCCTTAAAATCTTCGTTAGGCTCAAAATAGGCAGCCAAAGTAAAACCTCTTTTATTATCAATTGTCAGCCTCTCCATTCAATTTACCTTCCTTAATATGCTATTGAACTATTTCAAACTTTACAAATTGATTTGGATACAGATTCTTAAGTGCCGTCGCATCATTTAGAATCTCTACTTTTTTCATTATATCATTAAGTTATGTTTGAAAATAGAAAAAATTTACAATTATATAGCTAAATTTAATGTCTATTGCATTGACATGATTCCTCAAGATGTAAAGGCAAAGATGCCTGCAAGTGCACTTGAACTATGATAAGGAATTTATGAATAAAACATACTCATTATAATACAAAAGACTATATTTACTGTATGTATAATATAATCATTTAATCACTAAATGAATATGTTTATTTATTTGCTATCAGAAAAGCAATATTTGCAATATTTTAAGCAATAATGACAAGGACTATATGTAAAGGTTTTATTAAAATATAAAGTAGGAGAGAAATATTGTTTTGATAATTAATGTTTAAAATTATAAGGCGTCAGGAGGGTTTATTATGGTAAAACCTATTATTGCTGAACAACTGTACACACTAAGGGATTTTTTAAAGACACCGGAAGATGTGGCAGCAACTTTTAAGAAGGTAAAGGAAATTGGGTATAATGCTGTTCAGGTATCAGGAATGGGACCGGTAGATCCACAGTTTGTCAAGGAAGCTTCTGACAGAGAAGGCTTGACTATT
>CAZMQY010000532.1:0-1748 GCA_964568335.1 uncultured Clostridium sp.
CAGGCAAAAAAGTTTAATATTCATATAGGGTTTGGCTTTGTAGAAAAACTTGAAAATGGTAAAGGTAAGAATATGTGCTGCATAGCTTCTCCTTTAGGGGAAGTTATAAGTAAATATGCCAAGATACACCCATTTTCTTTTGGAACTGAAACCACATTCTATGAAAGTGGTAGCGAAATAACTTTTGCAAGCATAAAGGATTTTAATATATCCACATTCATATGTTATGATTTGCGATTTCCAGAGGCATTTCAGGTAGCTTCAAGAAAATCTGAATTAATTACTGTAATAGCTAACTGGCCACAAGCTAGAAAAGAGCATTGGATAACCTTACTTAAAGCAAGAGCGATTGAAAATCAATGCTATATAGCAGCAGTTAATAGAGTTGGAGTCGGCGACGGATTCATATACTCAGGTGATTCTATGGTTATAGACCCATTAGGAAATGTTATAGCTCATATTGAGGGTAAAGAAGAGCTTATAATTGCAGATATACATGTTAGCCAAGTCCAACATCTTAGGAGTAGCTTTCAGTTAAAAAAAGATAGAAAAGAAGAATTATACATAGATATGTATAGGAGATTTAAGTAAATAAAATAATCAAAAATGAATTTAACATAAGAAATAATGTAATGTCTGTAATATTTACAGACATTACACTATTAAAGGAGTGTTTATATTGAATAAACTATGGCCTAATAAATTTAGTTTGCAAAACAAGGTTGCGGTTATTACAGGAGGAGCGGGACTAATAGGGGAACAACTTTGTATAGCCTGCGGTCAGGCAGGAGCTTCTGTCATTATTGCAGAAAACAATATTGAATTAGGAAAAAAACTAGAGAAAAAGCTTAAGGAACAAAATATTAACACTGAATGTGTTCACATGGATATCACTTCTGAAGCAAGTGTAGATAGTAGTATAGAGCAAATATTGAGCAAATATGAAAAAATAGATATTTGGATTAATAATGCATACCCAAGAACCTCGGATTGGGGAAATAAGTTTGAGGACATTAAATTAGATTCCTGGACAAAGAATGTAGATATGCACCTTAATGGATATTTTATTTGTATTCAAAAAATAGTTGGGGTTATGAAAAAACAAATGAGTGGTTCGATAATAAATTTTGCTTCAATTTATGGGGTTGTTGGACCTACTTTTTCTATTTATGAAGGAACTAATATGACTATGCCTGCTGCTTATTCAGCAATTAAAGGTGGTATTATTAATTTAACTAGATATGTAGCTGCATACGCAGGTAAATACAACATAAGAGTAAATGCTATATGTCCAGGTGGAATTTTTGATGGTCAAGATGAGAAGTTTGTTCAAAAATATAATGATCATACTCCATTAAATAGGATGGGACTACCAGAAGAAATAGCAGGTCCAGTGGTATTTTTGGCATCAGATGCATCATCATTTATTACTGGCCATGTTTTAATGGTAGATGGAGGATGGACAGCAATATAATAGTCATTATTATGTTTATAAAAGAGGTGAACATCTTTGTTCAAAATAGGAAACAAATCAATAGGACATGGTCATCCTGTATTCATAATTGCTGAAGCTGGGGTTAATCATAATGGAGATCTGAAATTAGCGAAGGAATTGGTGGATAAAGCTGCTTGGGCAGGAGCTGACGCAGTTAAGTTTCAAACCTTTAAAGCTGAAAAATTAGTTACAGCTTATGCAGATAAAGCAAGCTATCAAAAGGAGAACACTGGTAGGCATGATGAAAATCAAT
>CAZMQY010000533.1:0-1746 GCA_964568335.1 uncultured Clostridium sp.
TGAAAAACATATATTTTACTTATGATTATACGCCTATTATACTCAAATAGGTAAGAGAAATTACTGTATACAAAAAATACAATTTGAAAGGATGATTTAATTGCTATTGAACTCAACTACAATTCGTGGGAATAACTCTAAAAGACTAAATGAACTAGTGAAAATTTTACCTGGTCTTATTTTATGTATAATCATTGCTTTCATAGGAAAGTTTATCGGAAATTATATACCTAGCATAGGGGGAGCATCTATAGCAATATTTTTAGGTATGATAGTTGGAAATACATTTGGGAATAAAGAAATATATGCGAAAGGTTCTAAATTTGCTGAAAGCGACTTATTATCTTACTCTATAGTTCTACTTGGTGGAACCTTAAGTGCTCAGACTCTATTAAAATTAGGGGTTTCAGGAGTAACTTTCATAGTATTGCAAATGGTTATAACAATTATTTCTGCAATATTAATAGGAAAAAAGCTTGGCTTTTCCGAAAATTTTCGTTTTTTAATGGCAAGCGGTAATGCGGTATGCGGTTCTTCTGCAATAGCTGCCACTGCTCCTGTTATAGATGCAGATGACAACGAAAAGGGTATAACTATAACAATAGTAAATGTTACTGGAACAGTTTTAATGCTGCTGCTGCCATTTATCGCTAAAGTAGTATTTGAAACAGAGACAGTAAAAACTTCTGCTTTAATAGGAGGTATACTTCAATCTGTAGGACAAGTTGTTGCAAGCGGCAGCTTAGTAAATGAAAATGTAAAAGACCTAGCTACTTTATTCAAAATCGTTCGTATAATATTCTTAGTTTTTGTTGTATTAAGCTTTGGAACAATGAAAAATAAGTCTTCACAATCAAATTGCAAAAAATCCAACTCAAAGGTAAGAGTGCCTTGGTATGTAATAGGATTCTTTGTTATGTGCACTTTATTCACAATGGGTGTGTTTTCAGTAGAGATTTCTAAAATATTTAAATTGATAAGCAATAACTTTGAAATAATTGCCCTTGCAGGTATAGGAATGAGAGTGAACTTTAGACAACTTATAAAACAAGGGGCTAAGGCTTCAATTTATGCATTAGGGATTGCTGCAATTCAGATTGTATCCGCCATTGTATTAATAACGGTTTTTATATAAATAGCTTACTTGTAGAACTAAAAATAAGTTGCACTATAATGTTTTTATTCTTCTACTTTTTTTCATAAGCAATAAACCAGAGAAAAAAGAGCTGATATAAGCTTTATTAATTAGAGCATAATTATGATTAATACAGGTATGCAACTGATGGTTGACAAAAAGAAATTGCTAGTTGGTAGATTGATGTATATATTTTCTGTATAATTTTTCTATGGGGGTGAACAAAATGAATTTGTGTGAAAGGTTACAAGTATTAAGAAAGAAAAATGGATTATCTCAAGAAGAATTAGCAGAGAAATTAGGTATATCAAGACAAGCAATTTCCAAGTGGGAGTCGGGACAATCAGTACCAGATTTAAATAAGTTGATAATAATATCAGAATTATATAATGTAACGATTGATAGTTTAGTTAAAGATAGTGAAGAGATTGACATTATACAAAATAATGAAAATAACAATAGAGAAAAAGTAGATAATGAAAAAACACAGGTGATTATTAATTTAAATCGTGGTTCATTAGAATATGAATATAAAAGTAAGAGAAGCTTATTTGGACTACCACTTGTGCATATTAATTTGGGCAGAGGTTTTAAAAAGGCAAAGGGAATAT
>CAZMQY010000534.1:0-1744 GCA_964568335.1 uncultured Clostridium sp.
TTACTCCTGTTTCAATTAGTTTTTTACCGATACTCATTCCCCAATAATCCTTTAGAACTGCTATTCCAAGGTTAGCTGAGTGCCTTAATCTTTTGCGGGTACTACCATTTATTCCACAACTACCAACTATTTTTCCATCGACCTCTGCTAATATTAATAAATTAACTTCAGAATCCTGCTGTCTTTTAATGAATTCCTTCTCTTCATCAACAGTTAAAGTGAATTCGTCAGCTTCCCTCAACAAAAAAGTTGTTTCTACATCTAGTTTTCTTACAATGTCAATTAACTTATCTGAATCATCAACTTCTGCTGATCTTAAAATAAGCTTTATATTATCAACAGTGTATTCTGTTCGTTCTATCTTTGCCATTATGCTTGTCCCCCTTTTAAAGCCTATTGGCTTTAATGAATATCTCTTCTACCTGATTTTTTTCTTTCTATTTAGAGCCTATCTCTTCATTAAGAATTTGATAAAATTTATCCTTTGCGTAAAGTTCATTCCAAGGATAATGCCCACAGTCCTTTAGTAGAATAAATTTAAAGTTTTCTATAACACTGGATAATGGCTTTTCAACCCCTTCAAAAGCATGTGAATCATAATCACCATGTATAGCAGTTACTGGACACTTTATTTTAGTTCCCAGCTTCAAAAGCTTCTTACTTTTTCTTAAATACGTAATTTCTTTCATGCAATTTTCAAATATCTCTGGCTGAAAGTCTAATATTTCATCTTCCAAGCAAATCGGTGCAAAGGAATCTGCCTTTGACATCAGCTTTCCAAACTCGCTTAATACATTCTTTTTATTTTCAAAATTAGAGGTATTCATCAAAGACATTAATTGTTGAACACGTCTATTTTCTTCATCAGTTAACCGGCTTGTCCTGTTCCTATTCATCTCTGCAAGATATTCTTCCTCATAAGAACCGCTTCCAACTAGTATAAGCTTTTCAACTAATTGAGGATACTCTGCAGCAAAGATATAACTCAGCCAAGCTCCCCATGAATGTCCAATTAAAATTACTGACCCGTTTGCATTTATTTCAAGAGTATCCTTAAGTTCAAGTACTTGCCCTCTAATTGAATTTACTGTCTGGAAAGGTTCAAGTATTCCATAGGATTGAGATAATTCTCGTGCCAATGGAGCAACCTGCCCTGGAGCCCCAGGACCTCCATGAATAACAGCAATATTAAACGGCTTATTACCATATTTTCTTATGATCTTCATTATAAAACTCCTATTTCTCAGAAAAAACCCGCTTTCCTTTTTTGGCCCTTAATGATTCATTTATATGTACAACATGATGTCGTGTAACAGGCATTAATAAAATTCCTGCTACATTCTTTTTCCCCCAAAACTCAATTAGCCAGTTTGCCCCTTCAACATCTTCTACAGCCCCTTCATCCAAAATACGCTGTAAACTTTCTTTTTTCATCTTTCTTTTTAAATCTGTACCTTTAAGATTACTTATTATTTCCCTTGTCCTTCTGCCTACTGCTATCCTATATTCTTTTAGTTCACTTATATTTATAATTTTACTGAATTCAAGTATTTCTTCCGATGTCATCGCATTGCCGGTATGTTTTACTGGAGATTTTATTCTTTCAAGCCAATTTCCTTCCTCAAAAACCTGGTTACTATCTGCAACTAATATGTTCATTGTAATATCTTCTATTCTTGCTGAGTGCCATATTCCATATGCAATAGTTCGTCCTTTTTCATTTGTGGAAGTTCTAATGGTTTCT
>CAZMQY010000535.1:0-767 GCA_964568335.1 uncultured Clostridium sp.
TGTAAAAACAGTAGTGTATGGCAGTGAGTTTGTTAATAGGGTTTTTAAGGAATTAGGCTCAAGAGTTTTTAATGAATATAATCAAATAAATATAACCAGCAGCTTGGATAAAGAGACTGTTAAAAAATCAATAGATGGAATTGAGCAAGGGGATAAAAAGGTTATAAAGGGCAAGAAGCCTGTAGACAGCAGTATTACAAACAGCTTTAACTCCTATTTGGATCAGGAGTACAAGAGTTTTAAAAAGGAAATTCTTAAGGATAGATATCAAATGTATCAAAGCATTCAGCTTAATATTAAAAGCTCTCTTGATGAACTGCTTGGATATATAGGAGATATGAAAAACGAATTGAAAAATCAGCTCGATAAAATAGGCTCTCAAAGCAAAAAGAACTATGGAGGTAACATTATTGCCCGAGAAATGTTAACAAAGGACTTCTACCAGGAATATTATGAGGAAAAATTCTCTTTAAACTTGGAAAATAGGATTTCCTCCATGTTTCAAAATATAAATCTTGCTCAGGTCATCAAGGAAGGCCTGAATGAGCTGCTTGAGCTTTGTACAGAGGAATTTGAAAAGGTAAAGTCTGATATAAGCATAATGGACGTTCTCCACAGAAATGCGGAGAAAAAAGGAATGAGACTTGAGGAGTATATTAAAAATGAGCTTAATGTAACAGCTAAGCTGTGCAAGCCCTTTTGGTCAGCAGTTAAAAATCCAGAGGTGGCATGGACTGAGTGTTACTATATTGGCTGCATAAGAGATG
>CAZMQY010000535.1:777-1737 GCA_964568335.1 uncultured Clostridium sp.
TTAACCATAAAGGCTCCAGATGCTATAGACAGTTGGATACGAAATCAAACTGGAGAAAGATCACGCTGGGCCAGATATGTAGAGACTTCCAATCCTTATTCCATAGATGTTATTCATATCACTATGGGAGCCTGTGCAGCATATCTCCCAGATATAAAAAATTATAAGCATTTTTACTTAAAGCTGCTAGCCTCAAAGACCTATCCGCTTCATTTAGACGAAAGATATATTGGCTTAGAAGAGCCTGATAAGGAGTTTGAGGATATGATGACCTATTATTCCTTGGCAAAGGCCTATGGAGCTATATTGGAGATTGAGAATAACTCATACCTTAATATTAAAGAAGCGGATGGAAGATACACCTATTTATATCATTCGGATTATTGCTTGGACAATGTTATATACAGGGCAGATGCCATGTATATACCTGGAAATATATCAAATATTCCTAAGGAGCTTAGGCTTGGAGAAAGCTATCATGAAACAATAAAACGAATTAATGAGGACCTTAAGCTGGGCAGCCTTCTCATGAACTTTATTGAAGATGTAAAAAAGAAATTTATAACAGCGGATTTAGAAAAGCATTGCCTCAATCGTTATATTAAAGATAAGGTTTCTAAGGATTTTATTGCAAGGGAAAAGCTTAACAACAAAATAAAGGCTAATTAAGGCTAAAGCCTTAAATGGACTTTTACGGGCGGACTGAAGTAGGAACGGCAAGCTTAGTCTGCCCTGTTGTTACCACCATAGGAGGAAATTTTATGGATGAAATTTTTAATCCCTCACTTATAATTTCTCTTGGGCCTTCTGGGGGGAAGGCTCTTAATTTTAGTAAAAAGCTTTTAAGCAGTCTCCCAGAGCATCTTTTAAACCTTATTCATTGTTATGAAATTAAAAATCTTGAGCTGATTTCTAAGGAGCTTCAAGAAATTATAGATAGTAAGCTTTTGTCTGGAAAGT
>CAZMQY010000536.1:0-1722 GCA_964568335.1 uncultured Clostridium sp.
AAAGCTCCCACAATACTGATTGCTTGACCCATAGGCTCAGGAAGCCTAACTCCTGCTTCTCTTAATATATCAAAGCCAGTAAGCATGATTATCGCTTCAACTACAGTCGGAAACGGAATTCCCAGCCTAGCTGCGTAAATACTTAAGAGCAGAGAGGTAGGTATTAATTCCTGATGAAAGCTTATTACTGCAATATATAGAGCGGGAACGCTTATACCTAAAAAAAATGCCAGCATTCTAAGCATCCTGTTCATAGAAGAATAAGCGTAGTTGTTATAATAATCCTCATAGGACTGAAAATGTTCTAAGAAAATGAAAGGCAGTGTAAGCACAAAGGGAGTTCCATCACACAATATTGCAACTCTCCCCTCCAGTATTTTACCTGCAGCTACGTCAGGGCTTTCAGTATGTCCTAAAGTTTTAAAAAGCGATAGAGGTGAGTCACATATAAACTCCTCTATATATTCGGATTCTAAAATACCATCAATATTTATGTTGTTTAACCTATTCTGAAGCTCATCAAGAATCTTTTGCGGAGTCAGCCCTTCCACATAGCATAAAGCTATTTTAGTCTTAGTTTGTACTCCAAATTCCATAAACTTAAATTTTAAATCCTTGTTTTTTATTCTTCTTCTTATCATCGTAGTATTGCTCATTATACTTTCAGTAAAGCCTTCCCTTGATCCTCTCACCACTTTTTCCGATGGAGGTTCGCTTATTGCTCTAACTGGCCACCCCTTGGTATCAACTACCAATGCTTCTGCCACACCATCAATGAGCAATATGGTGTCACCATAGAGCATATCTCCTATCATCTTATCAACATCAGCTTCTTTTTTTACATCCCCTGAAATTATTACCTTTTTTGATATCACATCCAAAACATTTGCTGCAGATATGCTCTCCTGTGTACTAAGACTTTTAAAGTTAATATTCATCAATTGTTCTATTATATATTCATCCACTATTTGCTTGTTTGTCATACCATCTGCAAATATGACGCTGAATTTTATAATTTTATTATGTTTATTCTCAAATTCTCTAAATTTAATAGCATCGTCATTTTTGAATATTTGCTTAAAGGCACTCATGTTTTGTGCTAATATGCTTGAAAGTTTCATAATATCACCCGCCTATTGTTAATTATTATTTGCATTCTTTGCCAATATATTCTTAAACTAATTTTTAAGGAATTAAAAGATAGCTTTATACGATTTCCTCTGAGCTTATTGCTAAAAACAAAAAAACTCCCAAGCCGCAAACTAACGGTATAGGAGTTTTTTTACTTATTAATAATGAAATAGCAGTTTATCTACGAGAAGATTCCCTGTCTATAATCCTTGTAGGTACTATTACTTTGTCTTTGGTAGCTTTTCCATTAATCTTTTCTATAATAAGCTTAGAGGCTTCATAGCCTAAAGCAAAAGCATCTATATCCACAGAGGTAAGACTTGGACTTGTAAGCTCTGCAGAAGGTACATTGTTAAAGCTCATTATCTCAATATCTTCAGGTATCTTAAGTCCGCTTTCCTTTATGGCATCCATAGCCCCAAAGGCCATAACGTCATCGGTTACAACCAGCGCTGTCGGTTTTTCCTCTATGTTTAAAAGCTGCTTAGTTCTTTCATAAGCACCTTCCTTAATAAACTCAGACAGCTCTAATATATAATCTTTTCTAAAGGGTATGTCATATTTTTTAAGGGCATTCATATACCCGTCAAG
>CAZMQY010000537.1:0-1705 GCA_964568335.1 uncultured Clostridium sp.
TGCTTAAAAGTCTTAGCTTATCATCAATAACCTGGACATTTTCTTTTGGTAAGTTCTTAACGCTTCCAGACACAAGTGAAACTATTGATTTAACCTGTTCCTGGTTCAATGCTTGTCCAGATTTCATAATAAGTGTTACAGAAGCACTTGCAGGAGTTGAATCCTTAACAAAAACACTATCCTCCGGTAAAACAAGAGCTACCCTTGCCTTGTCAATCTGAGGAAAGCCTTTTATTGTTCTTTCAAGTTCAGCCTGTAAAGCCCTTTGATATTTAATCTTCAGTTCAGCATCAGTAGAGGCAAAGGTATTTCCACTGTCAAACAGTTCCCATCCCTTGCTGCCAGAGGTTATTTCTGGAGCCAACTCCAATCTAAGCTCCTCCACCATTGCTTCTGGAACTGAAATAGTGTTGCCTGACACCTTAACATCAGTTATCTTTTTTTCCTTTAGCTTATCCATAACAAGCTTTGCATCACTTGCTTCCAAGTCCTTAAACAAAATACCATATTTTGTAGAGCTTAAAGATACAGATAAATAAATAATTACTGTCAATACACCCGCTAAGCTAACCCCAAAAGCTATCTTCTTACCGCTGCTTAACCCCTTCCACTTCTCATACAAGCTATTAAAAATTTCCGATAGCTTACCCATTCCTAGCACTCCTCATTTTATATTATCTATAGCTGCATTCTGTTTATCTCCTGATATGCTTCCACTATTTTATTCCTAATTTGGACAGCAAGCTCAAGAGACATTTTTGCTTCTTCAGTAGAAAGCATAACCTCATGAATATCAACGTCATCGCCCTTAACTAGCTTTTCTGTCATATCCTCAGCTATAAGCTGCTTTTCATTTACACTATCAAGTTTCTCCATAAGGGTATCAATAAAGCTTACCTCTTTCTTATCCTCAGCTTTTTTATCAAGGTTAATCTTATCAAAAATACTGCTGTCAGGTACAAAATTATTAATTTTCATATGTTAGCCTCCTAACGACCAATTTCTAAAGCCTTTAAAAACATGCTCTTTTCTGAATTCATAGCCGTAACATTTGCCTCATAGGCCCTAGTAGCTGTAATCATGTCTGCCATTTCATTAAGTATGTTTACATTTGGCATATTTACATAGCCTTCTGCATCAGCATCGGGATGAGAAGGATCATAAACTCTTCTTAATGGAGACTCATCTTCTACAATACCTACAGCCTTTACCCCCAGCATATTTTCTTTCACCTTGCCAGTTTGTTTATCGATTTCTTTATTTAAGTTTTCCTGGAAAACCGCAATTTTTCTTTTATAAGGCTGTCCATCCTCGCCTCTGGTAGTAGTGACGTTAGCTATATTTGAAGATATTGTGTCCATTCTAAGTCTTTCAGCAGACAAGCCACTTGCACTTATTCTTAGTGAATTAAACGCTTTAAGCATAAGAACTATCTCCTTCCTTCGTTAATAACATATCTTTGCAAGGCAAGTTTACTGTTCACCTGGGTTATCAATGAATTATACATTAAAGTATTTGCTGCTTGATTAGCCATTTCATTATCAATATCAACATTATTTCCATCTTCTCTCATACTCGAGGACAAATCCTGTTCAAGCTTAACCTCTCCAGGCCTTAAACCATCATTTATATGTTTACTATCAGTAGTCTTTAAATTTATACTGTCCATACTTTCCTTAAGACTTTCTTCAAAGGATACTGAATA
>CAZMQY010000538.1:0-1161 GCA_964568335.1 uncultured Clostridium sp.
GATGCCTGACTGACAAAATGGTACACCACAATCCATACACCTTGCGCCTTGCTTTACTTGTTCCTCCTCTGAAAGTAATTTATGAAATTCTTTATAATGAGTTATTCTTTCTTTAGCTGAATCATTTACACCTACTTTTCTTTCAAATTCTAAAAATCCAGTTGGTTTTCCCATTATATAGCACTCCTTTCATAAAATGCTGCAAGTAAAGCATCTTCATTATTTAAACCTTCAGCCTTTTTTTCATCTATCAAAGTAATAATTTTTTTATAATCATTTGGAACTACTTTAATAAAATATTGGCTTTCTTTAGTCCAATTATCTATTAAGGTTCTTCCAAGCTCAGATTCTGTAGCTTTAACATGTTCTTCTATTAAAGATTTAAGTTTTTTTAAATCTTTAGTATTTAATTCTTCTATTTCTACCATTTCTTTATTTAAATTAGTATTGAACTCTTCTTTTTTATTATATATATATGCAATTCCTCCACTCATTCCAGCTGCAAAGTTTATTCCACATTCTCCAAGCAGAACTACAACTCCACCTGTCATGTATTCACAACCATGATCTCCAACACCTTCAACAACTGCTATTGCTCCAGAATTTCTAACACAGAACCTTTCTCCGGCAACACCATTTATAAAAGCTTTTCCAGAAGTAGCTCCATATAATGCTACATTACCAATTATTATATTTTCTTCAGGTTTTATATCGCAATCTTTAGGATTTTTAACAATTATTTTACCTCCAGATAATCCTTTACCTAAATAGTCATTACAATCTCCAGTAACCTTTATTGTAATCCCCTTAGGTAAGAATGCACCTATGCTTTGTCCGCCAGCTCCAGTACAATTTAATATTATAGAATCATCCTTTAAAGTATTATAACCGTATCTTCTAGTTATTTCAGAACCAAGTAATGTTCCTAGTGTTCTATCAGTGTTCATTATATCTATGTCTATGCTAAAAGGATTTTTCCCATCAAAATACTTATCCACCATAGGAATTAATAAACTTTTATCTAAAGTTTTAATGTTTGGATAAATATGATTTTTATCCAATTTATTTTTCAAAGTTAAAAATCTTTTATCTTGTACAAAAATCGATGACAAATTTACTTTGTTTCTTTTAAAACCTTTAATATTTTCTTTTTGTTTTAGT
>CAZMQY010000538.1:1171-1705 GCA_964568335.1 uncultured Clostridium sp.
CTATCATTTCTTCAACTGTTCTAAAACCTAATTTAGCCATATATTCTCTTAGTTCTTCTGCTATAAAGTACATAAAGTTAATTACATATTCAGGCTTACCATTAAATCTTTTTCTTAGTTCTTTATTTTGAGTTGCTATTCCAACAGGACAACTATCCAAATTACAAACCCTCATCATAACACAACCTAAGGATATAAGGGGCGCCGTTGCAAACCCAAATTCTTCAGCTCCAAGTAATGCAGCTATAGCCACATCTCTACCAGTCATAAGCTTACCGTCAGTTTCTAATCTAACTCTATCCCTTAATCCATTCAAAATCAATGTCTGATGTGTTTCTGCTAAACCTAATTCCCATGGCAATCCGGCATTTTGAATTGACGTCTTAGGAGAAGCTCCTGTTCCACCATCATGACCTGAAATTAAAATTATAGTAGCTCCTGCTTTTGCAACACCTGTAGCTACTGTTCCTACTCCTGCCTCTGAAACAAGTTTCACAGAAATATCTGCTTTATGATTAGCCTGTTTTAAATCAT
>CAZMQY010000539.1:0-1700 GCA_964568335.1 uncultured Clostridium sp.
ATTACATTGAGATTTTAAGAAAAGATGGATTTCCATCTCTTCTTTGTATTAAAGATAAAATCACAGATTAAAGCTAGTTTTTATGCTATACTTATCATAGAGAAAAAATTAACAAATAGAGGGAAATGTAAGATGAGGATAAAGGGAAGATATATTATATTACTCCTATGTATATTGTTGTTAAGTGGATGTACTAATGATGTAATGACAGAAGATACTTACACCAATGTAACAGAGGTTACAGAAAAAGATAGTTTAGAAGAAACAATGAAGACTTTAATTTTAGATGAGTTTAATAGATGAAATAAAGACTCAAATAAATATGGAAGAAAAGGTTCGAAATCTTTTTGTACTCTAATATTGAACTATCCCTTGATAGTTTTTAAAAAAAAATATATATTATTAGTAGGAAAACTTTACGAAAAAGGAGCTAATACTATGAATTTAGTCTATAAAGGAAAAACAAAAGATGTTTATGAATTAGAAAATGGAAACTGTTTATTAAAATTTAAGGATGATGTAACTGGGACAGATGGAGTATTTGATCCAGGAGCTAATACTGTAGGTTTAAGTATAGAGGGAGTAGGTAAAGCTGGACTTAGACTAACGAAATTTTTCTTCGAAAAATTAAATGACATGGGTATACCAACCCATTATGTAGATGCAGACATAGAAAATGCAACTATGACAGTATTACCAGCAAAGATGTTTGGTAAGGGTGTAGAGGTAATATGTAGATATAGAGCAGTAGGAAGCTTTATGAGAAGATATGGAATGTATGCAACAGAGGGGCAACAACTGGACGCCTATGTAGAGGTTACTTTAAAGGATGATGATAGAAATGATCCTCTAATAACTGATGAGGGACTGGATATGTTAGGTATAATGACTAAAGAGGAATATAAAACTTTAGCAAATCTAACTAAAAAAATTAGTCAAGTAGTAAAAGATGAACTGGCTAAAAAGGGTATGGAACTATATGATATTAAATTTGAATTTGGTAGAGTTGGAGAAGATAATCATATAGCCCTAATAGATGAAATATCTGGTGGAAATATGAGAGCTTATAAAGATGGAGAATATATTGAGCCACTAGAGTTAGAAAAATTAATGTTAAAATAATACAAAAATTTAGGGGATATATTTATATATCCCCTAAAAACTCTTCCAAAGTAATATTCTTTTCATAAATTTCTTTTGCTGCTTCTTTACCTACATATCTAATATGCCACGGTTCGTAACTATAGCCTGTTATTTCAGTAGTTTCTTTTTGGAACCGTATTATAAAACCAAATCTATGGGCGTTATCTTTAAGCCATTTTCCCTCAACAGTTTGTCCAAAATTTTCTTCTAAAGTAAAATTAACACTCCTAGAAGACACATCCATAGCAAGACCTGTTTGATGTTCACTTTGCCCTGGAACTGCTACTAATTTATTAGCTTCATCGAATCCAACACTTTTAACCTTTCTATCAAAGAGAGATTTTTGAGTGTTATATGATCTATATCCCGAAACTGCATATAGAGTAACTTTCTCTTTATCTGCTTCTTTAAACAATTCTGCAAGTGCATTGGCAGCTTCTTTTCTTAAGTATCTTTTTTCCAATTTCTCTTTAAAAGAAAATCTTACATTAGGAACAACGAGATCTGTTGGTTTATAGTCAGAAGAAAGATTTCTCTTTTTATTTACTAATACCAAA
>CAZMQY010000540.1:0-1697 GCA_964568335.1 uncultured Clostridium sp.
ACTGTATGTCCACAGCAAATATTCTTTATGCAGAACAATACACTGCATGGCATATGCTAAACAGTCCAGGAACTAGAGATAAATCAGTCCTAACAAGGAGTAATCTAATCAATTTTTTGCCTTAGAAGCTAGCTTGAAACAAAAGATAAAGGTGCTACATCACCTGATATGCTCCCCTTTGGTAGGCAGTTTAAATAATAAAAACTGTTACTATAGGAGGAGCATATCACTGCAATGATTAGCACTTTCTCTTGGCAAATTAATCTTCAACAAGTCTTGCTACGTTCTTTCCACACTTATTACATTTTCCTTTAAGCAGAATACCAAGTTTATCATCATGCATTGTATAATCAGCGATAGTAGTTACTCCGCATGTAGAACAAAATACATTATACATCGGCTTCAGCTAATGGTTTTGAAACCTATCTTTGGATATAGTTTTGCAAAACTTCTATCTCGTTCTTTTGATTTAATGCTAAATCAAACATATCATCCTGCGCATCATTACTGTTACTATATATATTAAGCACTTTTACCAGCTTAACGCCTTCATTAGTTTCTATCACTGTATAGGTTCTAGATAAATTGAAATTTAAAAGCTTGTTTATAAGTTTATTAATTTTAATTTTTAAATTCATTACTCTCATCCCTTTCTTCTGAAAAATAAAAAATCTTCTTATCCTAAGATAAGAAGATATCAATTAATCATAGCATTACCTCCTTATCGCTGTTAGCAGAACCACCTTACTTAAAAGCAGGTTGGTATAGGGTCAACGAGCTAACTCTCTACCCTAACTCTTGATAGTTTAATGTTAAATTATTCCATTAATTTTATTTTACTATTGCTCGAAAGGCATGTCAACAATAGTTTAAGCAAATAGTACATCAAATTCTAATTAAAACTAGGTTGTTATATCCTGACCTTATACCCATTTCCAATATTTAATATATCCATCCTCTTCAAAAATCTTAAGCTTTCCTGTTTCGTATAAATAATCTATATAAGGTCTTAGCTTTCTATCTGTATCAATATATTTATTAACACTGTCTGCTCTAATACGCAAGCTGCTAGAAACAGCTTCCATAATCTCTTCCATAGTCATACCTGTGCTAATTAGCTCATATATTTTTGCTGCTCTAGCTTTGTAAAAAGTTATATTGTCATCAATAAGCTTTGAAATATTATCAAAGCTTCCCTTGTGAGCAAGTACATATTTGCTGCACTTTAAGTCATGAAGCTTTGCCTTGCTCTTTAGGTCCTCATCAAGTATAAAGGCATAGGGCATTTTTGCTTCCTCCATAAGTTCATAGCCTATAAGGGCATCCCCTAAATAGGCAACATCATCTGGAGTTACAATGCATATATGAGCTGAGCTGTGCCCCGGTGTAGAAATAATTTTAAAGTCAGCTCCACAAAGACTTATGCTATGCTGCTCCTCATCAATCATAACATCAGTTTTACAAATCAAATGTCCAAACTGCCCCTTTACATCGCTTAAGGCAAGACCGCTGAAGCAAAGCTTAAGATTAGCTGCAGAGCTGCATATAAGAGCTTCAGAAGCTGGCATAGCAATAATACAGTTATATTTTTCCTTAAAGTAAGCATTGTTTCCAATGTGATCTCTGTGAGCATGGCTATTTATAATTGCAGCCACCTTTAAATTGCTGCTTTCTAGGAGCCTCTCTATTCCAAATCG
>CAZMQY010000541.1:0-251 GCA_964568335.1 uncultured Clostridium sp.
AATTTACTGCATCCTTTATATTATCTTCCATTGATAGCTCCTATACTATTAAACTCTTTTCTTTTCCATTCCAATGATATCTTAATATGGTAACTAATTTATCATTATCTTCTCTTATCAGCTCACATATAGATAGATTTGTAACTGTGTCGTAATCCCCCCATAATATTTGTGAGTTAAGCACATAATCTAAATCTAGTTTCTTTAAAAGTCTAAACATGTCTCTTATATTTTCTTCATCCACCCCTGCA
>CAZMQY010000541.1:261-568 GCA_964568335.1 uncultured Clostridium sp.
ACTCTGTCGCTTTGGCATCAATACGTAAGAATAGAAAAGGTGAACCTATAAATAGTGTTCTACTTAATTTCTATAATGAGAATATGAAAGGTAAAAGTAAAAAAGTAGGCTTAATAGCAATAATGCATAAGCTAATTAACTACATATTCTCTGTCCTTAAAAACCAAAAGGCGTATGAACTACGCGACCCTAAGATACATTCAAAAATGTATCTAAACAATAAATCAAAGCAAGCAGCCTAACAGCTAAAAAAAATTAGAAACTAATTTCCATTGTTCGTACTTTTCAATGGTTTTTTTGTGATACA
>CAZMQY010000541.1:578-1691 GCA_964568335.1 uncultured Clostridium sp.
CCCTGCAAAAGCCTCATACATGGCAATAACTCTAGGGCATTCTTTTCTAGCTTTTTCATATCTTGCATAAATAGCAGAAAATAAAGGAATATACATAGACATTGCTTTTTCTCCACCTGAAAATCTAAAGAACTCATTATTGGTAAGTTCTTTTTTCCTCTCATTTTTCTTAGTAAAATGCAGTTTGAACTCATACCAATGCCTGTAGTCTAAAACTTCCTTTATTATAGAATGATAATTTCTTACCTCTCCTGATCCCTCATATTTTCTTAAAGCTTCCCTCACTTTTAGGGTAAAATGATCTGCCAGTTTCTTTAATTCCTGCTGAGTACATCTATCACCTCTAGACATTATATCTATAAGCTCTGATACGTGAAGCTGTCCTTCCTCCTGTGCTTTATTAGGTGTCCATGTTAAACTAAGCTTTAATGTACTTGATGTATCCATATCCTCCATTAGCCTATTGATTACGTCCACCCAAGCTCTTGACTGATGAATTTTACCTCTTACCTTTACACTTATGGTGTTCATGAGAACCTCTTCAAAAACTCTTCTTTCTTCGTCACTAATAAGCAGCTTTAATTCATCAATGCTCTTATTAATCTCCTCAATTAATGTTAAGAAGTTTAAATCTTTCCCTTGAATTCTGCAGCTTAAATCCGTTCTTTCCCTTAAGGACTTATATTTATCTCCTTCTAGATCTTCCTTTACAAAGAGTTTAATTAATTTTATCCCGTATTCCCTTAAGTCAGAGGAATTCTTGTTTAAACTTTCAATTAAATCATTAGATATGCTCTCTCTATTTTTATTATTTATTTCTCCTAAAGTCTTGAGAACCTCTTTGCACTTTTCTAAAGTCCTTCCTTCTTCCTTTGGAAATACATAACCTAGATTATATTCATCATTGAAAATTTCATCTAATTCTTCTAAGTTTCTCTTTTCTTCTTCTAATTTACTCTCCATATCATTTATTTTTTCATTAGCTATATTTACATTAATATTTACTTCCACCAAGGAGTTTTTTAGCTCAGTAATCTTTAGGGGATTGTGCTTTTTTATATTTATGCACATCTCCATTTCTTTTTTATGTCCTGGACATTGCTTTTAGAAAGT
>CAZMQY010000542.1:0-1690 GCA_964568335.1 uncultured Clostridium sp.
TCATAGTTAGCTTCTTCTTTTTCTATCTTCTTCTCTAAGCCCTCTATATCTAAGCTCATTCCATCTATTTCTTCTCTTATTCTTTTATTTTCTCTTTCCATCTCTTCTATTTCCTGAACCTGAATGAAAAGCTCCTTTAAAATTTCCTTTTCTTCCTCTGAAATATTAGTTAACTTTTCTTGAATTTCTGAAATACTATTATCCTTTTCTGCCGACAAAGACAATGAAATAAATATATTTTTTCTCAATCTCATCCCCCTTAGTTTTTCAGACTTTGAGTCAATTATATCATCATTAAAAAAAGAGTTAAAGAACTATTGTCTCTAACTCTTCTTTTTGTCTAATTTAAGATTCTATTACAAAGATCTCTTTACACCCTGTGTATGCAAATATTTATCTACTGCAAATATCATGGCTAAAGAAATTACACCCAAAAGTATATCTATACTATTTGAGCTACTAATTAACATCTTTCTTGCAATTGCATACAGTATTACCTCTAAAACATTTCCAGCTGTATGCCCTATTAACATGAGAGCTAACTCTAGCCCTACTACCAATAATAATATATGAGATAATAACCCTTGAAGTACCTCATAGGAAGAGGTTGCCTCTGTTACAAAAACCTTATAGATAAGAACAACTATATCCTTAGCACTTACAATTACTGTAGCTATGATAAAAATTGCCATTACAACTTCTATCCAGAGGATAAAATGTCTCATCTTTTTTTCTAGCTTTTTTAAAACTCCAGTAGATTCCTCATGCATAAAATCCCCCCTTAGCTTTTGTTAAAGTAAAATTTAATGTTGTTTAGTTATTATTATATCAATATCTATAGTTAATTATAGTATGGCTTACTTTGAAAATAATAGCAATAGATTCTTAATCATTAAGATAAAAATACATAAGGCAATCTACAATATAATATAACTTAAAAATTTACTGGAAATTTATATGGAACAAAAGTCTTATGCCATGTTATAATATAATATCTTTTGTTATAAAATTTACAATTTTATAGTTCATTTATTTTAACTTGGAGGTACGGATGAAAAGACAACAATACTATCTATCTAATCAGCAACTTAATCTTATTTTATTATCCTTTATTCCTTGTTTATTAATTGTCTTAGGGTTTTTAATTGATACCCCTGAAACAATCTCTAAAGGCCTATTTGATATAATCATAGCTCCCGATTTACTACTTACAGATTACCTAGCTGTTGGAGGCATAGGGGCTACTTTTTTGAATGTTGGTCTTTTAGGCTTCCTATGTATTTTTATGGTATACTTTTTAAAAGTTCCATTAACAGGACCTTTAATTGCAGCAATTTTAACTGTAATAGGTTTTGGATTTATTGGAAAAAACATCGGAAATATATGGCCAATCTTAATTGGAGGAGTACTATATTGTCATCATAAAAAAATAGAATTTAAAACTATTTTAGCTCCTATCCTTTTTGCAACTACACTAGCACCTGCAGTTAGTGAGATAGCATTCGGCCTTGATTTAAGTTATTTCATTAGCATTCCCTTAGGTATCACAACTGGTATCTTGATTGGATTCATAATTATACCTATTTCTCTTCAGTTAGTACATTTTCACGGAGGATTCAATTTATATAATATAGGTTTCACTGGTGGTATTATAGGAACATTAATTACCTCTTTAATTGAAGGATTTGGA
>CAZMQY010000543.1:0-1684 GCA_964568335.1 uncultured Clostridium sp.
TATGCTTACATTTTTCTTTGGCAAAAAGCGTTCTATTAAGCCAGCACTGGAAGTTTTGCCTTTTGCATTATTTGCTGGATTATCTTTTGTAGTTCCTTATGCTCTTATAGCCACATTTATAGGTCCAGAACTACCTTCCTTGCTTGGAGCTTTAATTGGCCTGGTAATTGTAGTATCAGCTGCTAAGAAAGGATTCTTGGTTCCTAAAACAACTTGGGATTTTCCAGAAGAATCACAGTGGGAGTCAGACTGGCGTTCTGAGTTTACAGAGCCGGCTGATGATAAAGCAACAATGAGCTTGGCTAAAGCATGGTCACCCTATGTGCTTATAGCACTTATACTGGTTATAACACGTATACCTCAATTAGGGCTTCCTAAAATTTTAAAGTCCTTAAAAATAGTTTTACCTAACCTATTAGGAATAAAAAATTTAAATTATGAGCTTCAATGGGCATGGCAGCCAGGAATAATTCCCTTTATCCTAATTGCTATAATTACTATCTTTATTCATAAAATGAGCAAAGAGGCTGTTAAAACAGCTTGGAGGGATGCCTTTAAACAATGCAGCGGAGCAGCTATTGCAATGTTCTTTGGTGTAGGCTTAGTACAATTAATGCTGAATTCTAAGGTTAATACCATTGGCCTTGAAAGCATGATGACTGTTATGGCAAGATCTGTAGCAAGTGTATTTGGTCAAGCTTTCCCAATAATTTCTCCATTCATAGGAATACTAGGTGCATTCATCTCAGGAAGCAATACTGTATCCAATATGCTTTTTGCTCCAATGCAGTTTGAAACAGCTACTTTATTAAAAATGGCTCCTGTTTGGATTCTGTCTCTTCAATGTGTAGGTGGTGCAATTGGCAACATGATTTGTGTAAATAATGTTGTTGCCGCTTGTGCAACAGTTGGAGTTAACGGAGTTGAGGGAAAGATTATTCGAAGAAATATGATTCCTCTAATTATCTATACTGTAATCGTTATTATTTTCGCAGGTATCTTTATGCTTTCTGGTTACGATCCTATGGCAGCTATAAAATAACTTTTCTTATATAAAAATCAAGAGGGTATCCTAAAAAACAATTTTTAGGATACCCTCTTTTAAATTTAAGCCTTTCCTGATAATGCATTTATTACCGACCAAAGCATTAGTTCGTTTTTGATCCCCATTTGTTGAATTGTGTCAAGCATAGCTTTTTCAAGCTCAGCGTGAGTCCAAGTCTCCAAGTCATCAAGCACAGGAAGGATTTTTTCCAGGCTTATTAGCGAGTTTTCTAAGGTAGTCTTCATTTTGTTGTGGATATATAGTTCATAAACAATTAAAAGCATATCCAATATAAAATAAAATCCTCTCAAAGGAGAGGATTAATAAAACATATCTTTTTTATCAAATAATAGGGCATTTTTTATGTCAAGATTTAGAAGTATTCAGAGTATACTTAGTATAGAATAAAATTAAAAAAATAATTATTTTAGGTTATATATAATTTGGTTGATAGCTGTATTATATGTATAAAGTCTCTTATTTCAACAAATTGCACTTTTGAACTATAACAGTTTTAAAAAATGAATATAACAGAATTAAAGAGAGTTTGAGAGTGTTTTGAAGCATTTTGCAAATAGTTTAAGTATTTAAGTCCATATCATCTTTGATTAATTATGGAAAGGATATATAATTAAATTA
>CAZMQY010000544.1:0-1627 GCA_964568335.1 uncultured Clostridium sp.
AGAGGATTTTTTGTTTTTTATAGATGAAAGCCACGTTACACTTCCTCAGGTAAGAGCCATGTATGCTGGAGACCGCTCCAGAAAGGATACTTTGGTTGAATATGGTTTTAGACTTCCAAGCGCCTATGACAACAGGCCGCTTAAGTTTCCAGAGTTTGAGAATAAAGTTAATCAGATCATATATGTTAGTGCTACTCCTGCAGCCTACGAGTTTGATCATGCTGCTAATGTGGCAGAGCAGATTATCAGGCCTACTGGCTTATTGGACCCTGAAATAATAATAAAGCCTGTTAAAGGTCAAATAGATGATTTATATGGCAATATAAAAGAAACTGTTGTTAAAGGCTTCAGAGTGCTTGTAACAACTCTGACTAAAAAAATGGCGGAGGATCTTACAAAGTACTTTAAGGAAATGGGAGTTAAGGTTACTTATCTTCATTCAGATATAGATACTATGGAAAGAATGAAGATAATTAGAGATTTAAGAAAAGGAGAATTTGATGTTTTAGTTGGAATCAATCTTTTAAGAGAAGGCTTAGACATTCCGGAAGTTGCCTTGGTTGCCATACTGGATGCGGACAAGGAAGGCTTCTTAAGGTCTGAAACCTCCCTTATTCAGACCATAGGAAGAGCAGCCAGAAACTCCGAAAGCAAGGTTATAATGTATGCAGACAATATAACCAGGTCTATGGAAAAGGCTATAGGAGAAACAAACAGAAGAAGAAGAATTCAGATGGATTACAACGAAAAGCATGGAATTGTGCCTACAACTGTTATGAAGGATATAAGAGATATTATTGAAATCACAAAGGTAGCAGAAGAGGAAGCTGAGTACAATAGTTTAGAAGAAGCAATTGAAGCTAATAATGAAAATATAGAAAAGCTAATAGCAAAATATGAACAGGAAATGTCTCATGCAGCTAAGGATTTACAGTTTGAGAGGGCGGCGCAGCTTAGGGATATGATATATAAGCTTAAGAAACAAAAGACGAAAAAATAACGGTAACTTGCGAATGGAGTGAGCGCTTTTAAGTTACCCCGGGTTTCGAGTGAAAGGAGAAACAATGAAAGATAAAATTGTAATCAAGGGAGCAAAAGTTCATAATTTAAAAAACGTTACTCTTGAAATTCCTAGAGATAAATTTGTTGTGTTTACTGGCTTGTCCGGCTCAGGGAAGTCATCCCTTGCTTTTGACACGCTTTATGCAGAAGGACAGAGAAGATATGTAGAGTCTCTTTCTGCTTACGCGAGACAATTCTTAGGTCAAATGAACAAGCCTGACGTGGAATATATAGAAGGGCTGTCTCCTGCTATATCTATTGATCAGAAGACTACCAGCAGAAACCCACGTTCAACTGTTGGAACAGTAACTGAAATATATGATTATTTAAGACTTTTATATGCTAGAATTGGTGTACCTCATTGTCCTAAGTGCGGCAAGGAAATAAAGCAGCAAACTGTTGATCAGATGGTTGACAAGATAATGGAACTTCCTGAGAGAACTAAGCTTCAAATTCTTGCTCCAATAATAAGAGGAAGAAAAGGGGAGCATGCAAAGGTTCTTGAGGATATTAAGAAAAACGGCTTTGTAAGAGCTAGAATCGATGGAACTATAGTTGAACTTAC
>CAZMQY010000545.1:0-1623 GCA_964568335.1 uncultured Clostridium sp.
GGCTGAATTTACAGTGCTTGAGCAGCATATAGGTGAAGAAATGAGACAGGGAAAGCCTGCAGAGGAGTTTAAGGACAGTGTAGGAATCGGATGCTATAGAGTAGATCTTCATCCAAGCACTAGCGGAAGAACTTATGTAGATATTTCCTCACTGCCATTTCAGATTCCACTAGGCAGCCTTATTCCTGTTAGAATGAACAATCTTTTAGCTGCCTGCAAAAACATTGGCACTACTCATATAACAAACGGCTGCTATAGACTTCATCCTGTAGAATGGAATATTGGAGAAGCCTCTGGGTATGCCGCTGCTTATTGCCTTGAAAAGGGCATAACTCCTCGTGAACTAAGAAATAATGAAAAATATTTAAAGGATTTTCAAGCTCTTCTTGTGAAGCAAGGTGTAGAAATTAAATGGCCTGCTTTACATTCAGTTTAATAAATAGGAGGCTTTAAATGAGTAGCAATAAAACTATAGTTGCCTTTGGTGACAGCCTCACCTTTGGCTATGGCGTAGACGAAGAAAATAAATGGACAAATATCCTTGCAAGAGCTTTAGGCTGCAGAGTTATAAATTCCGGCATATGCGGCAATACTTCCTCAGAAGGTTTATGTAGAATTGAAGAAGATGTTCTTAAATATAGACCTGATTATGTAATAATTAATTTTGGCATGAACGACCATTTTATAAAAACCGATGGAAGCAAGGAAGCAAAGGTATCCTTGAAGAAATTTGAGCAAAACCTAGAAGAAATGATTTATCTTATAAAGGAAAATAAGTCAGTTCCTATTCTTGTAACTCCTAATAAAATAATAGGAGGACATATAGGTGATGGAAATGGCGGCGGAGGTGCCTCCCATTACTACAGACGGCATCCTTACTGCTTATATGAAAACCTTGGCGGTGCAAATGCTCAACTAAGACTATATTGCGATATAATAATTGAGCTTGGGCAAAAGCATGGTGTTTTAACCATTGATATAAATAAGCTCTGTGAGTCCGAGGATTTATATTTCATAATTGTAAATAATACAAACTGCAGTGAGGATGATGGAGTTCATATAAATAAACATGGCGCAGAATTTTATGCACAGCATCACATTGAAGCTTTAAAAAGCCTGATATAAACTAAAGTGTTTACTGCTATATTTGATGAGGCTGTCCTGATAACTATTTAAGAATAACATTGAAAAAGTACATAACAAAAAGCCTGCCTTTTGGTAGGCTTTTTTTGTTATACTCTTTTTTTGGGGTAACCCTAAGTAGTTTTAATCACAGCCACTTTTTTAACTCAAAATATCTATCTTAAGATGCTTAGTAATATAACTGGGTAACAGGATGTGCAGGAAGCTCCCTTAAAGCTCACGTTAAACAAATTTCCAGCTGAAATAAAAAAATACTCTCAGAGCTAATAATGTAATAAAAATACAGTTTAAAATGTGTATTTATATATAAAGCAAAAAATATCTAAGGAGATGAGAATTTGGTACTAAAAGCACAAGCAACAAGCAGAAGAAATAAAAGCACCTCTGATGTGGAGTGCCTAGATGTATGTGATGTTGAAGATGAAGGCTTTATAGAAGGAGACATTAATACGGGAAAGGTGCTGTCCACTTTTAGTTTCG
>CAZMQY010000546.1:0-1300 GCA_964568335.1 uncultured Clostridium sp.
CCTACACAAAAGATTTTCTTTGACGGACAAATATATGATGCTTTCAGTCTAACGGTCTCCTGATCCAGGAGGTGGGGTTATTTTTTATTTGACATGACATCTGGTAGATGATAGATTGAAATCGGGAACTATACCACTAAGCGTCTCGGACGTTTGCGAGAAGGGGGTAACCTCACTTGGTGTAGTGGCAAGGTTCCCTTTTATTTTTTATACTTCGCATCCATCATATAGACTTCACCGGTCAGATGAAATACCATATGCCATGAGACCAACTATGGAACTAAAAAATATAATTCTGAATAACAATACTTAGATAAATTATAATTTTTTAAAATTCATAGTTTTTTCAGTACCATATGTGGTACTATATAAAAACAATGGTGCTAAAATGTCCGGAAGGAGGTACGGGAATATAAGCACGTTGAAAAAATTTGAGGCACGTATGCGCCAAATTCCGAATGACATCAGCTTTAGCGAATTGAATACATATCTTATAAATAAAGGGTATGTACATACCGCAGGAAACCCACCACATTATGTCTTTACATATGACCAAAATGGAATTAAGGAAATTATAAATCTTGCGGCGCCACACGGAACATCAGACGGAGTAAAACCAATTTATATTCGAAAAATCCTCGAATCGATTGATAGATTGTGAGATTACGAGGTTATAGGAGGAAAAGATGGGAAAAGAATATCAGTTAAGGATTTACCAATACCCAAATGGTGAATCTTTTGATTGGGTAGCAGAATATCCGGATTTACCAGGTTGTACAGGGGTTGGTGATACGATAGAACAAGCTATTGAAGATGCAAAAACAAATAAAACATTATGGATGGAAGCCGCAAAAAGTATTGGAAAAGAAATACCTTTGCCAAGTACTTCCTATTCAGATGTTTATAGTGGTAAGTTTAACCTGCGTATTCCAATAAGTCTTCATCGAGAACTTGCCTTGAGAGCCGAAATGGAGAATGTTAGTTTAAATATGCTTTGTTCTACATATTTAGCAGAAGGATTGAATAAAAATAAATTTGTAAAAACCTGTGAAAGCGTAAAAATTGTTGCACCTACAGTATCTACAAAAACAAGTAATATAAAATCTGATTGGAAAACGAATTTCAGTGCAAAAGTTAAATCTAATCCACAAGCATGTTAAAGAAAGGTATTTGATATGGCAGCAGCATTTACATTTGATGGTTTTCAAATAAAAGACTTAGTATATAATCTCGACGATGCAAATGATCATACTGTTGGTGATCGTGAAATAAATTTCAGCATATCAGTTTCAAATGATAA
>CAZMQY010000546.1:1310-1623 GCA_964568335.1 uncultured Clostridium sp.
TTCGAGTTGAATTAAATACAATTGTTTTAGGCAATCCATCTATTTCATTAACAATATACGGTTACTTCACCTCAACAGGCTATTATAAACCCGATGAAGTTATAGAATCCGTAAAAATGGTAGGAGCTTCAATTCTGTATCCTTATGTGAGAAGTATCATTTCAATGCTGTCCGTTCAAGACAGTGGTCATGGTGTTATTTTGCCCACAATAAATCTGGTTGAATTATTTTCAAAAGAAGAGCCTCAGATTGATTGTATAAATGAAGAAGAAAATAAATAAAAATGTCATGGCTTATTATGAGAACTGGCATG
>CAZMQY010000547.1:0-1594 GCA_964568335.1 uncultured Clostridium sp.
GCTGTAACCCAAATTTATACAAACACTAAAGGTAAAGAAGGCATTTAGCCCCATACCTGGCGCAAGTATGAACGGAAGATTTGCATAAAAAGACATTATAAGAGTTCCTATTGCTGCAGAAATACATGTAGCTGCAAAAACTGATGCTACTATAGGATCATTTAATGCTGTAAAGGCTGCTGCCCCTTCACCCTTAATCCCTTGCAAATTCATGCCAGCAAATCTTAGAATATTAGGATTTACGAATATAATATAAGCTACCGTAATAAAGGTAGTTATACCTGCTAATATTTCTGTTTTTACATTTGTTTTGTTCTCTGAAAGCTTAAATATTCTTTCTAGTAAGGGTTTTCCCCCTTGTTTCTCATTTGCATAGTCCATAGTCTGTCCTCCTTAAATGTAAATAAAAAAATCCGCTGCTGGATTATGTGCAAATCCAGTAACGGAAATATACCAAAACAAAAAGTATATGAAGCTACTAAAGACTTACCCATAGTCAGAAGATTTGCGGCCTTCCTGTAGAAACTCCCCAACCTTATCATGGGGTATATATGGATTCGTATATTTGATAAACTACGGATAATACTAGCAGATAATTCTACACAAGTCAACAAATTTTTAGCTTAATAATTATCCAATGAAAAGGCCCCAAAAAGATAGCTAATACGCTCAATTATACCTTTGCTTATTATATTTATAACATCATTGTAATTATTTACCTTTATAAGCTGTTCTTCAAATGAGGTTAAGACGCTAACCTTGTAGCTGCTTGCCATTACCTGACTCGCTCTAAACTCCATTATAGGCTCCCTATCCTTAATATGTCTGTAAACCTGTATTTCAGGAGCATAACTTAATACTAAAGCACTTAGTTTTTCCACTTCCTGCTTAATACAATCTGTCAAAAATACATCATAGCATTCTATATCAATTGCAAATCCATATACATCCTTATCAGCATCATAAGTTCTGCTCTTAACATAAATTCGAATGATGGATACCTCTTCTCTCTTAGAAGAATAAACTCGTTCCATTAAAAAACCTTCCTTCGTATATTCTATACATACATATGGTTTCCATTTTAGGATTTAATATACCAAAAGAATATAAATTATGGAAAAAACAATGCTATTAGAGATTATAAAACGATATTAAATCTAAAATTCTTCAAACCTTTTTGGCACTTCATCATTGATATTCAATAAAAACCTTAAAAAACAAAAAGAACTGATTAGGGGGAGCTAACCAGTTCTTAAGTTTATATAATCTATATTATGGGGATGGGGTACATTTATATACTAACTTCAAATTATGACAATTTCATGACCATATTAAGTACTAACTGTAAAATACATTTTAATAATTAATGAATAAAATTTCACTTCTACCACATTTAATTCCATAATAAAAACACCTCCATGTGATTTTCTAAGCTCACATATAGAGGTGTTATATTTCATAATTAAATCATTAAAAACACGTAGGTCACGGAACTTTAGTATATTAGAGTGTATTTATACCCGCAATATTCCTGTTATCCCTCAAATCCTTCTGGGAACTCTGCATTGTGGAACACGTCTTGCACATCGTCGTC
>CAZMQY010000548.1:0-1593 GCA_964568335.1 uncultured Clostridium sp.
ATATTCCTTTTTAAGACAACTTTTTATTACATCATAGCATTCATTAGTTACTGCATCCATTATTTCAGGTTGAGCTAAAGTGCTATAATTGATACTATAGCCATATTCTAAACTTAATACATCGCAACCAGACAATAAGGATGCTTTTCTTGCATAGTGTAAAGTTGGCACGTCTGTAGAATTATCTCCTCCTGGAAAAAGTATTGCTATATTCTTGCTCCCTTTACTATGAGACAGGAACATGTTGTTAACTACTCTCCCAAAACTTGAATTAAAACTGACCTCATCTCTATTTATCATCTTACTACCCCTCCCATATATGTATATCACATTTAGTTAAGTTAATGCGCAATATTTTACAAAGCCAACTAACTTATAAACTATATACTATATTATGGAAATATGTAAATCAAGACGTTACAGAAAATATAAATGAGGATCGAGATACATAAGATTTGAGAAATCAACAAATTATCATACAGAACCGACATACATAATGCTATCTGATAATTTCCAGGTTCTTACGTCTCCCAAAAACGATATCTCTTACCTTCCCATCATGGAATTGTGTATATTAACCATTTGCTGCCTGCTAACTGATCCCATCATATTGGTCATGCTTTCATAACCATTGTTTCTCATAATATTTGTCATTTGATTGTACTGTTCATCTGTAATATTATTCATAAAATTGCTCATAGCATTAAAATCTCTATCTTCCATAGCTTTAGCACCTGCTTGAAAACCGTTGCTTCTCATTAAATCAATCATTTTATTATAGGTATCATTGTTGTTTATATTGTTTTGGTACATCATTGCTCTTCCGAAGCCAAAGTTGTTTGAATTATTGTTTTCTTTTGCATATACCGCAGTTACGATACCTATAGTTAAAACAGCTGTTGTTATAATTACTAATACTCTTTTCTTCATTTATTATCTCTCCTCTTTTAATTAATTTGTTATTATGTATGCATTGTAGCTTTAAATTGTGGAGGAATTATGGAGTGATAATTTTTGTCTGAAACCTGACAAATGTATAGAAAGGTCTTTAGTACTATTTGCTCTCCATCCCCTAATTACTTAATATATTTATTTTAAATAGCCTTCTCCACATATGGTCTTCATAAAAAATCAGCCTGTACAGCTATCCTTGCACAAAGTAAAAAATAAAGGCTGATATTGCAATCAAGGCTATTAGACATAAAATTGAAGTACTAAGTTTCACTTTATTTTCTGGTAAACTCTCCATATATTGAGCATTCTTCTTTAAAAGAAGTGTATAGGTTACTAATCCAATGATGATCAGGCCCAGGCTTAACAGATGTGAAATTGAGAAAGGTCCCCAAATAACTGGATTTATTCTAAAAAACTCAACTACACCTCTTATTATGGAAAAGGAAATTAAATAAATAATAAATAGTTCTCCCTCAAATTTCTTTCTGCAGCTTCTTCTCCATAAAACCACAAATAATATATAATCTAATATAAACTCATAAACCTGCGCAGGATGCAGTATTTGTCCACCATAATTGATACCCCACGGCATTAGGTTCGTCATAGGCTTCCCAAACACATCACAGCCTACCCTTCCAA
>CAZMQY010000549.1:0-1568 GCA_964568335.1 uncultured Clostridium sp.
TCCTTAGCCTTAAGTGCCTTTGTATCAATTAGGCTTTCTGCTAAAGGAATATCATCACCAAAGCATTCTACATAGGACTCCTCAATTTTAACTGTGATTTCTTCAGGAACTCCGCTTTCTATTAAAAGGTTTTGCATAACCTTATTTGTTAAGGTTATAGGTTCAGGATCTGTATCCTCATAGGTGGCATTGTATTCTTCTATCATAGTATTTAGATTTTCCTGTATTTCCATAAAGATTTTATCTGCCTTATCTTCATCAGCACTAAAGGTGTCTTTAATAATTGAAGCAAAGGTTTCTTTTTGTATAACTGCAGTCTGTCTTGAATAACAGCCTAAAGCATTTTCCATTAATTCAGGATGTGTATCCTTTGCATTTTTTGTGTAATACATAATAGAGTTAACATCCGAGCTGCGATCAATAAAAGCAGGAAACACGAAGCCGTTAGCTGGGGCATCAACTACCCAGTCCCTAACACGTGCTCCTATCTTATTTTCTTCTTCGAAGTATCTAAGGCCTGGCTCTGAAAGTGAAACAGGGCATATTGCACATAACACATATTCATATACTTCTTCAGATTCATCTACCTTTAAATTATCATTGGTTTTAGTAATAACATCATAGGCATCATGAAATAGAACTATTAAATAGTTACCGGTAAAATCATAATTATTTATAATCAAATTATAAAAATTATCAAGAAGGTCATCATCCTTTAATTGACTGCTTTTAAGCTGTGCAAGGAAAGTTTGCTTTTCATTAAAAAGCTCTTCATTAAGTGGAAAGTTAAGCTCTAAAATATTATTTCCCAAGCTTCCAGACAATACTTTTTTAGCAATTTCCAAGTACTTAAAGTATTCCTCTTCCTCTAAATTTAGAAAGGTTTCTCTAAATTTTAAAATAATATGCTTTTCGCTGCTTACATAGCAGCCGCACATTTTAGTGAAGGTACAATGATCTTTTTTTAAGCGTCTTTTTAACTCAAGTATATCTTTTTTTCTCATATATAAACCCCTCGACCCTGTCATTTGTATTTGCAGATATTAACTAAATATATCGACATAATTAAGTATAGTATCTTTTTTAAATTAATTAAAGAGTTTTGTAAGTTGAAAATTAATAGGCATGTATTTTCAATGTTCAAATAAATCAAGGTGTTACCATCGGAGATGAAAAAAAACCACGGGGGTATTTTACTTATAGAAATCAACTATTTTTATGATATTGTAACAAATCTTCATATTATCTTCAAATCAATCGGCTATAATTCTTGATAGAAAAACAATTGATTAGTTGATGAAAGGGAGTTAAGTAATGAAAGAACTTTTTAGTTTTGGACCAGTTCATATATATTTTTTCGGATTAATGATAGCAGTAGGAATAATTTCAGCAAGTATTTTTGCAATGAAACAGGCAGAAAAAAGGGGAGTAAGCGAAGATTCAATGCTAAACCTTATTATAATTGTTGTGATAGCGGGAGTTATTGGAGCTAGGCTGTTTTATATTCTTTTCTACAACCCTGCCTTCTATTTTAAAAACCCTTCAGAGATTCTTAAAATAGATGAAGG
>CAZMQY010000550.1:0-1543 GCA_964568335.1 uncultured Clostridium sp.
TGTTACTCAAAACATCACCTCATATAATTTTATGGATTGTTATAGTTTACTAGTACGTCATACAGGAAGATTGTGAACTAATTTGATACTTAATTTTCATCGCTTTGCTTCATTATATAACCAATTGCTGCAATTGAAAGCAATAGAATTATTATATATGTTACTTGTCTAAACCCAAATTCTAAATTACCTATGTTAGTAATATCAATGTTTCTTGCAATAATCAAAATTATTATTGAAGCTATTATTGCTATAATTGATGGTGGTTTCTTATGTCTTTTACCCTTGTTTTTCAATTTTTAAATCCTCCAGTAATAACACGTACTTTTTTATTGCTGCACATTAAATAAAAATTGAGCATTAAAAGAAATACTTAATTACCATATTTCTTTTTCCAGTTATCCTGCCACTGTTGAAAACTTAACCCCGTTATTTCCTCTATTGTTTTACCCTCTATGGAACTGAATGCTCCTGAAACATTAGCATTAGGATATGAATATCCTCCAATGATATTACCCTCGGATAACATTACATATACATTAACCCCATTCTTAGCATTTTTATCTTTTTTTTGCATAGGATGATCTTTTACTGTAAAACCATATACCACTATTTCCTTGCCAAAATACTTATCTGGCTCTACTGTTTGAACTCCCCAGCATTGCTGATATGGCATTGTTTTTGTTCCGCCATAAAGTTTATCTTTCTCTAATACATACTTTTCCACTTGTCCCCTTCGAGCAGTAATGCTATAGCCTTTAGAGTTAACAAAATCTTCTGCTGTCTTTTCATCTCCGACTATCTTTTCATCTCCTGCAATTATTGGAGTACACCCGCTAAAAACAAAAATCATTAAGGTAAATAGGATAAATAATAACTTCCTCATAAAGCCCTCTCAAAATAATATACTTTTAATTATTTGTACGAATTTTGAAATCATTTGTTCACAATACTTTACTAGTTCGTCGTAAAAGAAAAGGGGGTATTAAATGCAGGGGTGCATAATAACTGCATTAGTTTCAGGAAACCTTAATAAAGAGGTGAATAATATGATTAAAAAACTTATAATAATTGTTTCTTTTTTGCTCATGTTTCTTCAATCAAGGTATGCCCTGGCACAAGACTTTAAATATGTTGAAATTTTTGACCCAAAGCAAGATAAAGTAGTTAAAGTAGTTCAATCAACTCCCCAAATTCAAAATATGGTTGGAAAATGGATTCAAAATATAAATGACATATATGGTAAGAATGACCCTGTTACCGATGATGGATATGCCATTAAAGTTCCATTAGACCCTGCTATTAAAGTAAATTCCGATTCATTAGATGCAGCTGTAAGCGAAGTGTATATAATAATTCCAGAGCATGAACCACCATTTTATATAATTTTTGATAATGAAAACAGATTGTCATATTACCCATTTAATGGTGACATAAACATATTGTCAAAGGCTCTAGAATTTAAACTTAACAAATAGACTTTATTCTAGAATGACATTTAAATTAGAATAAATCAAAGGAACCCTTGGGCTTCTTTGGCTTG
>CAZMQY010000551.1:0-1543 GCA_964568335.1 uncultured Clostridium sp.
TTTCTTAGAATAATCTGTTAAATAAACTCGTGGATTATTACTACTAGCAGACATGATTAATCTATAATTAGTTCCCTTACTATGAATATGGACTAAAATTTCATCTTTTTCTTGCTGATAAATCTTATCAACTCTGCCTCCTATTAATTTTTCTCTTAACTCTTTAACAACTGCTTTTGTTACAATACCATCAAATGCCATATTAATTCCTCCAATATTAACTAAGAATACTAAAAGTATACCATTATATTAAGAAATAATAAACTAAAAGGAATTGGAAAGAGAATATTAAAAATTTGTAATATATAGTAGATTAATATTAATATAAGATATATAATACTTAACTGTAACACAATAAGTGGTGGAAGAGAGGTGTTTTTTATGATCAAGAGTATGACGGGTTTTGGTAGAGGTGAATTTAGTAACGAGTTCTATAACTTTAAAGTAGAAATAAAGGCTGTTAATCATAGATATAATGATATTATAGTCAAAATGCCTAGGCATATTGGATATTTAGAAGAAAATATTAAAAAAATTATTAAAAAGGAAATTGGCAGAGGTAAGATTGATGTATATATTAATTTAGATTATATCAATGAATCAGCCATAGAAATTAAAGTGGATGTTCCTTTGGCAAAATCTTATAAATCTGCTTTAGAAGGATTATCAGCAGAATTGAATCTAGAGGAAAATGTTAGATTATTTAATATACTAGGTTTATCTGAAGTAATTAAAACTGAAAGAAAAGAATTAGATGAAGATACTGCATGGACTTGTCTAAAAGAGGCATTAAATCTAGCCCTTAGAGATATTATGGGTATGAAGATGGTAGAGGGTGAAGAGCTAAAAGATGATATGATTTCAAAGTTAAATAGAATTGAAACCATAGTATTAGAAATAGAAGAAAGATCTCCATTAGTTGTATTAGAATATAAAGACAAGTTAAAGGAAAGAATTAGTGAATTATTGGATAAAGACATTAATATAGATGAGGATAGAATTACATCTGAGGTAGTTATTTTTGCAGATAAGAGTAATATCAACGAAGAGATTGTAAGGCTCAAAAGTCATGTAAAGCAATTTTTATCTATACTAGATGAAAAAGATTCCGTAGGAAGAAAGTTGGACTTCTTAATTCAAGAAATGAATAGAGAAATAAATACAATTGGTTCAAAAGCAAACGATATGCTGATTTCTCAAAATGTAGTAGAGATAAAATCAGAATTAGAAAAAATAAGAGAACAAGTTCAAAATGTGGAGTAGTTAGGGAGGATGATTATGTCAATAAAACTAATTAACATTGGTTTTGGCAATATTGTCTCGGCTAATAGAATAATTGCCGTGGTTAGTTCAGAATCTGCGCCAATTAAAAGATTAATTCAAGAAGCAAGGGATAAAGGTCTTTTAATAGATGCAACTTATGGAAGAAGGACTAGGGCAGTTATAATTACTGATAGTCAGCATGTGATTTTAACACCTGTTCAACCAGAGACAGTTGCCAATAGATTTCATGACAAAGAAGAAAATACGGATTAATTAATAT
>CAZMQY010000552.1:0-377 GCA_964568335.1 uncultured Clostridium sp.
GAAACAGATACACCTGCTCCACTTCCTCCACCAAATGGGAATTTTTCCTCTGTTAGACTATCTCTTTTATCTTTATCTCTATTGAATTCACTACCACCTGATGCAAATCCAAAAGATATTTTAGATACTGGTATTATTACAGATCCATCTACCGCATGTACAGCATCACCTACAATGGTATTTACATCTACCATCTCTTTTAAGCTATTCATTGTAGTTTTCATTAATCCTTCTATTGGATGTTCTGGCAATACTATCACCACCTTTTCTTTTCTTTAAAATCTTAATATACGCAGTAATAATATAAACCAAATTTACTTTAATTATACATAAAAAAAACAATGAAAATATATCTTCGTTAAATACTGGAATTACAT
>CAZMQY010000552.1:387-1540 GCA_964568335.1 uncultured Clostridium sp.
TATCTTTATCATCAATCCTGTATATATCATCGCCGCTAAGAAAATATGCAAAGATACTATTAACTATAGCCCATATAACCCCAACAGCTATTCCTACTAAACTAGCATCCTCAAAACCAACATTAACTGTAAGGTATAGTTTTTTTATATTTCCTTTATCAATAAGATACCGAATAAAATCAACAGGTTTTACTTTTGAATTGTTATCTTTGTCTTTCTTAACACCCTTACTTGTAGAATCAATCTCTTTTTTAATAAGACCAAATAAGTATGTAATAGTTATCTTGTAATTAGACTGATCAGTAAATTCATAATAGATCTTAATTTTAAATGGTATAATAAATAAAATTAGAGATATTAATAACAAAAAAAGAAAAACATACCTCATAGTATCACGTCCTTTTTGAATCACTATCCTTATATTTCCAAAAAAAAGAAAAATAATACTAAAATTAGTATTATTCCTCTGTCTTCATATTATCTATATCATCAGCAATATCTTTTAAAGGTGGTAAACTTTCCAGGCTTTCTAGACCAAAACACCTTAAAAATACATCAGTAGTTCCATATAGTATTGGTCTCCCTACTCTTTCTAAACGGCCAAGTTCTTCAATTAATGTCTCTATTGCCTTGTCACATCTCACACCTCTTATTGCCTCTATATCTGACTTAATTATAGGCTGTCTATAAGCAATAATTGATAGTGTTTCCAATGCAGCATTTGATAAGTTTTTTGCTATTTTAGGACTTGATAATTTCTTAATCCACTCAAAATTTTCAGGTCTTGTTCCAAACTGATAGGAATCATTTACCTTTATTATTCTTATTCCACGCATATTATAATCAAATTCATCCATCATTTCTTGCATAACTTTAGATAACTCTTCTTCATTTACCTCTACAATAGATGCTATATCCTTAATATCTAGGGGATCTCCCCAAGTAAATAGTAATGATTCAATTATAGATTTAAGTTCTCTAATATCCATAAATTACTGCTCCTCTTCTAATCTTCTACTAATAATTAAATCAGAAAAATCTTCTTCTTGACTTGCATATATATATTTCATTCTAATCAATTCTAAAATTGACAAAAAGTATGTTATAATCTCTTTTTTAGTACTATCTTTCTGAATTAAAGAGCTAAATCTTA
>CAZMQY010000553.1:0-1536 GCA_964568335.1 uncultured Clostridium sp.
AAGGCAGAAGCAATCTCTTCGGTCTTTTCCTTTAGATACGATGCCGCAGTAACGCTTACACCTACAGGAGTGTTAATCTCATGCGATACCCCAGCCACAAGACCTCCTAGCGCCACTAGTTTTTCAGACTGAATTAGCTGGTTTTGGGTGAGCTGCAGCCTTTCCAGAGCAATTTTCAAATCCCTGTTTGATACCTCCAATGCCTCGGTTCTGTCATGTACTCGCTGCTCAAGAGTCTTGTTTAATTCAATTATTTCCTCCTTTGAGGCGCTTACTTCCTTCCAAGCTGCTGTCAATTCTATATTCTTTACTTCTAATTCTTTAGAATTAGCTATTTTATCCTGACTCATTTGGACAAATCGTCTAGCAGTAATAGTAATCAATGAAAGTAGAAATAAAATCAATCCAAACTCATTAATATGGGTATTGTTAACAAAAGCATAAACAATATAGTATACATAAATGCAGATTCCAACAGCAAATATTGCTGCTTCAGAGCTGCGCTTAAGAACTCCTGATATTAAGGCAATTAAAGTTTCTGCTATTAACACTAATAAAGAAAAAAATAAAACATAAAGACCTACATGAATAAGATCAACTCTGCCTCTTGAGGCTGTATGCAAAATCACAGTTCCCGTAAGTATAGAAGCTGATATAGCCTGAAGCCTTCTTATAAGCCTTATAAATCTTAGAAAACCTTCATGAACTTCTCCAAATATATGTTCAAAGAAGTAAGCAAAGGCATAAGGTGAATAGGCCAAGGACAAATAGTATAGATACGACCATATTATAGACGAGTCAATCAATATTGAATTTATACCTTTTAGACTTGCTATACCATACATACCCATGCAAAATGAAAATAAACTTAAGGAAAATAGTATCTTTCTATCTCTTCCCGTAAACAAAAGACCAATTATAGCAAACATAACTGCTGTAGCAGATATAGCTGAATTCATAACTAGTTTCTTCATGTCAGTTTTTATTACAGAGGTAATAATATCCCTGTGCTCTCCAATAAGAATTGATCTTTCACTTAAAACAGGTTTTACAACTTTATTGCTGCCTTTATCTAATTTAACTACAAGTACATCTTCATCAAAACTATTTTCCATTTGCAGTCCATGCCCCTGTCCTCTTCTATCAGGCATGCCTAAAGGCACAATCACATTGTTATATATTTTATCAAGGTCTAAATCCCTTCCTAAAATATTGTCGTAGCTTCTATAGACAATCCTTCCATTTAAGAACACCTCATAGCTCCAGCCCTTTAACCCTTCAAAGTAGATAGCAGGGTTTGTCCATTCACCTTCACTATTATTAAGCTTCAATCTAATATACAAGGTATACTTATCTTTCATAAAACTATAATAGTTTTGCTTAAACTCCTCTGCACTTATCCATTTATTTTCAGCTTTATCTTCAGTGCCTAGAATATACATAACATCGTCCTGAACGTTTCCACTACTGGAAGCTGCGAAGCTTAGCTCACTGCTGCTTACCTGCTGAACACCTCTTATGGTATAGTTAAAAATT
>CAZMQY010000554.1:0-1080 GCA_964568335.1 uncultured Clostridium sp.
TTAATTATGGAAATGATATATAATTAAATTAAATGATAATTATTATCGATTAATATAAATTATCAAAATAAGTGTAAAAATTTTCGTTAAAGGAGTTGAAAAAAATGAAATATAATATTTTAATTGGCGGCTCTGCAGGACAGGGTATGGATACTATAAGTGCATTGTTTGAAAGAGTGCTAAAAAAGAGCGGGTACTATGTTTATACTACAAAGGATTATATGTCTAGAGTTCGTGGAGGACATAATTTTATTCAAATAAGATTTGGAGATGAGGAAATTAGCTCTCATTATCCTGTTTTGGATGTGTTAATTGCTTTAGACAAGAATACTGTAGACAATCACATGGAAAGACTTCAGAAAAATGGAGTGCTAATTTGTGATGAGTCTGTAAAATCAGAGGATGTCAGAGCGTTAAGGATTCCACTTAAGAAAATTGCGGTAGAGTCCGGCAGCCCAAAAGTATTTGGCACAGTGGCTGTTGGAGCGCTAGCAAAGCTGTTTGGAATAGATTTTAATAATATAGAAACATTATTTAATAAGAACTGGGATGAAAAAATAATTGAAGCAAACATTAAAGCCTTTGGAAAAGGTAAGGAAGCTGCAAAAAAGCATTTTGAATTGCCAAAAGGACATGAAGATAAGCATATTTTAATTAATGGTAATGAAGCCATTGCACTTGGAGCCTTGGCTGGCGGATTGAATTTTTACTCAGCCTATCCTATGACACCGGCAACAAGCATAATGACTTATCTTTCTAAGGTTCAAAAGGATGCGGGGATATTAGTTGAGCAAGTAGAGGATGAAATATCAGCAATAAATATGGCTCTTGGTGCTTCCTATGCAGGAGCTAGAGCGGCAACAGGAAGCTCTGGCGGGGGAGTTTCTCTTATGGTTGAGGCAATAGGACTTTCGAGCATTACGGAAACACCGCTGCTCTTAATAGACTCTCAAAGACCGGGACCAGCTACTGGACTTCCTACAAGAACAGAGCAGAGCGATCTAAGCTTCTTAGTAACTGCATCCCATGGTGAAGGTCCAAGAATGGTGCTTTCTGTTAGAAATGTCCAGGATGCCTTTT
>CAZMQY010000554.1:1090-1530 GCA_964568335.1 uncultured Clostridium sp.
GGAACTGCAAGAGCTTTAAATTTAGCAGATAAGTATCAAATTCCTGTAATACTACTAACGGATCAATACCTTGCTGACACTATGGTTAATACAGAAGAGTTTGATTTTGACAAGATAAAAATTGAAAGATATATAGCAACAGGCGATGCTTTAGAGGCAGATGGCAGCTACAAGAGATATAAGGTTACTGAAAGTGGCATATCTCCTAGAATACTTCCGGGACAATTTGAAAGTGCTGTAGTGCTTGTAGATAGCGATGAACACACCGAGGACAGCCAAATAACTGAAAGTGCTCAGGTTCGTAATGCGCAAATGGAAAAGAGAATGAGAAAACTGGAGCTTCTAAGGGAAGAATTAATTGAACCTGACTACTTTGGCGTGGAGGAACCAGAAACATTACTTGTATGTTGGGGCTCAATACATGGTCCACTTAAAGAAGC
>CAZMQY010000555.1:0-1529 GCA_964568335.1 uncultured Clostridium sp.
ATTTTTCTTTCCAATTAAAATACCTAATACGCATAAAAGCAGGCTTGAAAATAACGAAACAGTGAGCAATTCTGCGTTGTCTAAAAATAAACTTGTATACCTTTATATGTTTGGATTAGGTTTTTATGTGTTTGCCGAGATGGGTACAGCCAGTTGGTTTGTTAATTTTATAGAGAAGGTTTATTCCTATGATAAAAGCAGAAGTTCTTTCTATTTGGCACTGTTCTTTGGAGTTTTTACAGTTGGAAGGCTTGTTGGAGGCTTTATTGCTGAAAAAGTAGGCTATATCAAGACTGTGTTAATATCACTTCTTACAGCGGTGATATTATTTGTTGTCGGTATTAACTTAGGAGAAAAGGGGCTAATCATGATTTCTCTATCGGGATTGTTTTTTTCAGTAACCTTTCCAACGGTTGTAGTAACTATAAGCAAAGTTTTCAAGGAACATGGTGCTTATGCAACTGGAATAATAGTTACTGCAAGTTCAGCTACAAATATGGTGCTAAATATGCTTATGGGCTATTTAAACGATAAAATTGGTGTTTACAGCTCCTTTTATCTGTTGCCAGCAGGTTTAGTTTTATCAATTTTATTTATTTTTGCTATATATAAGAATGTAAAGGATATTACACGATAAGGGGGCAAGGAGCATGGGTATGGATAAAGCTCAAAGTATAAGTTTAGCACCTGTAAAAGGAAATGAAAGAGAATATATAATAAAAGATTCTGTTGGTATAACTAGAGGACGTTTTTTCATAATAGAACTTTCTAAAGAAAATAGGTTCTGCAGCTTTAGGGTAAAGTTTTATAGAAATGATGAGGATAATTATAAAATTTTAAAGGATGCATTAAAACTAATATTAGCTATTCTCTTTAAAAATATGGATATATTTAAGGTAAGTGCTCTTATTAATGAAGATGCATGTACAAGAGCTTTTACAGAGCTTGGATATGAGCTGGAAGGAATTGTTACAAATAGTATAATTGGGGATAAACATTATAAGCACGAGCTTATGTTTGGAATAGACAAAGAGACTTATGAGGCGGGCATCAGAAAAAGAAATGTTTTACTTAAAGGCAGGAGAATTGAACTTAGGCTTTTAACTCCAGAAAATTCAACGGAGCTTTTAGAGTATTACAAAAGAAACAGAGAACATCTAAGGCAATATGAACCATCTAGAGATGAGAGTTTTTACACCTTGGAAGTTTCTAAATGGACATTGTGTCAATTTAGGTATTTTTAAAGATGATAAGTTTATAGGCAAGATAAGAATATCCAATATAGTTTTGGGAGTATTTAAAAATGCCTTTGTAGGCTATTCTATGGATAAAGATGATCAGGGAAAGGGATATATGAAGGAAGCTTTAGCACTTGTGATGGACTATGCCTTTAATGACTTGAATTTGCATAGAATTGAAGCAACTACTTTGGTGGATAATATTAAATCTCAGGCGGTGCTTTTAGCTTGTGGATTTAAGGAAATAGGTGTAAGCGAAAATTATTTATTCATAAATGGCAAATGGAGAGA